>CANGLU010000009.1 GCA_947455025.1 Hyphomicrobiales bacterium
AGCATGGGTATCATTAGGGGTTGCGATGTCGATCAAGTCGATATCTTTACGCTCGATCAATTTTCTCCAATCTGTTTCATAAGACTCATAACCCCATTGATCAGCGAATGCTTTTGCATTGGTCTCGTTGCGACCGCAGACAGCTTTCAAAATGGGCTTATGTTCAAGGCTAAAAAATTGACTAACCTGTTTGAAGGCATTTGAATGCGTGCGGCCCATAAATCCATAGCCGACGACGGCGACATTTAGTGGCTTCTTGTTGCTCATAATCCTCTAGTCCTTTCCTTAAGCCTGCCAACCATGGGCGTCGCGCACCTTAATCATCGCGCCTAAAATATCGTTCCATGTTTGTTGTTGCATCATGACGGCATTGGGGAACATGCAGCCATCCCAACACATATGTTGGAACGCTTTGGTTAGATTCCCGGATCCGTCGCGAAGCCATAAACCCGCATGCTTGGTTACATCGAGCTTTCCATTCGGATCTTTCACTTGGCAGTGACGACCGGTCTTATCATGCGAGCCTGAGCCAAATACTGAGCCATCATTTTGCGCTACGTGAAAATCGAAAGTCCATGGACGAAGCTTGTCGGTCATTTGTTTTAAAGCCGCGTCAAGAACAGCCTGGTCCTTCCAATCAAAGTTTTCCGGTAGAAGCCTTGATTCAGGTGCGTTGTAGCCCATCGTATAAAGGAGCGTATGGGCCATATCCGCCTGGAATCCGAGGGTTTTTGGGCGCCCGACGGCTTCGAGCGTATCGATCATAGCCTTCCAGCTATGCATTCCGCCCCAACAGATTTCACCTTCGGCCGCCAGCCTTTCGCCATAGGATTCGGCTACGTCACAGGCCTCGCGGAAGGTTTGCGCAATCAGCTTTGTGTTAGCAACGGGATCTTTTGCCCAATCCTCGACGCTCGCGGCTGAATCGATGCGAACAACGCCATATTTTCTGACGCCATGGTCTTTGAGCTGTTTGCCGATCGCACATGCCTTGCGCACCATTTCAACAAATTGCTTACGATCGGTAGCGTTGCCCATTGCCGAGCCGCCACCGACAGGTGGCCAGACCGGCGCGATTACGGTTCCTACGGCCAAGCCTAAATTAGAAATTTTATCGCCCAGCTTTTTTATCTCGTCCGGCGACGAATCGATGCTTGTGTGAGGATCAGCGAGGAATAGATCAACGCCGTCAAATTTCACACCGTTGACTTCGGCCTTCGCAGTCATGGATAACATCGTATCTAGATCAATAGGTGGTTCTGAGTCACCGCCTTTGCCGACGAGGCCGGGCCACATGGCATTATGCAATTTAGGATAGATATTGGCAGCCATTTTATTTCCCCCTATTTTTGAATTCTTTCATTTGTATCAGACGATGCGGTAGTTTCTTTGACATGCTCGTCACCGTCGAATTTCCCTTATAGTTTTGTCCACCGCCCCGCTTTTTCTGATGAGGCAACAGCCGCCTCTATGAAGGCTAGCCCTTTGACACCATCATGAATCGTCGGAAAAAGAACGGCGGCATCAGGATGTGTGCCGCTTCGTGATGCGCGGATCGCGTGGGCAATTTCGCTATAAATATTAGCAAAACCTTCGAGATATCCTTCCGGATGTCCCGGAGGGATGCGCGTCATACGACCTGCTTCTGCGCCAGAACCTGCGCCACCGCGTGTAATCGTATAGGTCGGCTTGCCGATGGGCGAAAACTGAAGATAGTTTGGATTTTCTTGCGACCACGACAATCCACCCTTGGTGCCATAGACGCGAATGCGCAACGCATTCTCGTTGCCTACAGCGACTTGGCTCGCCCAGAGCGTGCCCTTTGCACCATTGGCGTAATGCATACGAACATGCGTATCATCATCTAGACGACGGCCTTGCACGAAGGTTGTTAATTCGGCTGATACTTCCACAACGGGTATATTGGTTATAAATTCGGCAAGGTTAAAGGCATGCGTGCCGATGTCGCCGATACATCCTCCGGCACCAGAGCGCAATGGATCAGTCCGCCAATCCGCTTGCTTTTGTCCCGTTTGCTCAAGCGGTTCAGCTAACCAATCTTGAGGGTATTCCACCTGCACCACGCGAATTTCGCCGAGCTCTCCGGCAGCAATCATCGCGCGGGCCTGCCGCACCATCGGATAGCCTGTATAATTATGGGTAACGGCGAAAATCTTGCCGGACTTTTCTGCTGCCGTTTGTAGTTTCCACGCTTCTTTGAGGGAGGTTGTTAAGGGCTTATCGCAAATGACATGGATGCCGGCTTTTAAAAACGCTAGCGCGGGACCAGCATGCATATGGTTTGGCGTAACGATGGCAACTGCCTCAATCCCATCTTTCCGACGCCCTTCTTTCTTCGCCATCTCTTCATAAGAGCCATAGACGCGCTTTGGGTCGAGGCCGAGGGAGGCGCCGGAGCGCAATGATTTTTCGGGTGTCGAACTTAGGGCGCCAGCGACAAAGCTATACTGATCATCCATTCTGGCCGCTAAACGGTGAACGGCACCGATAAAGGCGCCTTCACCGCCACCGACCATACCGAGGCGAATGCGACCGCCGATGCTACCGTCATCTTTTCCTGTAATCGCCATAAAAAAGTTCCTCGTTGTCGCGGCTTTTATCGAATGCCGAGCATTCGTTTGATCTGCTTTTTATCCGTTTCACCGCCCGCGAAATCGTCAAATGCCTTTTCAGTTACATGGATCAAATGGCTTTTAATAAATTCAGCCCCTTCGCGTGCACCATCCTCGGGATGTTTCAGGCAACATTCCCATTCGAGAACCGCCCAGCTGTCATAGCCATATTGTGCCATTTTTGAGAAAATTCCGGCAAAGTCGACTTGCCCATCGCCCAAGGACCGGAAGCGTCCGGCACGATCAACCCAATTCGCATAGCCGGAGTAAACACCCTGCCTGCCGGTCGGGTTAAACTCTGCATCTTTTACGTGGAAGGCTTTGATGCGTTCGTGATAAATATCGATGAAATCGAGATAGTCGAGCTGTTGCAGCACAAAATGCGATGGGTCATAATTAATGCAGGCGCGCTTGTGCCCCTTTAGCGCTTCAACAAACCTTTCAAAGGTTGCACCGTCGAACAAATCTTCGCCCGGGTGGATCTCGTAGCAGACATCACAACCCACCTCATCATAGGCATTAAGAATCGGCTTCCAGCGTTTTGCGAGTTCGGCAAATGCTGTTTCAACCATGTCCGCCGGACGTTGCGGCCAAGGATATACAAAGGGCCATGCAAGTGCGCCGGAAAAAGTGACAGTTGCATGGAGGTCAAGATGTTTGGACGCCTGCGCCGCAAGCATAAGTTGATCAACCGCCCAAGCCTGTCGTGCTTTTGGCTTGCCGTGCACTTCGGCAGGAGCGAATGCGTCAAAGGCTTCATCAAATGCCGGATTAACGGCGATAAGCTGGCCTTGTAAATGGGTCGATAATTCAGTGATAGCGAGCCCATGCTTTTGAGCAATACCTGCAATCTCGTCACAATAGGTTTTGGACGATGCAGCCTTTTTTAGGTCAAACAGGCGCCCATCCCAAGTTGGAATTTGCACGCCTTTATACCCTAAGCTTGCTGCCCATTTACAAATCGAATCGAATGAATTGAAGGGTGCTGCGTCTCCGGCAAATTGCGCCAAAAAAAGAGCCGGTCCTTTGACGTTACTCGCCATTTTTTTCTCCCCCATAGTAGTTTTTTGCCTGTCGGCTTTATGAATTAGCGCCAATTCAGCCACTCAAATCTGACTGAATCAAGTCCCGAAATTTCTCCGTCTGGCCATGGCGGGCCATTGAAAGATTTTTCTGCAATTATTAAAATAGCTACTTGTTTAGTTTAGTAAACTATAATTTACTAAACAAACCTGTGGACGGATCGGGTAGCAAAATTCGAGCGTCTTTCGGGCGGGAAACGTTTTTGCGCGCGGATAAAAAAGACTTCCGGTTGTCAAATCGGGGGCGGCCGCGTCTACCGAAGGGAGATAAACTTTATGAGAAAGCTCGTTGCTAGTGCGATTGCGCTCGCAGCTTCTGCCTTTGTGGCAGTGGCTCCGACGGCGTCATCGGCCAAGACTATTACGCTTTGCTGGGCTGCATGGGATCCTGCAAATGCGCTCGTAGAATTATCAAAGGACTTCACCGCTAAGAGCGGTGTGGATATGAAATTTGAGTTTGTTCCTTGGCCGAATTTCGCCGACCGTATGCTCAACGAATTGAATTCGAAGGGTAAGCTCTGCGATCTTCTCATCGGCGATTCGCAGTGGATCGGTGGTGCGGCTGAGAACGGCCACTACGTCAAGTTGAACGACTTCTTCGGCAAAGAAGGCATCAAAATGGATGACTTCATGCCAGCAACCGTGCTCGGCTATTCCGAATGGCCAAAGGGCACGCCTAACTACTGGGCGCTCCCAGCAATGGGTGACGCGTTGGGTTGGACCTACCGTAAAGACTGGTTTGCAAAGCCAGAACTGCGCGCCGAATTCAAGAAGCAATATAACCGTGAGCTCGAAGTGCCTAAGACGCTCGACGAGTTGACAGATATTGCGAAATTCTTCCAAGGCCGTGATGTGGATGGTAAGAAAGTTTACGGCGCCGCCATCTTCACCGAGCGTGGTTCTGAAGGCATCACCATGGGTGTCTCGAATTTCCTCTATCCAAATGGCTTCAAATATGATGACCCGAAGAAGCCATACGCAATGGAAGGTTTCGTAAACTCTGCCGGCGCGGTTAAGGGCCTTGAAGCCTATAAGGCGCTTTATAAGTGCTGCACACCTCCCGGCTATACCGACGCCTATATGGGTGAAGGTCTCGATGCGTTCAAATCGGGTCAGGTTGCACTTCAGATGAACTGGTTCGCCTTCTTCCCTGGTCTTTACAAAGACGAGAAGGTTGGTGGCGACAAGATTGGCTTCTTCGTCAATCCTAAGGGCCCAGCTGGCTCTGGTTCGCAGCTTGGCGGACAGGGCTTGTCTGTGGTGTCTTATTCACCAAACCAGGCTGAAGCGCTTGCCTACATCAAGTGGTTTGCCAATCCAGAAATCCAAAAGAAGTGGTGGTCGCTTGGTGGATATTCAGCACATAAAGCCGTGTTGAATGACCCAGGCTTCGCCAAGACGGCTCCATTCGCTGCAGACTTCCTTGTGGCAATGGGTCAGGTTGTCGACTTCTGGGCAGAGCCTTCCTACGCTCAGTTGCTGCTCGCTGAACAGAAGCGTATCCATGACTATGTTGTTGCTGATAAGGGCACCGCAAAGGAAGCTCTTGATGGCATCATCAAGGATTGGACCAAGGTGTTTAAGGACGACGGCAAGCTCTAAGTCGATCTCCATTCGCTCAGAGACGGGGCGGCACTGTTCGCCCCGTCTTCCTCAAGCTTTCGCCCTGCGATTTCTGGGATCCGACAATGACCGGCAACCATATTCCCGATGCATTAGCAAACCGTCTTGCGACCGCTACACCTCCTAAGCTTGCTGCACGCGTGCGCGGACTTTCGGATAAGGCGATTGCGTGGCTATTTATTACTCCCACGATGATTTTGCTGCTTGCAATCAATATTTTTCCATTGATTTGGACGATTAGGCTTTCGTTCACCGATTTTCGAGCCAACCGGACTAATGCTGTCGTCAAGGGTATTGGACTCGATAATTACACCTCTATTTTGACGGATCCCGATATTTGGGCCGCGATGCAATCAACCGCGCATTTCGTCTTCTGGACAATTACAATGCAAACCTTGATTGGTTTTACCTTGGCCTATTTGCTTGACCGGAAATTTCGTGGACATGGATTTTGGACGACCATTATCCTTATTCCGATGATGTTGTCTCCTGCTGTAGTGGGTAATTTTTGGCGGTTTCTATATCAACCGCAAATTGGCCTGTTTAATTATATCATCTCCTTTTTCACGGGCGTTGATCCCTCCTCCTTTGAGATGATTGGTTCCGTTACATTAGCGCCTTGGTCCATCATCATTGTCGATACCTGGATGTGGACACCCTATGTGATGCTGATCTGCTTGGCGGGACTTCGCTCTATTCCAGATTACATCTATGAAGCAGCAGAGGTTGATCGTGCATCAACCTGGCGGCAATTCTGGTCCATCACTATTCCCATGGCTTTGCCGTTCATCATGTTAGCGGTGCTTTTCCGTGGCATCGAAAACTTCAAAATGTTCGATATGGTGAATTTGCTGACGTCGGGTGGTCCTGGTTCCACTACAGAAGTGGCCTCGATCACGCTGAAGCGAGAAGCTTTCGAAAAATGGCGTACCGGTTTTTCTTCCGCATTCGCCATAATTCTATTCGTCACCGTGTTTGGCCTTGCCAACATCTATGTTAAAGCCCTCAACCAGGTGAAAAGCCGATGAGCGCGCGTAGTTCAACCGCCCACTCCGTTGTCGAGCCGAGCAGCACATCTAAGCTCGTCGCATCCGTCTTGGTTGTGGTTTATGCCCTTGTCACCATGATCCCACTGTTTTGGATCGTGGTTACCAGCCTTAAATCGCCGCCTGACTCGATCAGCTATCCGCCGAAGATTGTGTTCACCCCAACCATTGAGGGGTATTGCAATCTGTTTACCAATCAGACGCGTCAGACGCCTGAATTTTTGGCAACATTGCCGCCGGCAACGACGGCGTGTGAAAAAGTGACGCGTGAACGTAATATGGTGATTGTTGGTCCATCTAATTTTACCAAACGTTTCTTTAATTCACTCGTTATCGCTTTTGGTTCTACAGCGTTGTCGGTATTTTTGGGAACAATCGCTGCATATGGATTTTCTCGATTTAAAGTGCCGCTCAAAGACGATCTTTTATTCTTTATTCTATCAACCCGAATGATGCCGCCTATTGCGGTCGCAATTCCAATTTACCTTATGTATCGCGAGCTTGGTCTATCTGACACCAAAATCGGTATGATCTTGCTCTACACGGCGGTTAACGTGTCGCTGGCCGTATGGTTGCTCAAAGGATTCATCGACGAAATTCCGCGCGAATATGAAGAAGCCGCGATGATTGATGGCTACACTCGGTTGCAGGCTTTCAGAAAAGTTGTTCTACCGCAAGCTACAACAGGTATTGTCGCCACAGCCATTTTTTGCATGATTTTTGCGTGGAATGAATATGCCTTTGCGGTCTTGTTGACCTCGGGTGATGCGCAACCGGCGCCACCCTTCATTCCAACCATTATCGGAGAAGGCGGCATGGATTGGCCCGCCGTGGGAGCAGGTACTACTCTGTTCCTTATTCCAATTCTTGTGTTCACGATTTTGCTACGTAAGCACCTCTTGCGAGGTATTACGTTTGGAGCAGTACGCAAATGACCGAGATGTCTCAAAAAAGTCTTATAGGGCGAATCTTTCGCCGCGGCCCCTGGGAAACCGCTGCAACCGCGTTTATCGGTGCTGGCGTTCTTATGCTCATGCAGCCTTTTGCGTTGGCCCTTTATACTTGGTCGTTCCTTACAACATTAACGGGTGTTGTGATGTTCGTCATTGTCTCGAAATTTCCGGAGTGAATGATGGCGGAGATTAGGGTCAATCATCTTAAAAAGAATTTTGGCGATTTTGTTGCTGTCCGCGATTCAAGCTTTACCGTTAAGGACGGCGAATTCTTTTGCCTTTTGGGTCCGTCGGGTTGTGGTAAAACGACCACCTTGCGCATGATTGCTGGGCTGGAATTGCCTACAGATGGCGAAATTCTTCTTGGCGGAGATGATGTTACGTTCCGTCGTGCATCCGAACGTGATATCGCATTCGTGTTCCAACTTTTTGCACTTTACCCTCATATGAATGTGCGTGCCAATATTGGTTTTCCACTCAAATGTGATGGATTATCAAGTTCTGAAATCCGTCGGCGGGTAGAGGAAACGGCACAAATTCTTCGGATTACCGATCTCCTTGATAAGCCTGTTTCCGGACTTTCGGGGGGCGACCGCCAACGTGTCGCCTTGGGTCGGGCGATCGTGCGGAAGCCGAAGGCGTTCTTAATGGACGAGCCGCTCGGTGCACTTGATTCAGAATTTCGCCATGTCATGTGCGGTGAGCTTCGTGCGCTTCATAATCGACTAAAGGCTACGACTGTCTATGTTACGCATGACCAGCTTGAAGCCATGTCGATGGCGGATACGATTGCCGTTATGAATAATGGTCTTATCGAGCAACTAGGTAGCCCACGGGAAATTTACGATCGTCCAGCTTCTTTGTTTGTGGCTGATTTTATTGGATCGCCATCAATGAATTTCTTGGATACCCATGCTGCGCTTGCTTCGGGCGCTTCGGAACTGGCCATTGATGGGACCAAGATTGGCATTCCGGCGATGCGCGTATCGGTGAGTGAGAGCGATCTCGTTTTAGGCGTTCGGCCGGAGCATGTTTCACTGTCAGATCAATCGACACTTCGTGGTGAGGTGTTTGGTGTGGAATATCTAGGCACAACACAAATCGTGACGGTCACAACAAAACGCGGTATGGTTAGGGCGCGTATATCGGCCGATATGAAGGCCAGCTTGGGTGAACATGTTGGGTTAAGCTTCAGACCGGAAAAACTCTCTGTTTTTGACAAGTCGAGTGGTCGCGTATTGAAAAGCGCCTTGCATGAAGGAGGCGTTCATGGCTGAAGTTATTCTATCGGGGCTTCATAAAGCCTTCGGTCAAACTAAGGCCATTCAAGATGTTTCATTAACTATCGGTGATGGCGAATTCATTGTTTTGCTGGGCCCAACGGGTGCTGGAAAAACAACCTTGCTCCGACTTGTAGCAGGGCTTGAGCAGCCCGATGCAGGAACTGTGGCGATCGGGGGATGGGATGCCACGACAACGCCACCTTCCGATCGGGATGTTGCCTTTGTCTTTCAGCAATATTCGCTCTATCCGCATTTAACGGTTTACGAAAATTTGGCGTTTCCGCTACGCTCGCCGATCCGCGCCATGAAAGAGGCTGATATTGATGCGAAGGTTCGCGAGATTGCGGCCTTGGTGCGCATCGATGATAAGTTGAACAATCAGGCGACCCGTCTGTCGGGTGGTCAAATGCAACGCGTGGCGATTGCGCGTGCCCTTGTGCGTTCACCGTCGATCTATCTGATGGATGAGCCTCTGTCGTCGCTTGATGCCAAATTGCGGGGCGACCTTCGGGTTGAGCTTAAACGCATTCAAACGGTTTTGGGAGCAACCATACTCTATGTGACCCATGATCAAATTGAAGCTATGACGCTCGCAACGCGCATCGGCGTTATGGATCGCGGCCAACTGGTGCAAGTGGGAACGCCACGCGAAATTTATACTGATCCCGTCAATATGTATGTTGCGTCTCGTCTTGGTATGCCAGCAATCAATTTTCTGCCGCTTTCGGTGTTTCCAGGTTTAAGTGCGCCCTCAGCGGCCAAGACCATTGGCTTGCGTACCGAGCATTTAAAAATTGCGCGGTCCGATTCCGCTTCTGCGATGGGTAAGGTGACGTGGGTCGAGCATCTGGGTGATCAAGATTATCTCCATATCGATGTTCAAAATCACGATGTCGTGACATTGAGCGACCCCGATTCTGGTTTGAAGACGGGTGATATGGTCCGGCTCACGCCGGCGTTGCCTTTGTACTTTGACGGTGCTGGCAATCGCGTCCGAGCATAGGATAAGGGGCTATGGATAAGGAAACTAAGCTAAAACTCATTACGGCCTGCGCGGAGTGTATGATCCGCCATGCCGAGGAGTTGACCGCACTCGATCAAGCGATTGGGGATGGCGATCACGGACTTAACATGAAGCGCGGCTTTGAAGCTTTATTGGCGGATGCTACGGTGCTTTCTGATAAACCTTTGCCGGATATGCTGAAAGCAATAGGCACTCAACTTGTTATGAAAGTTGGAGGCGCGTCTGGTCCCCTCTATGGTACACTGTTTATGGCGCTTGCCAAAGAAATAGACGATACGCCGAGTTTGCTTTCAGCCTCTGCTGCTTTTGCTTCGGCGATAGAGGCTGTCAAAGCCCGTGGCAAATCCGAGCTGGGCCAGAAGACGATGCTCGATGTCCTTATCCCTGTCCATCGCGTGTGGGTTACCGGTGGTGGTACCGGACTGGCATTGGCTGCTCAGGCTGCGGCCGAAGCAACGGTTCCGATGAAAGCTATTCGCGGACGTGCTTCATTTTTAGGCGATCGGTCCATTGGTCATATGGATCCGGGTGCGCGTTCATCACAGCTTTTAATTGAAACGATTACGACGGTCCTAGGAGCATAAATTGGCTAATGTTGGTATCGTAATCGTATCCCACTCCGCCAAGGTTGCAGAAGGTGCGGCGGATATGGTGCGGCAAATGGTGGGTGATGAAGTGCCTCTTGCGTGGGCAGGGGGCAATAGCGATGGCGGGCTTGGTACCGATGTAGGACATATCCTCGCCGCGATTGATGCCGCTTGGTCTGAGGCTGGTGTTGCGATTTTGGTGGATCTGGGTGGCGCGGAAACGAATAGTGAAATGGCCATTGAGATGCTAGATGAGGCTCGCCAAAAGCGGATTGCGATATGCAATGCACCGATTGTCGAGGGTGCCGTCATTGCTGCGACTGAGGCGTCGGGTGGGTCTCCACTCGATATCGTAAAACAGACAGCCGAGGAATTATATCCCCAATGACCGCTCACAAAGCTTCTGCTTCGCATGAGGAAACAACGCGCGGCTCGGCCTTGCTAACCAATGCGGTGGGCTTGCATGCTCGCCCGTCCGTCAAACTAACGCAATTGGCGAAAACCTATCAGGCGATTGTTTCTGTTGCCACAGAACCGACGGGTCCTTGGATTGATGCGAAAAGCCCGGTTAAAATCATGCGCGTAAAGGCGCCTAAAGGAACCACGCTCTATTTTGAAGCGTCTGGCGAAGATGCCGTTTCCGCCGTTGCCGCCCTTGTTGATCTTGTCGAGCGTCGCTTTGATGAAGCCGAGGAAGAAGGCCATGGCTGAGATTCGCCTCTCGGGACGTCCTGCATCGTCGGGCTTCGCCGAGGGCCAGCTTTATGTGCTTCCGGATAAACGTGTAAGCCGCGCATCGACGGGGGACCCAGCTCTTGAAGCGAAAGCATTAAGAGATGCCATTACATCTGCAAGCGAAGCTTTAGCGAATATGGCCGCGTCGGCAGATGGCGATGCTGTGGATATATTGGGCTTTCAAGTTGCGATGCTTGAGGATGATGCGCTTTCCGAAATGGCGTTTGCTGATATAGCAGAAGGAAAGGCAGCGGACGTTGCCTGGCGTTATTCGATGGATCAGGAAATTGAAACCTATCGATCGGCTGATGACGAGTATTTTCGAGCACGCTCAGCTGATTTAGAAGATATTCGCGATACCGTATTAGACATGTTGTCAGGTGGTTTGTCATTCGCAGCGACGCCACCGGGCGCGATCCTTATGGCGCGTGATCTACAACCTTCTCGGTTTCTGGGCATGGATTGGTCAAAGGGCGGTGCAATTTTGCTTTCCGAGGGCAGCCCGACAAGTCATGTTGCTATGCTTGCGCGCGCGCGTGGTGTGCCCATGATTGTTGGATTAGGCGATTTGCCTCGTTCAATCCATGGTATTGCTCTCATTGACGGTGGCGCTGGCCAAGCCATCTTGTCGCCGGATCAGCAATCGCTTGATCAATTCATCGCCCGACGCGCGGAAGAAGATACCGTATCGGCGCGGGCAGCAAAGCTTCTTCTAGACGATGCTAAGACAAAGACGGGTGAAGCGGTAACGATATTGATTAATGTTGCTGATCCCGTTGAACTCGATGCGATCTCGCCGGCGCTGTGCGATGGAATTGGCCTCGTTCGTACTGAGTTTTTATTCAATGATGACAAAAATTTTCCGGATGAAGATGCGCAATATCGGGTTTATCGACGTCTTGTAGAATGGGCTTCCGGAAGACCGGTTACGATTCGTACCTTAGATGCGGGTGGCGACAAGCCGATTAAGAATTTGACGTTTGATGGTGAGAGCAATCCCTTTTTAGGAGTGCGCGGTATTCGTTTATCCCTTCTTCGGCCAGATCTGTTCCGTGTTCAATTGCGCGCACTGGCGCGCGCGGCTTCGCATGGTCCGATTAAAGTTATGGCGCCCATGGTCACTATTCCGTCGGAGCTTGCGACGGTTAGGCATATGATGGCTGAAGAAGTCGATAGCCTGAAAGCGCGAGGGGTTGCTGCCGCATTGCCGCCAATAGGAATGATGGTTGAGGTTCCTGCCGCTGCGCTCGCGATGGATTTGTTTGATGCGGATTTCTTTTCCATCGGTTCAAACGATCTCACTCAATATGTAACGGCCGCCGGGCGTGATATTGGTGCTGTTGCCGATCTCGCCGATCCGAAACATCCCGCAGTCTTACGGCTGATAGCGATGATTGCGGCCCAGGGTAAAGACATGCAACGCGAGGTCAGTCTTTGCGGTGATGCAGGAGGTGATCCTGCTCTGATACCCTTATTGTTAAATGCGGGTATTCGGTGCCTCTCTATGGCCCCCAGCATGGTGGCACGCGCCAAGCTTATCATCTCTGAGACGTCACTATCGGGTGACGTGGTTACGCCATGAATGCCGCGATAGCCCAAAGAGGGGATTCGTCCGCTATTCCGGAATACAAACTCCTATTAAAAAAGGTTCTCGATCTCAGGCCATCCGGCACACGACAACGCCTATCCGCAGCGCTTGGTAAAAACCGTTCGTTCGTTTCTCAGATTGCTAACCCTGCCTATCCGATGCCCATACCGGCTCAACATCTCGATATATTGTTCGAGGTTTGCCATTTTTCAGATTCACAGAAGCGATCTTTTTTGGAATTATATCGTCGCGCACATCCGGGCCGAATCCGCCTTGTGAGTTCCAAGCCCGCAACCCGTCGCATCAGCCTTGAGGTTCCGGACCTTGGCGAAGGCGAAAAAAATGCAGCTATCGATACGATGTTTGAAACCATAGCCCGCAATCTATTTCGCGTTACCGATGAAACGGGCAATAAACGTTAAAAGAAAATATATAAGGGAGGCTAATCATGAAAAAGCTCATCAACTCAATCGATACGGTACTAACCGAAGCCCTTGATGGATTCGTAGCATCCCATTCCGATCTTGTTTCTCTTGGCGAGGAGCATAAATTTATTCGCCGCAAAACTTTGAAACAAGGCAAGGTTGCGTTGATCTCCGGCGGCGGCGCAGGTCACGAGCCTTTGCACGCTGGCTTTGTTGGTCATGGTATGCTGGATGCGGCTTGTCCGGGCCAAGTATTTACCTCGCCAACACCCGACCAAATGCTCGCTGCTGCTCAGGCTGTCGATACCGGGGCAGGTGTACTCTACATCGTCAAGAATTATGAAGGCGATGTTATGAATTTTGAGATGGCGGCTGAAATGGCGTCCGGAGCCGTGAAGACCGTCATTACCGATGATGATGTGGCAGTTGAGACCTCCACCTATTCAACCGGGCGGCGTGGCGTGGCAGGTACGCTGATTGTCGAAAAGCTTGTCGGAGCGGCCGCAGAAGAAGGGCGCGATCTTGAGGCGTTACAAAGCTTCGGGAGCTCTGTGAATAGCCGAACTCGCTCGATGGGCGTGGCGTTAACCTCTTGCACAGTGCCGGCGGCAGGAAAGCCTACCTTTACGCTGTCTGATGATGAGATGGAGATGGGCGTCGGAATCCATGGCGAGCCAGGACGTCGCCGTGTGAAACTCGCCAGTGCTGACGATATCGCTGCCGAGCTTACGGGCGCTATACTCGGCGATTTGGAAATCAAAAGCGGCTCACCAGTCTTGCTGCTCGTTAACGGGTTTGGTGGAACGCCCTCGATGGAGCTGTATCTGATGGCCAATGCTGTTCGGCGAATCCTGTCCGGGCGAGGGCTTGTGGTCGCCCGTAGCCTCACGGGCTCCTATGTCACCTCGCTCGAAATGGCGGGTTGTTCGGTCACGCTCACGGCATTAGACGATGAAACGATCAAGTTATGGGATGCGCCGGTTCATACGGCCGCGTTGAATTGGTAGGCGGAACAATTTACGCAAGGCTCTGCTATTGTGATTGTTATGGAGTGAGTTGTTTTTGCGCATAACGATCGACGACGATTGGTATTTTTATTATGACAAAACGACCAGCATTTGGCCTGCGCTAATATACTGCAGAGTTAGGGATTGTGTGCCGGGTTAACAGAATGCAGGCGAATTCATAGGGCTGTTGATTGAGGGGAATTTAATTTAGATATTTTTTATTTTTATTATTTTTCAATAATTTAATAGGAAAATCTAGCATTATTACAATATAATCCAAAAGGTGCTGTATAGACCGTAGCCTCCCTCCGCTACCAAAAAATCTCTACCACTCTTGCATCTGAAGTATTACGCCTGTGCGTTAATACAGTTGCTCAACTGTGTCGGCAGGCTATAGCAATTGTCTGCCTATTCAGATGTTCTCTCGCGTAAAAATATCGAATGGCAGGATCGTTGTTTGCACCGTGGAGGCTGCGCCTTCCAATTTGGCATTCGTCATTGCCTCAATGGTCATTTCAGCGAGCCTTTGCAGGGGATGGGCAATCACCATTGATAATGTGCCATCCAGCAAGCCTTCTCGCGTCGACTCCATCAACTCATAGCCGACACAATCGATAAGGCCTGATTTTCCGCTAGCCCTTAGCGCTGCGAGTGCGCCAGATATTCCGCCACCCGATATAAACAGACCGCTGAGATCTGGGTTTTGGGCGAGTAACCGTTCGGTCACCTCTTCAGCAACCGAGCGTGTCTCGAAGGTAGGGATTGATTCAATCAATTGAAACTCAGGCGCGAATTCGCGGAAATAGGAACGGAAGCCCGCTTCGTTCATTTCCTGGCATCGGAACCGATGATTGCCGACCAAAATGCCGATTTTACCGGGAGCCTTGCTAAACTTATGGAAGGCCCAAGCGGACATTCGGCCGACCTTCCAATTGTCGAGGCCGATATAGTTGAAGCTTCCTGTCGCCGATAATTGCGAGATTAAAGCAAAAATCGGTGTCCCGTTGGATGTCAGCGTATCAATCGTCCGATTAATCTGCGGATGAACGGGTGCTACGACGCCAATAGCATCGCAGGTCTCGCCAAGTTCGAGCAATTTGGCGGCAAAAATATCGGGCGATAAATCCTCCGCAAATACAATGTGGGGCTCGATGTGGTGCGTTTCGACCTTAGCCGATGCGGCCTGCAACGCAGCGCCTAGCATTTTGTAAAATGTCCTCGTCGGCTGCAGGAGTAAAAAACCGAACTTGAATTTGGGCTTTTGCGCCGAGATTCGATGGTCAATCGTCCGCACCCCGTGATAGCCGAGCCGGTTCGCAGCATCCTTCACGGCTTGTGCTGTAGCTGCCTTAACGCCTTCGTCGCCGCCCAGGATCCGGTTCACCGTTGAAACCGATACGCCAGCCTCAAGGGCCAAATCCTTGATCGTAATTCGTGTCATTTTGACTCCCGAATAGTTCAAACGTTTCAATTTGCAGCGTCAAAAATAATATAAATGAGATAAAATGAGTGCTGTTTCGTATCTCAGATTGAATTGAAAGTTTCATTATGTCAATTTTTTAGAAACAACGAAGTGGGTGGATATATCATGGACGATCTCAGATCAGGGACCCGCAACAAGCGTGGAGATTGGTCCCCGTCGCATCACCCTGAGATCGCATTTTATTGGAAGACGCCCTTCGACCTTCGCAAATGGGGCAAGTTTCTCATCGATTATGTCTGGCCATGGAACGCATTTCATATGGCCATTACGCTGCTCTATTGGCATTTCATTCTTCCCGATTGGGAGGTGATGAAAACGCTGAGCTGGGATTGGGCGCTGTGGCTTTATGCTGTCAATGGGCTCGGCATTTTCTTGCTCTATGGCAGTATCGAACTCGTTTATTATGTGAAACGCAGACAGGGTACGCGTTTTAAGTACAACGCCAAGTTTCCGTCCGAGCAACCATCCGACGTTTTTTGGTTCAAAAGCCAAAATATTGATAATTTCCTTCGCAGCTATCTTTCCGGAATCGTCTTCTGGACGCTTGTCGAAGTGCTGATGCTGTGGTGCTACGCCAATCATTATGTCTATTGGCTCAATTGGTCGGAGCACCCTGTTTGGTTGACGCTGCTGCTCTTTGCGACGCCCTTGATTCACGAAGTCAATTTCTTCGTCATTCACCGCGTAATCCATATTCCATTCTTCTATAAATGGATTCATTCCGTTCATCATAATTCGATCAACCCGTCACCGTGGTCGTCGCTGTCGATGCATCCGGTCGAGACCTTTTTGTATCATGGCGTTATTTGGTGGCACCTTGTTTTGCCTTCCAATCCGCTCATCGCGCTTTTTCAATTGCATATGGCAGGCTATGGCGCGCTGAATGGCCATATAGGCTTTGATAAGCTTGAGCTTTCAGATGAAACCGCTCTCGATAGCCATGCCTATCTGCATTACCTTCACCATAAATATTTCGAGGTAAATTATGGTGCTGATGGCCTGATACCTTTGGATTACTGGTTCGGTACTTGGCATGACGGCTCGAAAGAAGCCCAAGCCAAAATGGACGAGCGCTACGAAAAGAAGGTGGCGCGACTTAATTCATGAAATTCATGACGACATGAATCCGTCAATATAGACGGTAACTTTGGGAGGAAGTGAAATGAAGAAGAGCATTATTGCTGCAGTTGCAGGGATCACCTTGGCTGCAATCGGAATGGGCACCGCAGCAGAAGCCGCTGGTGCTAAGATTTTTGTGATCGGTGGTAAACCCGATGATCCTTTCTGGGGCATTGTGAAGCGCGGCGCAGAAGATGCTGCAAAAGTTGTTGAAGCCCAAGGTGGCAGCGTCACTTGGCTCGGACCACAGAACTACGACAACCTCGGCGTTGATGCGGCCGAATTGATCCGTCAGGCCATTGCGCAAGGCGCAACGGGCGTTGTCGGCCCTGATTGGGTGCCGGATGCCATGGATCCAGCCTTCAAGGCGGTTGTCGACAAGAAGATTCCACTCGTTGTTTACAATGCGGGCGGCATTCAGGCGGCCGATCGGCTTGGCGCGCTTAACTATGTTGGCGCTATTGATTACAATGCCGGCGTTGCAGGTGGTGAATATGTTTCCAAGGCTGGCGCAAAGCACGGCGTTTGCATCAACTCGCTACCTGGCGCGAAGAACATTGAAGACTATTGCAGCGGCTTCAAAGAGGGCCTTGCAAAAAATGGCGCGAGCTATGATGTGATCCCTCTGCCGGCAACGGCAGAAGGCAATGTTGCGGCCGTTGCTGAAGCCTTTAAGGCCTATCTCACGACCCATCCGAACACGGATGCTGCCTTCACAACGGCCAATCTTGACGCAATCGGTGCGGCTCAAGGTATCGCTGCTGCAAAGATGGATGGCAAAGTTAAGCTTTGCGGCATCAACTTTGACGAAGGCATTCTGAACCAGATCAAGTCTGGCAAACAAGCCTGCGCCATTGATCAGCAGGGCTATCAGCAGGGCTTCTATGCGGTATCGATCCTCAACGGCTATATTAATTACGGCCTGACGATCGCCACACGCGAAATCCTGACGGGTCCGGGTGTTGTCGATTCAAAGACGATCGACGCGACGATGGCCGGTGCCAAGCAGGGCACTCGCTAATCTATGTAAAAGAGGTGGCCGTCCAACCTGTGTTGGGCGGCCACAGCTGTCTGAAATTCGCTTGCCAATCGATCCCGATTGATAAGTCTTAGACGATGGCATTCGCCAAGGCGGCGCGGAGTTCAGCAATGGCACAATTCTTGAGACATCCGGAAGCAGGAACCCTGTTTGGGTTGCTTGTGGCCTATGCGGCCTTTGCTGTTCTTGGCGGCCAGAATTTTGTTGGTGCGCAGGGCTGGTCGAGCTGGCTAAATGTTGCAGCGGAAGTAGGAATTATTGCGCTGCCTGTCGGCTTGCTGATGATTGCAGGCTTTCTCGATATCTCGGTCGGTTCGGTTGTGCCAGCTTCGAGCCTGACCGTTGCGCTCATTTCTAACCATTATCAATTGCCGATCCCTGTAGGGATCGCGGGCGGTCTGGCTGTTGGCCTCTTAATCGGCTTCATCAATGGCATGTTGGTGACGCGCACGACCGTTCCCTCGCTTATCATTACCATCGGCACGATGTTCGGGACGATGGGGCTTGCTTTGGGTTTGACCGTTTTGATCAAGGGATCAACAGGTGTCTTCCTAGTTGCCGATCCGCTGACAAAATCAATCCTCGGCGAAGCGCTAGGTGGCATGTTCCGTGTTGGGATTTTCTGGTGGATTGGCGGTATCGCGCTTTTCTATTACCTGCTCCATGTTAGTCCTTGGGGAAATGGCGTGTTTGCAATGGGCGGCGACGCTGAGAGCGCCCGCAATGCGGGAATTTCGACCAAACGTTTGACCGTTCAGCTCTATATGCTGTCAGGTGTTGTTTCAGCCTTTGTCGGTGTCATTCAAATCATCGCCAATAGCAATGCGCAGGTCGCGGCCGGCAGTTCGTTCATTTTCAACTCGATTATGTGTGTCGCAATTGGCGGCGTATCGCTAACCGGTGGTGCCGGGTCAGTGATCGGGATTGCTCTCGGCACGACGATTTTTTCGGTTGTTACTCAGGGCGTTTTTTATTCAGGCCTCGACACCAATCTGGTTTCCATCGTGATCGGAGGGATGTTTCTGATCGCGGTTCTCACGAACGACAGCTTCCGTAACTTTGCTCAAAGTTTCAGCTCAATGGCAAAAAAGTGAGGACGCGGTGATGGTATTGATCCGAAATCTTTTTAGGAGCCCGGCCGCGGCATCGGTCTTGAGCCTCGTTGCAACCGTCGCCTTTTATGTTCTTGTCGGCCGCGCGGACGTCTTAGCATTGGTATCGGCGGCGAGTTGGCTCAACTTCGCAGCCAATCTTGGTATCGTTGCGCTTCCTGTCGGACTTTTGATGGTGGCGGGCGAAATTGATATTTCGTTTGGTGCGATGATCCCGGCGGGCGCCATTACCACGGCACTTTTATCAGGCACCTACGGTTTACCCATTGAAATCGGCATGCTCGGCGCTTTGTCTCTCGGTGTCATTGTAGGCCTTGTTAATGGCATTTTATCCACCAGCACCAAAGTGCCGTCTCTCCTGATTACCCTTGGAACGTTAACCGTAATGCAGGGTATCGTCCTGTGGGCTGCGATGCACTTGGCCGGTAATGCCAGCATCCCATTGCAGGCACCGGCTTGGGCCAAATTCCTCTTTGGCCAGCTCATTAACAACAGCCATCAGGTCATCATCGCATGGTGGATTATTCTGGTGGGTGTATTCGGCCTTCTTCTCCACAAGACAAGCTTCGGGAATTGGATTTACGCCATGGGCGGCGATAAAACATCGGCGCGCAATGCTGGTGTGCCGACGGAACGCGTAACCATAATGCTCTTTGTCTTTTCGGCGGTTTCCGCCTGTTTTGTCGGCATGTGTGGTGCAATTCTCTTTAACACCACGCAAGTGTCCGGCGGCATGAGCTATATCTTCAATGTGATTGCCAGCATCGTTGTTGGCGGTGTCCTATTGAGCGGTGGCTTTGGCTCGGTAATGGGCATTTTTATTGGCACATTGACCTTTTCCATCGTGAACAAAGGCATTTCATTTACCAAAATCAATCCGAATTGGGCCAACCTTGTTATCGGCGTCGTTTTGGTGCTGGCCATGGTTATGAATGAATATTTCCGGAAGAGAGCCTTCCATTACGGCTCTGCGTCGAAGTGAGACATGCAATGACACATCCAATCCTCGCTCTGAACCACATCAATAAATCCTTCGGTCCGATTGATGTCTTGCATGATATTTCGCTCACTGTACGGGCCGGTGAAGTGCTGTGTCTGTTAGGTGATAATGGCGCTGGAAAATCGACGCTGATCAAAATTTTATCCGGCGTGCATATTCCCACATCCGGCACCATCGAGATGGATGGCGCGCCCGTTTCGTTTCAATCGCCGCGTGACGCGAGTGGACGCGGGATTGCGACCGTTCACCAATTTGGCGGAACATTCCCGCTGATGAGCATCGGGCGTAGTTTTTTTGTTGGTGCCGAGCCGACAAAAGGCTGGGGCCCATTCAAAATATTCGACCGAAAAAAGGCAAACGAAATTGCCATCAAATCTATTCGCGATTTCGGGATTACCCGTATCGATGATGGCGAAAGGCTTGTCGGCGGATTATCAGGCGGGGAGCGACAATCGCTTGCCATTGCACGCGCGGTCTATTTTGGGGCCCGCGTTCTCATCCTTGACGAGCCAACGGCGGCGCTGGGTATTAAACAGGCGGCACACGTGTTGCGCATTGTTAATCAAGCAAAGAAAAAGGGGTTGGCTGTCGTCTTCATCACCCATCAAGTAACCCACGCAATGGCCGTAGGCGATCACTTCGCGGTGCTGATCCGCGGGTCAATCGCAGCTGATTTCAAGAAGGGTGACAAGACGCGCGAAGAGATTACAGATTTGATGGCGGGCGGCAGTGCGATGGCCGAGCTTGAGGCGGAAATTGAGAGCGACGCTCATCATGCTCATGTTGCGTAACGCAGATCCCATTCTACGGATTCGAGGGATAAAGAGGATCTAATGATGTCATCATCATTTTCTTTGGCCGCGTGTGCCGAAATGCTTTGGCGCGAACGACCAATTGAATGGCGTGCAAGCAAGCTCAAAGAAATGGGCTTTGGGGTTGGCCTTTGGAATTGGCCGGATCATGATCTGAAGAAACTTGAAAAGACTGGCGCTGATTTTACCATTATGAATGGATATCTCGAAGGGCGCCTCGCGGACGATGACGGCGCAGAGATGCTCCTAAAGTCAGCGAGGGAAACGGCGCAGATTGGTAAACGCCTCGGTGTTAAGCGTCTCAATCTCCATGGTACCGGACTGGGGGACGGCGGTATTCCTATTTGGCAACATGATATCGTTACTGGTGCCATGTGGCTAAAAGCCCGCGAAACCTTAAGCCGCATCTGTGACATGGCGGAAGAAGAGGGCGTTGTTTACACGCTTGAAAATCTAAATTTACTCGACCATCCCGGATGCCCCTTTGGATCTACCACAGATGTTTTATCCTTAGTCTCGTCTATTAATCGCCCTCAGCTACGGATCAATCTTGACCTTTATCATACTCAAATTGGCGAAGGTGATTTGGTTCGCTGGTGTGAGAAATGTTTGCCATGGATTGGCGAGATACAGGTGGCCGACAATCCAGGTCGCTGCGAACCCGGTACAGGCGAGATTAATTTTATAGGCATTGCAAAGGCCCTTAAGAAAATGAGTTACCATGGCCCAATTGGCATGGAAGCGTTTGCAGCGGGCGATGCTGAAGTAGCGCTTGAAGCATTCCGCTCAGCGTTTTCTATTTAAAGTGAGGCCTTAAAATGAGTATGTATCATAATCGTCCCCATGTATCCGACATTCGGTCCATGAAGAAGCGGCGCGAAAAAATTTCGATGCTCTATGTCACAACTCCCGATGAAGCCGCTGCTGCAAGCGCTGCGGGTATTCATATGTTGTCGATTGAGGGCCGCTTCTTTAATGCGGCCATGCGCGAGGCAGCTGGAGATTGCTTCGTTCAGATTGGCCTTCCCTACGGCGGTTGGGGGAGTTTTAACGGACAGGCACTCGCAACAGCAGAAGACTACTTGCGTGCCGCATATCACTATGCCGCATTGGGTGGAGATGCCTACTACTGTGCCGCATCCTATGATATTCAAAAGACATTGGTTGATAACCACATCCCCGTTGTGGCCCATATCGGTCTTATACCATCTTATATAAGTTGGACGGGCTGGCGAGCCGTCGGAAAAACGAGTGAAGAGGCGGTTCAACTTTGGAAGCACGCCAAGAGGCTCGAAGAGATTGGCGTCTTTGCAGCCGAATTAGAAGTCGTACCGGATCGGGTTGCTAAATTTTTAACCGAAAACACCTCGCTCGTGATGCTAGGTATGGGTGCCGGCCAATATGCGGATGCGCAATATCTTTTTACCGAAGATGTGTGTGGCTACGGCAAAAATCACAAGCCACGCCATGGAAAGATTTATCGCCATCTAGGGCCTGAACTAGAGCGCCTCCAAAATGAGAGGATCGAGGCATTTAAGGAATTTAAGGCCGAAGTAAATTCTGGCATCTATCCCGCGCCGGAACACAGTGTATCCATCAAAGATGACGAATTTGATGCCTTCCTTGCAGCAGTGAAATAATAAGCGATTTCAATTTAAAATCATTAATTCGATAAAAATGGAGTCTATGGTGAGTGTACGGATCGGAATTATTGGCGCGGGGATTATGGGTACGGATCACGCCCGAATTTTCGCCGAAAGACTTTCAAATGTCGAAATACGCGTGATCTGTGATGCAGATACAGCACGTGCGAAGAAAGTTGCCGATCAATTCGGCATTATCGACGTTTCGACAGATCCTGAAAGCGTCATCCAACGATCGGATATCGATGCGGTAGTTATCGCGAGCCCTGATTCCACCCACGCGCCATTATCCCTCGCGTGTATTCAACATCGTAAGCCTGTATTGTGCGAAAAGCCGCTTTCTCAATCATCCAACCAATGTATCGACGTGATGAACGCCGAGATCGCCGCAGGTCGTCCATTCGTTCAATTGGGCTTTATGCGCCGTTTTGATCAGGCCTATGCGGAAATGAAAACCGCGCTTCAGAATGGGGTTCTAGGTCGGCCATTGATGATGCATAATTTTCATCGCAATGTTGAGACGCCTTCGGCTGAGTTTACCGGTGCAATGGCCATTACAAATTCGGCGCCTCATGAATTTGATGTGGTCCGCTACGTCTTGGGTGTCGAATATCGGAGTATTTCCGTTTTTCAACCGAAGCGTTCTGACGCTGTCGTTGCTCCTGTCATGATGGTTTTGGAGACGGAGGACGATCAGCTCGTCAATATTGAGATCAATAATAACGCGTCCTATGGCTATGATGTTCGTGCCGAGCTCATCGGCGAGGCAGGCTCTCTCTCGCTTAACGCGCCTCTGTATTCGGCGCTTGATGCAAAGCTGACCCACAGAACGGAATATGCGGCCGATTGGCGCGCGCGGTTCGCCGAAGCCTACTGGCGGCAAAATCGAGCCTTTTTACAATTTGTGACGACCGGAACATTTCCCGAGATCGCCTCCCATAGCTGGGATGGTTATGCCGCCGCGATGGTGGGAGAGGCCGGCGTTCGGGCGCTAAAGGACGGTTCCCGCACAGCCATCAGGCTTATTGAAAAGCCGTTATTTTATTCGAAATTGGGAGTGTGAAAATATGAAACTTGGTTTTGTCTCCGACAGCCTCGGCGGAATGAAATTTGATGAATTGCTCGATCATGCCGCCCGAATGGGTGTGGATGGTGTGGAAGTGAACACAGGCGGGTGGTCTACGGCGCCGCATTTCAATCTGAAAGACATGAAAGCGAGCGCTCAGGCCCGCAAGAGTTTTCAGAAAAGTTTTTCCGATCGCGGGCTGGAAATCATCTCCCTTAATGCAAACGGAAATCCACTTCACCCAACCCAAACAGAGCAGGGTGAATGTCTAAAGGACACGATCCGTGTGGCGGGTGAATTGGGCATTAAGACGGTTTGTACGATGTCAGGTCTTCCGGCCGGTAGCGATGGCGATCTGATGCCAAACTGGGTTGTTTCTTCATGGCCACCTGAAACGCAGGCCATCTTGAATTATCAGTGGGAAAAGAAACTGCTTCCGTTTTGGACGGAGATGGCAGCGCTAGCAAAGTCGTGTGGTGTCGAGCGCATTGCGCTTGAGCTCCACGGTAATCAATGCGTCTATAACGTACCCTCTCTTTTGAAATTGCGAGACATGGTAGGCCCGACAATCGGAGCCAATCTCGATCCGAGCCATCTCTTTTGGATGGGGGCCGATCCGCTGATTGCGGCGGAACGTTTGGGGCAGGCGATTTATCACGTGCACGCCAAGGATACGTTTTTGAACGCGCCCGTTCAGGCGACAACGTCACTGCTTGAGAATGGCAGCCTTACCGATATTCCTGCCCGTTCTTGGTCGTATATCACGCTTGGATTTGGCCATGGTGAAGAGTGGTGGCGGCAATTTTGCTATCGCTTGAAAATGGGTGGTTATGACGGCTGGCTTTCGATTGAGCATGAAGATGTCTTGCTCAATTCGCTCGAAGGCCTTGAAAAGTCGGTTACGCTTTTGAAAAGTGTCATGCCGACGGCCGCCCCGGATTTCAAGCTGCAAGCGATCTGATTTTTCCGGATGAATTGCGAGCGCGGTTCGTTCATCGATTTTCCCTAGGAAGCCAACTAAAGCCTCTCTCTAACGAGAGAGGCTCTTTTTTTCTGCTCTCTTAACGCTGTAAAAGGGAGTATACATATCAAAATCATTTGAGCTTCGCGTGACATGCAAATCATCGCATGGGATTGTTGCTGCCATCTCGACCTATCTTGCGCATAATGGTTGCAATATCATCGATTTCTCCCAATTTGACGATCTGCACACAGATCGCGGGCACTTTATGCGCATATCCATGGCCGTGTTTTTGTTAACGGAAACAAGACGGTCGTGTTTCCGGCGTCGCCCGGCTCGTTTGCATCCGAGCGAATGGGATAGCGAGATTTTTTGGATTGATATTGGGCTAAACGGCGCTTGATAGCAGAGATTTGAGCTTGAAGGCCGGATCAGCCAAGAACGTTTTATCGGGCTTGGCCCGCTTCGCGATGAGCATTTCGGCAAATCGAATATCGCGCGCGATGCTGTTGCCGATACCTAAGCCGCTCGCTGCGAGCAATCGACCGTCGGCTGCGAGATGGAACAGGATAGAGGCCTGCTCATCGATCTTGCGTTCAATCTCTTCGGTTGCATCCATCGCAAGGCCTGCAATTTGCAGCGTGAGATCGTATTGATCCGACCAAAACCATGGAACGGCCTGATAGGCATCTGTTGATCCGAGCATCGCCTTTGCAGCGTGATCGCCTTGTTCCTGTGCCGCGCGCCAGCTCTCGATACGGATGTGCTTATTGTCGTAAAGCGGATGCGGGAACGAACAGCAATCGCCTGCCGCATAAATGGCGGGATCGGAAGTTTGAAGCATCCCGTTGACCGCAATTCCATTACCAATTGTAAGCTCCGCCTTTTGCGCGAGTTCAATATTCGGTAATGACCCGATGCCGGCAAGAACCACGTCGCTCGGGATTTCGGTTCCGTCTTCCAGCGTAATCATGCGGGCAGCACTGACGGAGGCGATCGCTTTACCGATGTGAAAGGTTACGCCCGCCATCCGATGCCGCGCCTCTATCTTGGCAGCAAGCGATGCTGGAACGGCCCGACCGAGAATACGCGGCGCTGATTCGATTAGCGTAACGATGGCGCCGTATTTCCGAGCTTCCGCGGCAATTTCAAGGCCGATGAAACCGCCACCAAGGATGGTTAGGCGGAAATCCGGCGAGATTACATCATAGAGAGCCTTGGCATCGTCATAGCTACGGAGATACCGGGCTTGCGGAACGTCATTTCCATTGAGGACGAGCGGGCGAGGACGCGCGCCCGTAGCGATCAGGAGCTTGTCATAGGGTAGGCGTTCATGATTCGAGAGCGCAACTTCTCGTGCATCCCGGTCAATCGAAAGCGCGATGCTATCACTGTGCAGGGCGATACGATCTTCGAGCAGTCTATCCGTGCCGCCGATCGGCTTTAAGGCGACGCCGTCCGCACTGGGCTTTGATAGCGGCGGGCGCTCATAGGGAATATGAGCTTCGCCATTTACGAGATCGATAGCGCCATCAAATCCCTGCTCGCGCAATGCTAATGACGCTCTGACCCCGCATTCTCCCGCGCCGATGATGACGATCCGCATAAGCCTCATCCAATTTTAAAAAAAGCAGGCGCAATGCCTGCCATTTCAACGCTATGGCAATCTTCCTTGATCAGGCAATGCCTTTTATCTCTTGCCCCTCTAAAGCCACCTTTGTAGCCGCATCGACTTATGGGCCGATAAGGAAACAAATTTGTCGGATGCCGTTAGGCGAGTTCGATAAATAAATCGTCGTTTTCAATTTTTGTTGGATAGGTCTTTAGATTAATGCACACGGGTGCACCCTTAGCGGCACCTGTGCGGTAATCGAAACGGCCATTGTGCTTCGGACACTCTATCGTGTAGTCCATCACCAACCCATCGGCGAGATGAACGGATTCATGGGTGCATAATCCATCGGTCGCAAAAAATTGGTCATCTTTGCGATAGAGCGCATAGGTTTTGTTGTCATGGTCAAACCGAATAACATCTTCGTCCGGAATATCATCGGTTTTGCAGGCTTTAATCCATTGCGTCATTGTGAAGGTCCTACGGGCACGAAGTTGAAAATTACGAAATGAAACAGATGAAACAATATAGTTTGACTTGAAATATTTGTTTCATTTCATAATTCTGAAAGATGAGCCCGTTTAATATACAAATTTATGCTTCTCAAGATAATTTTTGAACCGTGAAATTTACAGACTTGGCTTTCACATGCGCAGCATTGTCGAATGCGGTAAATTCGTCATCTTTTAAATTGTTTTCACTTTGGCAATTGCGCGATGAAGGCTTTCAGTTCCTGATCGTCAATCGGGACAAGATGCTTGTCTTCGGGATAGGCGCCCGTCTCGACATCTTGGCGAAATTCATTGAAGGCTGCGATCCGCTCGAGTTGAAGGCGGTCATATTCCGCACGAAAATTGCGATACACTTTCGCATGGCGGGGACGATGGGTCCGCGTGTAGCCTAAAACGTCTTCAGAGAAGAGATATTGGGCATCCCCGCCTGTTCCAGCGCCCATCGACAAGAGGACGAGGGATGTACGCTTCGCGATTTCTTCGGTCACACGTCCGGGAACAACTTCGATTTCAGCGCCGATGGCGCCCGCTGCTTCGAGAGCCTTGCACTGGTTGTAGACATACATCGCGGTATCGGCCGTTTTACCAACTGCCTTAAAGCCGCCTGTCCATGTGGCGCGGGCGGGGCAGAGGCCCACATGGCCGACTACCGGAATACCTTCCGCCGATAATTTCGAAATTGTGTTAAAGCTACCGGCGCAATAGAAAGCATCGCCACCAATTTTCATTCCGGCAAAGGCTGAGCGCAGATAATCTTCATAAGTCGCATTGTCGCCATACAGCAGCCCAACCTGAACAAAACAGTCTCCGGCCGCCTCGCGCATTTCGGGTGTCCAAATTGGCGCGATGATGGAGAGTAGGTCAATGCCTGCCGCCGCTGCCGCCGCTGCCTCTTCCGGCGTCTCAACAAACAGCATTGTCATTTGGCGCTTGCCCTTTTGGGCCCGCAAATCCGCAACGGTCATACGATTATTTTTTTTCATGATAAAACTCTCAATGGCAAATTAGGTGCGGATCACGTGATCTGTTAGTTCTTCGATCGTCGTATCTTTCTTCTCGGCTTCAAAGACTTTCGTGCCGTGGCTCATGACCACAAAGCGGTCGCATACCATATAGGCATGATAAAGGTTGTGGGTGACGAGAACGCTCGACGTGCCTTCTTGCTTGAGGTTGCGAACATAACCAAGCAAATGCTCTGTTTCGCGCACGGAGAGGGCCGATGTCGGTTCATCAAGTAGAAGAATGTTGCGTTTAAAATGGACGGCGCGGGCGATGGCGACGGCCTGCTTTTGGCCGCCTGATAAAAAGCCCACTTCCTTGCGCGGGTCATCAATGCCGGAAATCTGGACAGCGCTGCCTAGAATATCGGCCGCTGTTTCCTCCATTTTCTGGTGATCCATGAAGCCCCATTTATTTACGATCTCGCGGCCCATAAAAATATTCCGCGTGATCGACATGGAGTCGACCAGAGCGATATCTTGATAGATCGTTTCGATGCCCGCGGCTTCGGAATCGCTACGGCGGCGAAATTCAGTTCTTTTTCCATTGACATAAATCTCACCCGATGTGGGCGGATTGATGCCGGAAATCATTTTGACAAGCGTTGATTTCCCGGCGCCATTGTCACCGAGCAGTCCTATGACTTCGTTTCGGTTGATGTAAAAATCCATATCCTTTAGCGCGACAAAAGATCCATACCGTTTTTGAATATTGCGCAATTCAAAAAGGGGCGTTTCTTTTGGCGCAGATCCACGGATTGGCGCATCAACAGGAAGATGATCGCCGGCGGAAGGATGCCGAAGTTGATCGTTGGTCATAGCTTTATCCTTACGCTTTGCTGCGGCGAACGGCGGTGTTCATGATGACAGCGAGGACAATGAGAAGCCCAACAAACCCGTCAAAATAATAGGCCGGTGCGCGAATGAGGAGAAGGACATCCTGGATCGTGAAGACAAGGGCAGTACCCAGAACGATACCGAGGATCGATCCTCGCCCTCCGGTTAGGGCTGCGCCGCCAATAACAGATGCCGCAATGGCCTGAAGCTCCATCCCCGCTCCGCCGCCCGGTTGGATCGATCCGACACGGGTAGCCGCCAGCACACCGGAGAAGGCCGCCATTGTGCCCGCAATGGCGAAGGCAATCGTCTTGGTCCGAGCCGGATCAATACCAATGGCGATGGCCGCGTTCTTGTTGCCGCCGACAGCATAGAAATGGTTCCCGAGCCGATGGTGATGCAGCAGGAAATAAAACAGCACTGACATAATAGCGAGCCAAATGATGGATGAACTAAAGAGATCCAAAAATACGCCGCCGAACATCGAGAAAAAGGGCTCACTGGGCTTATACCGTAAAGCCACGGCACCATGATAGAACAGGGTGGCGCTGCGCCAAAACAACATGGCGCCAAGCGTTGTGATGAAGGATGGAATTGAGAAGCGCAACGTAATAAAAGCGTGGGCGCTGCCGATGAGTGCGCCGAGAACCAAGACGATGAGAAGTGCAACGAAGGGCACAATGGCGCTCGCATTTTCTGCGCCAATATCGCCGCCCCAATCATTTGTCAGTGTCGCACAGACAATCGATAAAAACGAAAACAGCATCCCAACCGACAGATCATATTCACCGGCGATCATTAAGGTACCAACGCCAAGCGCCATAATACCCAACGGGGCCATTGCCTTGAAAAACACGGCGATATTGGGCTGGCTCAAATACCGAAACTGGTCTGGCATCGCGAGGGCCGCGATAACACAAACGACCTGTGCCACGATAAACATAACGGCGATGCCGCCTTCGGGCCGATCACGCGTCCAATCTGCCATCTTTTTCCACAGCGAGCGGTTGTTGCGTTCGGAAATTGCTTTTTTGATGTGATCAGACTGGTAGCCGGACATAATTTCTCCAATCGAAGAAAGCGGCGGCGAGCATTGTGCCCGCTACGTTCTACAATGAATATGTGGTCGGATGAGAAAGCAATTCCCGGCACGATCTGGAGCTCGTGCCGGGAACTCAGGAGCTTAGCGAACGGGGCCAGCCCACTTTTGAGCGAACTGGAAGTTCGTCTTGTCAACGAGGCCCGCGCCACCCGTATCCATTTCAGATGGGTAGAGGCCGTATTTCAGGTAGAGTGCGAGTTGCGTCACAGCATAGAAGCCCTGCGAATAGGGTTGCTGATCGACGGCGGCGATCAAATCACCTGTCTTGATGTTATCAAGAATTTCCTTCGAAATATCGAAGCCGCCTGCTGGAATCTTCAGCTTGGCATCCTTGATGGCCTGCACGGCCTGCGAGGTTGGCGTTTGACCAAGGCCTACAACGGCCGCTGTCTTCGGGTGACCGATGAGATATTGCGTCATCAAGTCGAGGGCCTTTGCATGGTCATTGCCCGTGCCGAGGACTTCGCTGGTTGCACCGATTTCAGCCAATGCCTTCTGGACACCTTCGTGGCGTTGAACGGCATAGGTAGCTTCTGGTGCCTCAACTGGCGTGAATACAACGTCACCCTTCTTGAGCTTACCTTCTGCAATCATGCGCTTGCCGAGGACGTAGCCGGCTGCAACAAAGTTCTGGCCCATGAACGCCATACGGCATGTCGAACCTGGTGCACCATGACGCGAATCGTCAATGTTGAAGGTGACGATCGGCGTGCCAGCCTTCATCGCGTCGCAAGCGAGCTTCACATAGGCATCGTCGTTAGCGATATTGACTGCAATGCCGCTGACCTTGTTGGCAAGTCCGGTTTCGAGAATTGTCTTTTGCTTGTTGGCATCTTCTTCGCCGAACTGCACGTCAATATTGACGCCCTGTTGAGCGGCTGCATCCTTTGCGCCGTTGACGACAGCTTCAAAGAAGGCGTTGGATGATTGTGACCAAGGAACGAATAGAATGTTGATCTTTGACCATTCAGCCTTGTGATCTGCATCGGAAGCAATGGATGGTGCAGCCGCAACAAGCGCGCTGGCTAAACCCAATGCCATTAAAGATTTATTGAGCACTGACATATAATCCTCCCATATCGGCTTTTGAATAATTCAATTGGTTGCCGTGTCCAATTGAATAGGCGTTTTATTTTCACTTTGTGCGTTAGAACTATCGTGCTGGTTAAACTATATTTTAACAGCACGATAAATTTAAGATACCAACGCAGTACATCTATGCTCACGTGTCTTGAAATAAAAATCAACTAGAATTTATAATTTTTTTTGAAATTAAAAATGATATCAAAATCAATTAATCATTGCAGCACAGTAACATTATAAAACGTCAAAAGTCCCGTTAAGAGTCATTAGCTCTTAACGCGAAACAACAATTTAGTGCATTTCAAATCGCATTGGGAGAGCTTTATTTTCTCCCAGCACCTATTCGAAATTCTTTATTGTTCAGCAACCGGCGCTGGCTTAAAGGGGCGCGCTGTTGGTGGCAAAGTACGCCGAATAAAATAATCAGGATCTCTTAGTTGCCGAATAAGCGTAGGGATAATTTCACGATAGGCGTCGTAAAAGCTTGAATAGGGCTTCGGGCAATCTGGAAGCATTTCCTTGTGAAGTTCAGGCAAGCGATAATAAGGAACCATCGGGAACATGTGATGCTCCACGTGATAATTCATGTTCCAATAAATGAAGCGGCTGAATGGATTCATATAAACCGTGCGGCAATTCTGACGATGATCGAGAACGTCTTCGGCAAGCCCGATATGTTGTGTCACGCCGGTGAGGATATGATGCCAAGCGCCATACATCCGTGGAAGGCCGATGACCATTAGCGGCAAGATCGAGCCCATATAGACAGCGGCGGCGAGGGTTGCTGCATAGATAATCGTCCAAACTCGTGCGACATTATAGGCTTTGGATTGTTCACTCTCAGGGATGAAATCCTTTTCCTGATCGTTCAAAGTGCCGGACGCATGACGCAGCATGGTGAGCAGTGATTGGGGAACGTCCAGAATACCAAATACATTCAGAATGAGTTTGATCAGTTCCGGTGGACGCATGGTAATAATCTCGGGATCGCGCCCGACCACAATGGTATCGGTGTGATGCCGCGAATGGCTCCAGCGCCAAACAACCGGATTTCGGATCATTAAGAAACAGGCGAGCTGATATACGGCATCGTTTTTCCAAGGCGTCTTGAAGGCCGTGCCATGGCCGCATTCATGCCAGCGGCTATCGCCTCCTGATCCATATAAAACGCCATAGATCAGAAAAAATGGCACCGCCCATACACTCGGCCAAAGCCAGACACCCAAGCCCGCCGTCACGATCATTCCGCCGATCCAGAGGATTGTGTCACGTGTCGCAGGCCCGTCGGACCGCTGCATCAATTCTTTCATGCGGGCGCGTGGAATATCCGTCCGATACCATTCGGCATTGGCGAGGCCAATGTCGACCGCCTGCTTATTCAGCGCGCCCGTTAAGCTGTAATCGCGTGGATGATTCTTGTGATGCTGCTCGGTAGTGATTGCGACCGTCATGATCCCCGCCCATTGTCTATTGCCGATAAAGCATTGTAATCACTGTATTTTTTATTATATGCCCTAGCTTGCTATCGTGCGTCAGGAATTGCAACGAATTTTGCGAGCTTCGAAACAAATGATTGCAAAACTATCAAATCGATGGTCAAGTGCCGGTACTTATTGAGGGATTTTGTTGCATGACTGGCCGTCCAACCATAAAAGATGTTGCAAGACTTGCAGGCGTTAGTGTTGCAACCGTCGATCGCGTCGTGAATGGGCGTCATCCCGTGCGAACGGAAAGGGCGCAAAAGGTCTTTGAAGCAGCGGAATCGCTTGGATTTTACGCCACGGGCCTGATTCAGAGCCGAATAAGTGCCAAATTACCGCAGCATTCCATTGGCGTCTTGTTGCAGCAACCAAAGCAACAATTCTATCAAAATTTTGCAAAAGGGGTCGTTGAAGCCTCGGCAAAGCTTTCTCACCTGGGCCTCCATGTGATTGTCGACTTTTTGCCGTCTCAGCGACATGCGGATGTGGTTGAGGCATTGCGGGCGATGGCTCAACGGGTGGAAGCTGTTGCAATGGTTGCCATTGATCACCCCATTATCAATGAGGCGGTTGCCGAGTTAAGGCAGAGCGGAATACCCGTTTTTACCCTGCTGTCTGATTTCGCCATCAATACACGTGAGGTCTATTTGGGTACAAACAATTTGCAAGCCGGACGCACGAGTGCATGGTTTGTTAACCGCGGCGCAAAGCAATCCGGCAAAATTGCACTATGCGTCGGGAGCCATCGATTTCACGGGCACGAATTGCGCGAGTCGGGTTTTCGTTCCTATTTTCGAGAACACGCTCCGGATATGTCTCTGCTGGAAACATTGGTTAATCTTGAAGACGATGCGATCATGTATGATGCAACGTTCAATCTCTTGAAACGACATCCTGATCTGACGGGTCTCTATATTGCAGGCGGTGGCATGGAGGGCGCCATTGCTGCGCTTCGCGAAGAAAGACAGCCCGGTGAGGTGGCCATGGTTTGCAGTGAATTAACAACCGATACGCGGCTCGGTCTGGCTCAAAATATAATAACGGCGGTTCTTGGTACACCACTCACAGCTCTATGTGAATCATTGCTTGATATCATTCACCAAACGCTAACAAGCAAGAATAGAACGCATTCTGGACAAGTCTTTTTACCCTTTGATATTTTCCTTTCAGAAAACATTTAGTTGGCTATATAGTTGAGCGAAAAATAGGGAGGTGGCATATGGACGATTTAGCTTATGGCAAGCGTAATAAGCGCGGCGATTGGGCACCGAATGAGCCCGCTGGCACCGCACCTTTGTTTTTTTTTCCGCCCCAGCCGCTGACCTTCTTAAAATGGCTACCGCATTATTTCTTGCCTTATAATCTGCTCTTCGCAGTGTCGACTCTTGTCTGGTGGAATTATGTTCTGCCCGATGTCGAAACCATGAAAACGCTCGGCGTCGCATGGATCGCAAAGCTGTATATTGTCAATCTCTTTGCTGTGCTTTTGTTTTTTGGTATCTTTGAATATCGCCTTTACATCCAACGCGCGCAGGCCAATCGTTTCAAGTATAATGGCAAATGGCCATCGGATAATAAAAGCGATGTCTTCTGGTTCAAGAATCAGAATACAGACAGCCTCTTGCGTACCGTTTTTCATGCGATCCCAATCTGGACGGCACTCGAAGTTGGCATTCTATATGCGTATGCCCACGGCTATGTGCCATGGCTGAGCTTTGCATCGAACCCTTGGTATCTCGCCCTTATCGCTTTGCTCGTACCCGTCATCCACGAGGTTCATTTCTACCTGCTGCACCGTTTGATACACACGCCGTTTCTTTATAAGCATGTTCACTCAGTGCACCACAATTCGGTGAATCCATCACCCTATTCATCGCTGTCGATGCATCCGGTTGAACTGCTCGGCTATCTTGGTGTTGCGCTTTGGCATCTTGTTATTCCGTCCAATACAATGCTCGCATTATACCAGCTCCATTTTGCGGGCTTTGGTGCAATTCCCGGTCATATCGGATTCGATAAAATTGAGACGGGCGAAAACAGCACCATGGATACGCACGCCTATATCCACTATCTGCACCACAAAAATTTTGAAGTGAATTACGGCGATGGCCTAATTCCATTCGATAAATGGTTTGGCACGTTCCATGACGGCTCGCCTGAAGGGGAAGCACGGATGGAAGCCCGTTTTGAAAAGCGCCGCGCCAAGTTAAATTCGTGAGATGCCCGCCGAGGTCATCAACGTCATTCAAAAAGGCTAGGCCATGATAAAGGATCGCATGGAAATGGATCCAAGGTCGAACGAATTATTGAAGAAGTGTAGGGGCTCATCGTGTGCAACGCCGGCAACATAAAGCAGGGGCAAGTAATGCTCCGCTGTCGGATGGGCGAGGCGGGTAATTTGTCCGAGAGCACCAACCGCTGAGAGTGCACCAAAATCGCGGGCCTCAAGACGGCTGGCGATGTGCTGATCGAAAGTTTCGGCCCAATCATAAGGTGCGGCACCCGGGTTCAATGCGCTCAAATTATGAACGATGTTGCCGCTGCCGATAATCATCACGCCTTTTTCACGCAACGCGCGCAGTTCTTGTGCGAGTTCAAAATGCTGATTGAGCGATTTTGATAGATCAAGCGAGAGCTGGTAGACGGGTATGTCCGCTTTTGGGAACATTTTGATCAGAACTGACCAGGCGCCGTGATCAAGTCCCCATTCCTCATCGGCTTCGAGATGATGGTTGCGGACAAGATCGATTGTCGCATGAGCCATTTCGGGCGCACCCGGTGCGGGATAGTGTTGCTCGAACAGTTTCCGTGGAAACCCGCCGAAATCATGAATGGTTTGCGGTTTGCTCTTAACATTCACTAGCGTTGTGCCACGCGTCATCCAGTGGGCTGAAACAACCAGAATAGCATTTGGAACAGGGAGGCTGTCGCCGATGGTCCGCCATGTGCGGCTATATTCATTGTCTTCGATGGCATTCATCGGATTGCCATGGCCGACAAATAAAGTTGGCATGCGGGGTGTTGCTTTCAGCTCCGAGAATGCAGTCTTCAGCGAGGTCATGCGTATCTTCCACTGTTACAGGTGAGAGGGGCGGCATGAGAGCCGCCCCTTGAGTTCGTGTTACTGGGCCAATCCGATTTGCTTCATGAAGTCGTTATTATCCCAGAATAACCATTCATGGTCCATCGTGCCATTTTTCCAGTGTCCGACGGTAGCCATGCCGATAGCGAAGCGCTTGCCAGTTGGTTGGATAAATTTGCCTTCGCCAATTGGCATCGGCTTTGAGAAGGTCCCTGTCATGACGCCTGTAGCCGTGGTCCAGCTGCCCGAACCGAAGCGGATCGGATGCTCCTTGATCTTAATATCCGGCGCATAAACAAAGAGAGCCTTCAAATCTTCCGTATGCTTGTCGAGACCCTTGGTTTCATGGCCGTCCGGCCATGTCACCACGATATCTTTGGAATGACTTTCTTTGAGCCGATCCCATTTCTGGTTCGAGAATACATCGAAATCGAGGATGTCGAAAATTTTAAGGTTCTTTTCAACAGCAGGTGCCTGTTGTTCAGGAGGCGGAGGCGGCGTTTCAGGATTTTCTGCCAAAGTGCCAGCATGCACCGAGTAGGAAACAAGAGTCGTTGCAGCGAGTGTTAAAAGAAAACGCTTTGTGTTTAAGCTACGCATCATCATTTGTCCTTTTTAGGGTGGGTAGTAATCGTGTCGGGGTTAAGCGGCTGCGACCCATGTCGGGGAGATGGCGGTGCCGAGGCCCGCGCCATAGCCAAAATAGATATTCAATCCCGCAAGCGGTTCGAGATAGCGGGCGTTTTTCAACGGGCCCGCATCGGTCACGACAAAGCCCATCGACTGCGCGAGCGCGGTGACTTGCGCTTTGGCATCGGCATCATCGGATGCGACGAACACGGTGACCTTGCCGCCATTGGCAAGTGCGGAACCGGCGGCGAGCAATTGCGCGAAGACGGTATTAAAGCCTTTGACGAGACGAATGCCGGGAATGGCTTTCACAATCTCTTCCGCCGATGACGTCGAGTGGCCAATGGTCAGGCCCATATAATCGGCGGTGAGCGGGTTGGTGATATCGACCACGATTTTGCCGGACAGATCGCCTGCGCTTTTCAAGGCTGCCACCGCGTCAGCGGCACCCGTTGCGACAATGATAATGTCGGATGCGCGAACCTCGGTGGGCTCGACAACCGTTGCACCATGCGCCTTTGCGGCGGCTTCGGCGGAGGCGCGGTCGGCGCTTGCGATGGTGACGCTATGGCCGGCTTTGGTCAGTTGCTTGACGAAAGACGAGCCCATATTGCCGGAACCAATGACAGAAACTTTCATAATTGCACCTTTTAAGTTGTTGGTTTCAAAAACCGACGTCGATAGCGGCGCCGTTGATGCAAGGGATATTCAGTTTGCTTTCCGAGATAAACGGGTGTAAATGATTTAGATAATTTTAATTTCTGCAATAATCAGATCATGGACCTCTTCAAATCCATTCAGGCCTATGTGGCCACGGTCGAGGCGGGCAGCCTTGTTGACGCTGCCGAGCAGCTCGGCACCTCGAATGCGGCTGTCTCGCGCTACCTTGCGGCGTTAGAGGAGCATCTTGGCGCGCGGCTTTTAAACCGCACCACTCGCCGCCTTTCCATGACGGCGGCGGGGCAGGATTTTTATAACCGCGCCCAGACGATCCTCGCCGATGTCGCGGAAGCCGAAGCGGTGGCGGGTGCTACAACCTCATCGCCTTCAGGGCTTTTGCGGATCAGCGCGCCACTGTCTTTCGGGATCGGAACCCTATCGCAGATCATGCCGGGATTTCTCGCGCGCTATCCCGATCTCCGGATTGATATCGATCTCACTGATCGCGTGACGGATCTCACCAACGATGGCGTTGATGTCGCGGTTCGCATTGCGCGCGAACCAGCAACCACCAATGTGATCGCTCGAAAAATCGCGCCGGTAAAAATGATCATATGCGCCGCGCCGTCTTACCTTGAGAAGCGTGGAGTTCCTCATGTGCCGGATGATCTCCACCAATGCGAGACGCTTAATTATTCCTATCTGTCGTCAGGCGATAATTGGACGCTGACCCATGCTGACGGTCGCCAATCAGTAGTGCGGATCAAGCCGCGCGTGCACGCGACGAATGGCGATATTTTAAGGGAATTGGCTATCGCGGGTCACGGTGTGATCATGCAGCCAGATTTCATTGTTGGTGCTGCGCTGGAAGCAGGCGCGCTTAAAAGCATTCTGAATGAATGGTCGATCGACGGCTATCATCTCTATGCGATTTATTTGAGCCGTAAGTTTTTATCGGCGAAGGTGAGGGCGTTTATCGATTATCTCGCCGACGCGATGACGAGTTGATTATAGTCGTGTGATATTTTACGAATTTCCGAGCTGCCCTTTGAATCAGGCCTTTGTTCTCTATATGGTTAACTCTAGCCTTGCGGCTGGTGCTTCAATAGGCAAGATCAAATCACGCTCGATCTCCCACGGATGACCCGCCCAACCTTCGAAAGTAAAACCTTCGACGGTGAGGTGATCATTCGGTTTAAGCTTTCGCAACAGCCAGTCATAGGCAATCATACCCGTGCTCGGCATCGCGGCCTGTGGCATACCCAATCGAAGCATTTGATATTCCAGCCGCACGGATGAAAGAAGCGAAACACTTTCGATTGGCCATTGCTTTGCAAGCATCCGCCATGACTGGGTTAATTGATAGTCGTCCAGCGATGTGCCCCCGCCTTTTGTCTGAAGATAGGCTCGCTTTGACGTGTAAAAAACCGGATTTCGACCCCGGATAATGGTAGCTTCGCCCAATAGGGCGCCTCGTTCTTTAATCGCCTGACACAACGGGGCAGAAACGGTTTCTCCCATATTGGCAATAAAAACATGTTGCGTTTTTTCCGCGCTCATCTGCTCGGCGTGCCGACAACTATTGATTTGCACGATCGAATCGGCAGCGCTCGACGCGCGCGCGAGATCCTTTGTTGGCCCATTGCCCACAAGCAAATAATGCATACTACCATCCGTCAGCGCAAAGAAGCTTTAGCGCACGCGGTGGCTTTCAGCATCAATCAAAATGTCCAGCATAGGCTGTACGCGTACTCTTAAGAGATGCGGAAATCTAATCAAGTACTTTCTTATAATCGAACAGCAGGGGTATAAAATTTGCAGCATTAAAGGCATTTATGACAAGTCGAATGTGAGTTGTGAATCGTCATTTGTTTTGATCTTTCCTTTCGATGGTCGCCCCGTCATGGGGATACCGGCCTTCCGGCTGCCATGTTTGACTGCAATCGCCTTTGCGGCTTGTTTATGCCCGCGATCGTTCCGGAGCGTATAGAGCGTTTCCCGTGCGGCTTTTGCAGCCGATGCATGATCGACAATTGGCGGCGGATAGGGCAGGGACGCCGCGCCCGACCAAAGCCATGGCTCATGGATAAAGGCGTCCGGCACCGCCTCTAGTTCAGGCACAAAGGCGCGCACAAAGGCACCGGTGGGGTCCTGATCCATGCCCTGTTTAACCGGGTTATAGATGCGCATGGTGTTAATGCCGGTGGTGCCCGATTGCATCTGTACTTGAGACCAATGAATGCCCGGCTCGTAATCGACAAATTGCCGCGCGAGATGCAATCCGCTGGCGCGCCATGGCAGCCATAAATGATAGCTGGCGAACGACATCAGCATCGCCCGCATCCGGAAATTGATCCAGCCGTGCTGATCGAGTGCCCGCATGCAGGCATCAATGAAGGGAAATCCAGTTTCACCCTTGCTCCAGGCCGTCAACCGGTCCGCATCCGCGATATCGGGGCGAACGCCATCATAAGCCCGATGAAGATTTTCAAATTCAAGACGCGGTTCATCCTCGAGCTTTTGCATGAAGTGGCAGTGCCAATGTTGGCGGCCGGCGAAGGAGGAAAGCGAAGCGCGCCAGTTCTTTGATGCAGCATCATTGAGAGGTCGGATCGTGGCGAGTCGCTTGGCTGTTGCCTGCGCTACTTCCCGCATCGAAATCGTGCCCCATGTGATGTGCGGCGATAGGCGCGAACAGGCATCGAAGGCGGTAACCGGGCTGGACATTTGAAAGCGATAGTCGCGTCCCCGCTCATTGAGAAAACTAGCAAGTGTGGAAAGAGCAGCGGTGCGGCCGCCAGCCTGTCGATAAGGGCAAGGGTCGGGCGCAAGGCCCAACTCGTCAAAGGTCGGAATAGTGTTTGGCCAATCCCCCATGATGGGTTGCAAGGCTGCAGGTGGAACCGTCAAGGGTTCAGCCATCCTACGATCCCAGGCATTGGCCCAGCCATTTCGTGATTTTAGCCGCCGGATGACTCCAAATTGCTCTGGCTCATGCCAAACCACGCCCTGTTCTTTTGCCCATGCCGCAACCGCCTTATCGCGATTAAACGTCCAGCCATTGCCTGTTTCCTCATGGCTCCACAGTGATGTGATCGGGGTTCGCTGATGAATTGCATTGAAGATCGATACGGCATCGCCCACCATAACACAGAGCGGTTGGCCAAGGCCTGCAAGTTCGCTTGAAAGTTCGGCGACGCTCTCGGCGGCAAAGGCCCATTGTCGTGCGGACGCGTCGGGCTGGGCCCAAAATTCTGGCTCGACAATGTAGAGTGGCAGCATAGGACCAAGCCTTGCCGCCATAGCCAGCGGCCGGTGATCGGCCACGCGCAAATCGCGCTTGAACCAAACGATGTTGAGAGGCTGGTTCATCAAAGTCCACTCTCGCTAAGCAGTTGGGGCATTCGTTCCTTGAAATTAAAGAAGCCCTTTTTAGCGTTCGGCCAGAATCGACTGTCCCACTCGCGCCGAATGGTAACCACGGTAATACCTTGCTGTGCCAGCACCAGCGCAAGGTCGGCTATGGCATCGGCCACGGGCCCTACGGGGGCATAAGGAGCGATGATTTGCCGCACACCCGCCGCATGGGCTGATGTCACCAATGTCTCTGCGTCCAACGCTGTAATCGAGTGGGTGGGGCAATCAAAATGCGCGGCGGCGCGCGTTGTCATTTCTGTCGCACCCTTCGTTGCAAATTGGCGGGCACGATCGCCCCAGAGCAATGCGTCGTCGGCAGCAACCAGCACCGAGCGGAAATCATAGGCGCTGCTAAAAATCGATTCAGGGTGCATGTCTTCATGGGTTACCAATAGAAGGGAAGGTTGTGAAGGGTCATGCCGCGTCGGCTGACGTAAGTCGCCTGCCGGTTCGACCGCGGGCTCCGTCAGCGAGATCGCTTCGGTCGCGAGCCCCTTTGGAGCAAAGCGGCCATTTGTAAACTTTGCGATATTCTCAGTCGTGGCGAGATAGGTTTTCCCCACCGTCTGTAATCCCGCAACCCAGCGCCATGAGAGCGTGTTGCTGGCAGCATCCGCATCCAAAAGATGGCGCAGGAAAAAATCAGCACCAAGCGCCCAAGGCAAACGAAGGGTGAAGATCCAGATTGAGGCAAACCACATCCGCGCATGATTGTGGAGATATCCCGTTTCGACCAACTCCCTGGCCCAGTCGTCAAACCCTTCAATCCCCGTTTGGCCTTTCTCGGCGCAAGCGATGGCGTGATGATCGTGGAACGTAGTACGATGCCTGTCGCGCTCGTTTAGAAAGCGGCGCCAGACCGAGGGGCGCATCTCCATCCAGCCTTTCCAATAGGTCCGCCACAGGACTTCCTGCACAAATTTTTCAGCGACCGGCAGACGATGATGACGAAGCACTTCGGCAATGATCTCATGCTCAGTGATGATGCGGTGGCGCACATAGGGAGAGAGATAGGAAACGCTGTTCGCATGATCCGGTCCCGCATCCGTGTTGCGTCCCGTTTCATAATGCCGACCGGCCAAGGGCGCGAAATGGGTTAGCCGATCAAGGGCCATGGTGCGTGAGGGGGTAAAGTTTAAGCCTATCATTGGTACAGGATTATCCATTGTGCGTTATAGTGCCATTAGCATTGTAAAGTGAGCCGCCGCCAGGCTATTCTCGTTGATGATTTATAAATCCCAGGACGTTTCTTGATATGGAACACCCGCGCCAACTCCTCGCTGATCTGTTTACCGAGGCTGTAAAGGCGGCTGATCCCTATCAATCGATCTTCCGATATCTACCCGAGCGCCCCAAGGGCCGTACGGTTGTGGTCGGTGCCGGCAAAGCCGCCAGCCAGATGGCATGGGCCTTTGAGCGGGCTTGGAAAGCCCCCCTTGAGGGCGTCGTCGTGGCGCGTCACGGCCCCGTCGAGCCATGCCATTCGATTACCGTGCTGCAAGCGGCCCATCCCGTACCCGATGACGCAGGCATTCGCGGGGCAGATGCGTTGTTGCAAAAAGTCCAAGGCCTAACGGAAGATGATTTGGTTGTTGCGTTGATATCCGGCGGCGGATCCTCTTTGCTTCCCGCACCGCCTTTGGGGTTTAGTCTGGCCGATGAAGCACTTCTGAACAAAACACTCTTGGCGTCCGGCGCGCCAATTTCGGCGATGAATGTGGTGCGCGCACATTTCTCGCGCATCAAAGCCGGGCGCTTAGCTGCAGCGGCCTATCCAGCGCGCGTTGTTAGCCTGATCGTGTCCGATATTCCCGGCGACCATGCCTCTCTTGTCGCATCGGGCCCCACAGTGCCCGATCAGATGCAGGCGGAAGATGCGATGCGGATCATCCGCGATTACCGAATGGAACTGCCCGAGGCCATCATCGCAGAAATTGCAAGCGCTCGCGTACCTGAACCGAACGCAGCTGAATTTAAACGAGCCAGCGCTCATATCATTGCATCGGCGGCGGTCTCTTTAAAAGCCGCGGCCGAGGTCGCAAGAGCACAGGGGATTGAGACTCACATTTTATCGGATGCGATTGAGGGTGAGGCAAAAGATATAGGCCTCATGCATGCGGCGATGGCACGAGAAATCGCTTGGCATGACCAACCCTTTGCCAAGCCGGTGCTTCTTCTCTCGGGCGGTGAAACAACGGTTACCATCGGTGCCCAAGGCGCAGGCAAAGGCGGTCGCAACACCGAATTCCTGCTGTCCTTTGCGCTCGCCATTGAAGGTATGCAGGGCATCTATGCGCTCGCCGCCGATACCGACGGCATTGACGGCTCGGAGAACAATGCCGGCGCGTTTTGTGACGGGACAACAGCGGCGCGCTTACGCGAGGCGGGCGCGGATGGCCGGGATTATTTGATGCGGCATGACGCCTATTCCGCTTTCGAGCGGATCGGCGATCTGTTTGTGCCCGGGCCTACAGGTACCAATGTGAATGATTTTAGGGCGATTTTAATTCAGGCCTAGCCACTGTTCGGATTGAATATGCCGTATTCGTCGGGCAAACTGCATTTCCATGTGGAAAATCGACATGAACGATAAAGGCGCCTATCGTTCGACAGAAGCCATGACGGCAAAATTCGGTTTATGGTATCCGGCATAAACGATAATAACGGGAGGGATAGAATGGCCAAGCGATTGTTTGCAACGGAAGTAGGGGCGCCGGAAGGTCCGGTTTGTCTCGCTGATGGCGCGATGTATGTCACGGAGATGTCGGGGGCAAAGCTTTGCATTACGGCCATCGACAAAGCGGGCCATAAACAGGTGATCCGCAAGACCAATGGTCGCCCGAACGGATTAACAACAGATGGCCATGGTCGCCTCTGGATCGCGGAAGCGGGCTTGCGCGCGCTCATTTGCATGGATGACAAGGGCAACGAAATTCGCCGCCTCGAGGGCAGTGCAGAATTTCCATTCTATTTCCCGAATGATCTTTGCTTTGGTCCGAACGGGCTTTTGTATATGACCGATTCCGGCATGCGCGTTGAAGACTTCCTCAATGGTCAGGAATTTTATGACGGCTACCGCCAATTCGATTGGGATGGTCGTGTGTATGAAATCGATCCCGTCGCGATGAAGATATTGCGTGTCATTGATCGCAAAATATTATTTACGAACGGCATCGCTTTCGGTCCCGACAATATGCTTTACGCCAATGCCTCGTTTACGGGCGAAGTTTATCGCTACGATGTACTCGGCCAGAAGGAGCCGAAGCGCGAAGTGTTTGGCAATGTACTTCAGCCCTTTGAAGGCGATGATTTCCGTGGCCCGGATGGCATGGCTTTTGGCACCGATGGTCGTTTATATTGCACGGTCTATGGGCAACAAAATGTCACGGTGCTTGATAGCAAGGGTAACGTCGCCGAGCGCTTACCACTCGACGGACCAAACCCGACAAATTGCGCCTTTACCTTGACCGGCCATAAACTGCGCGTGACGGAAGTCGGCAAGGGACAGGTTGAAGAGCTTGATGTGCCATGTGATGGCCTTCCTTTGCATCAACCGAAATTTGCGTAATCTAGTCAAATAGAGCAATCTGCCATTTCATTCACTGCTCATTACAAAATGTCTCCGCTCGGTATGGGCGGAGATCTCACTTTGACAAGGAAGTTAAGATGTCAGTTATCGCATTGTTCGGCGCCGGTGGAAAAATGGGCATTCGCCTTGGCACGAATTTAAAAAAGGCGGGCGCGGATGTCCGTCCTGTTGAAGTGAGTGATGCAGGACGCGAGCGTTTAAAGTCGCTTCTTGGTTGGGACGCGATTGACGCATCTGCTGCCATTCGTGAAGCCGATACGGTCATTCTTGCTGTCCCCGATACGCTGATTGGCCGTGTCGCAACAGGCATGATCAAGGATTTGAAGCCCGGCACGATGGTCATCATTCTGGATGCGGCGGCGCCCTATGCCGGACATTTGCCAAAGCGCGATGATATTACTTATTTCGTAACCCATCCCTGCCATCCGCCGATTTTCAATGATGAAACGGATATGGCCGCAAAGCGTGACTTTTTTGGTGGCATTGCAGCCAAGCAGCATATTGTCTGCGCGCTGATGCAGGGGCCAGAAAGCGATTACGCGAAAGGCGAGGAGATTTCGCGTATGATTTGGGCGCCCGTTATGCGCTCGCATCGCGTGACAACAGAACAAATGGCTATTCTTGAGCCGGGCTTATCAGAAACGCTGTGTGCATCGCTATTGGATGTCATGCGCGAAGCGCTTGATGAAGTGGTTCGCCGTGGCGTGCCGCGCGAAGCCGCGCGTGATTTCTTGCTGGGCCATATGAATGTCCTCGGAGCGGTTATCTTCAAGGAAGTGGACGGTGTCTTTTCGGACGCCTGCAACAAGGCCATCGAATTTGGCAAGCCGGTTTTGATGCGCGACGATTGGAAGCGTATTTTCGAGCCGCAAGAAATTCTCGATAGCGTTAAACGTATCACGTAAACGAGGCGATGATTTCCCGAGTGGCTAATCCAAAGCCAGCCTTGTCGCGCCTGTTGAATGAGCAATAACCGTATGACCGTCGAACGTCTTGAAGCAGACTATATCATTGAAACCGCTTTTGATCCGATGCAAGCGGCTGAGGCCATGGCGGGTGAGCAATCAAGCGGCACCTTTATTGCGCTACCCGGTGAATCGCCTGAATTGAAAGAGCGCTCGGCGGCTCGGGTCGAACGGCTTGAGGTGATCGGCGAGGTTGATGCGCCATCGCTGCCGGGGTCCGGTATGCCAAAAGCAGGGCAGCCTAAAAAGCGCGTGCAAGCGCGCGTGACGCTTTCTTGGCCAAAGGCCAATGTAAACGGTTCGCTCACCAATCTTCTCGCCACCGTTGCGGGTAATCTGTTTGAACTCAAACAATTTTCCGGTCTTCGCCTTACCGATATCCGCCTGACATCGGATTTCAAATCGCGCTATGCGGGCCCGAAATTCGGCATATCGGGAACGCTTGAAAAAGCAGGCATGGCCAGCGGGCCCCTCATCGGCACCATCATCAAGCCCAGCATTGGATTTACGCCGGATGAAACGGCAGCGCTTGTGCAGGAATTATGCGACGCCGAGATTGATTTTATCAAAGACGATGAATTGCAAGGCGATGCGTCGCATTGTCCGTTTGATGACCGCGTGCGGGCCGTGATGCGGGTTATCCGCACGCATCACGACCGTACCGGCAAGACGGTGATGTATGCGTTCAATCTCACAGGCGAATTGGATGAGATGCGGCGACGCCATGATCTTGTGAAAAGCGAAGGCGGCACCTGCATCATGGCGAGCCTGAATTCCGTCGGTCTCGTCGGTATGATTGAACTGGCCCGCCACACGGCCTTGCCGATTCATGGGCATCGCAACGGGTGGGGTTATTTGAGCCGTCATCCTTCGCTTGGTTGGGAGTATAAGGCTTGGCAAAAAATCTGGCGTCTTGCCGGTGTTGATCATCTGCATGTGAATGGGATCGGCAATAAATTTTCCGAAAGCGATGAAAGCGTCATAAGGTCGGCACGCGCTGTCCTTACACCGTTGTTCAAGGATCTCCCGGCGCTAGCCATGCCAGTCTTTTCATCCGGCCAGACGATCCGGCAGGCGCATCCAACCTATCAAGCCTTGCAACGCGCCGATCTCATCTTTGCGGCGGGCGGTGGTATTATGGCGCATCCGGGTGGGCCGGGCGATGGGGTCAGAAGCTTGCGCGAAGCATGGCAGGCCGCCATGAGCGGTGTAACGCTTGAAGGGGCAGCTCGATCGAGCCGCATTCTCCGCGAAGCGATGGAAACATTTGCATGAGTGATGGTTTGCCAAAAGGGCCATTGCTCGCCTTTTACGGCGATGATTTTACGGGCTCGACGGCGGTTCTGGAAGCGCTGGCCTTTGCGGGCTTAAAGACCATTTTGTTTTTCGATACGCCGACCGAAGATATGGTGAAGCGCGCAGGCGATTGCGCGGCGATTGGCGTTGCAGGGCTCTCGCGTGCAAAATCTCCGCATTGGATGGAACAGCATTTACCAGCAGCCTTTCACAGCATCGAACAATTTGGCGCGCCACTTTACCATTATAAGATCTGCTCGACCTTTGATTCAGCTCCTCATACCGGCTCGATTGGTAAGGCGGTTGATATTGGCCGCGCGCATTTCAAATCCGAGGCGGTTCCGGTGTTCACGGCGGCGCCCATTATTGGTCGGTGGCAGATCTTCGGAAACCTTTTCGCGCGAATGGGGCAAGAGGTTTTCCGGATCGATCGTCATCCCGTCATGATGCGCCATCCCGTAACGCCGATGGATGAAGCGGATCTCGTGAGTCATTTGTCAAAGCAAACAGACGCAACCATTGGTCTTGTAAATTGGATTGAGCTGACATCCGGTCAAGGCGAGACCTGTTATCGGAAACTCGTCGAGCACAATTCACGCATCATTCTGCTGGATGGCCTCGATGACGAAACCTTGATCCGCGCGGGTGAATTAATGTGGGAGCGTCGGTCGCACGATCGCTTTGTTGCCGGTTCGCAAGGCGTCAATTACGCGCTTATCGCCTATTGGCGGAGCAAAGGGATGATCGAACAGCATTTTGAGGCGCCAAAGCTCACGCGCGTTGAAAGGATCGCTGCGGTATCTGGTTCGTGCTCCATCATCACAGCCAAGCAAATTCAACACGCGGCTAACAATGGTTTTGTTGCCATTCGCGCGCAATCGCTTGCGGTGCTGGATGAGCAAAATTGGGCGCAGGAAATTTCGCGCTGTACGGATCTTGCGGTGCGGGCGCTGGCCGATGGCAAAGATGCCTTGATCTTCACGGCGGAAGGACCTGATGATCCAGAGGTGAAGCAGCTTGAAGATGTTATGGCTCGCAATAAACTTGACCGCGAAGCCATTAGCCATCGACTAGGCTCTGGCTTGGGCCAGATGCTGGATCGGATTGTCGAGCGTGCTCACTTAACCCGTGCGGTGGTATCGGGCGGTGACAGTTCGGGACAGGCCTGTCTGGCCATGGGTTTAACGGGCGTGACAGCTGCGGCTACATTGGAGCCGAGTGCGCCGCTCTGCCGTGCACTATCTGATAAATCCCATTTGAACGGGCTCGAAATTGCGCTCAAGGGCGGGCAGATGGGTTCCATTGATTTCTTCACGAAGGCGAAGGGCGTTTCGGTGTCTCGCGAAAGCGAGGCGCTAACTTTATTGCCATAGGGTGCATACGGGAGAAGTGTTACTTCTCCGAAAGGGTAGTGGGATGACACATGCTAAACTGGGCCAGTCTGTGGTTGCGCCGCTGCGCATTGATAGCGCGGAATTGCGTGTTGTTCGGCTGCCTCTCGTCACGCCATTCACAATAGCCACCGGCACTATGGTCGATAAAGTTTTCCCCCTACTGGTTTTGAAATCTGATGGGTTGGAGGGATATGGCGAAGGCGTAATGGACCCTTGGCCTGATTATCTCGATGAATCCCTTCTTGGTGGTATGGCGTTTGTGCGAGACGTGCTGTTGCCAAACATTGTGGGCGCTTCGTTTGAGCATCCCGCAGCGTTGGAGAAGGTGCTAGCGCCGTGGCGAGGCCATTATATGGCCAAGGCGATGGTCGAAATGGCGTTCTGGGATCTTTGGGCCAAGTCGTTCAATTTACCGCTCAAGACCGTGCTGGGTGGTTTGAAATCCGCCATCGACGTTGGCGTATCGCTCGGTATCACTCCGCTTGAAGAAACGGTACAACGGGCTTTGGCGCATGATGAATTGGGCTATAAGCGGATCAAGTTAAAGATCATGCCCGGACATGATGTCGAGATCGTCAAGGCGGTAAGAGAAGCCCTGCCGCACGCCCATCTGACGGTGGATGCCAACACATCCTATTCCCTGTCGGACACATCGCTGTTTCGGGCCCTTGATGCTTTCGATCTCGATTATATTGAGCAACCTTTGGCGTGGGATGATATTCATGACCATGCGGTGTTACAAAGCCGCATCCTGACGCCGATTTGTCTTGATGAATCGATCCGCTCGGCAGCAGATGCGCGCAAGGCGCTACAAACCGATGCTGCCCGTGTCATCAATATTAAAGTGGGGCGCGTTGGCGGCCATCTCGAAGCCAAACGGTTGCATGATGTGTGCGAGGCATGGGATGTTCCGGTGTGGTGTGGCGGTATGCTGGAAGCCGGCATCGGTCGCGCCCATAATATTCATCTCTCAACCCTCGCCAATTTTCGTAAGCCGGGCGATACGTCCAGTTCAAGCCGTTACTTTATCAAAGACATTGTCAATGAACCTTTGACCGCGGAGGGCGGGGTGATGCCCGTGCCGCACGGTGCAGGCATTGGCGTGACGCTCGATTGGGCTTTCCTTGAAACGGTAACGGCGAGTACCGAGACATTTAAAAGATGAACGCGTTGACGCTGCGCGATCTGTCCGGCATGCCTGAGTTTGTGCAAGCTGAGGCATTGCAACATCTCGTATGGGGGGAGGATGACTCCGCCGATCCCGCCGATTTAATGATGGTCATTCAGCATGAAGGCGGGCTTGTGGCCGGAGCATTCGAGCAGGATGAGTTGATCGGATATGTTTTCGGATTTCCGACGCGCGATAGGTCAATCCAGCATTCGCATCGTTTGGCGGTAAGTCCGTCTTGGCGCGGACGTGGCTTGGCGCTTCAGTTAAAACATTATCAACGACGCTGGTGCCTTGAACGCGGCATTGAGTTGGTACGTTGGACCTTTGATCCCCTGCGGCATATCAATGCACATCTGAATGTCTGCCGGCTTGGCGTGACCGCGTCGACCTATCTTACGGATTACTACGGGGCCATGAAGGGGATTAATGCCGGGCTTTCTTCTGACCGGCTTTTGGCCGAGTGGCATTTGAATAGCCCTCGCGTAATAGCCTTGGCGCAAGGATCACATGTGCCTCTATCAACGCGTGAGGCTAGTGACTCACCTTCCTTCACAATCAAAATACCGGCTGATCTTGATGCGCTGATTGCGCATGATCAAGTCGGAGCAATGGCAATGAGGATGCAGGTCCGGGAAGAACTTATCCGTCATTTTACAGCGGGTTTTTGTATCACGGATTATGATCCCCTCCGTTTTGAATATCATTTGACGAAGTCAGTCCGCTAGCCATTATTCGTATTTTTTAATCCCTGCGGATTGGCTGGATAACATATGTCGAAGCTAGCGTAATCCGACCATGTAAACAGGCCGCTATGAAGCGCCAGCCCAGACCACGGCGTCGGAACGGCTTACGGGTTAGTGTTGTCGCTGGTCGCTCCGCGCAGCCCAATCTTCTATCGTGGTCCGATGGCTATATTTTCTACAGTATCGAGTAAAACTGCATAATATTGCGGCGCACAAATTTTGTGCAAAGCGATAATTCATTGATTTTATTGAATAAAATTTCTGGCACACCCGTTGCTTTACCTCTCCCGTTCGTAATTTTTCTCGAAGGGGACTTCAATGAAGAGACTCATCTCAACCATGGCCACGACGGCATTGGTCGCAGGCAGCCTGGTCGCGTCCATCGCGGCGAAGGCGGAAGACACGATCAAGATCGGCATTCTACATTCGCTTTCGGGCACAATGGCGATTTCCGAGACCACGCTTAAGGATACGATGCTCTATCTGATCGATGAGCAAAATAAAAAGGGCGGCGTTCTCGGCAAGAAGCTCGAAGCCGTTGTTGTTGATCCGGCCTCCAACTGGCCACTCTTCGCCGAAAAAGCACGCGAATTGATTACCAAAGACAAGGTTGTCGCCACCTTCGGATGCTGGACCTCTGTGTCGCGCAAATCGGTACTTCCGGTGTTTGAAGAGTTGAATTCGATTCTCTTCTATCCGGTGCAATATGAGGGCGAAGAATCCTCGAAGAACATTTTCTATACGGGTGCGGCTCCCAACCAGCAGGCCATTCCTGCTGTTGATTATCTGATGGAAAATGAAAAGGTGCAGCGTTGGGTGCTTGCTGGTACCGACTATGTTTATCCGCGCACAACAAACAAGATTCTCGAAGCCTATTTAAAGGCCAAGGGCGTTAAGGCCGAAGATATCATGATCAATTACACGCCATTCGGTCATTCCGATTGGCAGACGATTGTGGCCGATATCAAGAAGTTTGGTTCAACGGGTAAAAAGACGGCCGTTGTCTCCACCATCAACGGTGACGCGAATGTGCCGTTCTATAAGGAGCTTGGCAACCAGGGCATCAAGGCAACCGATATTCCGGTTGTTGCTTTCTCCGTGGGTGAAGAAGAACTCGCAGGCCTTGATACAAAGCCGCTCGTTGGTCACTTAGCCGCTTGGAACTATTTTGAATCGGTTGATACGCCTGAGAACAAAGAGTTCATTGCCAAATGGCAAGCTTATACGAAGAACCCGAAGCGCACGACCAATGATCCGATGGAAGCCCATGTTATTGGATTCAATATGTGGGTGAAGGCGGTTGAAAAGGCCGGTAGCACCGATCCATCCAAGGTGATTGATGCAATGATCGGCGTTGCCGTGCCAAACCTCACGGGCGGTCTATCCACCATGATGCCGAACCACCACATCACCAAGCCGGTATTGATTGGCGAAATCAAGGCGGACGGTCAGTTTAACACCGTTTGGCAGACGCCAGGCACGGTCGTTGCTAATGAATGGTCGCCTTATCTCGAAGGTTCAAAAGACCTGATTGCCGATTGGCGCGCTCCACTCTCATGCGGCAATTTCAATGTGAAGACGGGTAAGTGCGGCGGTAAAAGCTGAGCTTCGTTTCAAAGCTAAGGGGTGGCCTAAGGGCCGCCCCGTTTTCTTCCTTTTCAATGCGCTGTCTTAGATTGGCTTCGTCTCATGCTTCGTAGGCTTTTCGTCATTTTCGGACTTGTTGTCCTGCTTGCGGGTGGTGCCGTTAGGGCTTCTTATGCCGATGATGCCACGCTAACTCTAAAGCGCCTCGCGACCGACAATTATGCCGATATTGAATTAGGCATCGCCGCTGTTGCGGCAAGCGGCTTGCCCTCCGCCGAAGCGGTATTGAATGCGCTTGCTGACTCGCGGCTTAGTTACCGCTCAGCCGATAAAGCGCTCTTTTTTAAAGATGCCTCCGGCAGCTGGATCGACGCTGCAACAAATACAATGCCGGCTGAACAACCCTCTGGCCTTAAGCCTGTAAAAGTGAACAACCGGGTTCGCCGTGCACTTGAAGCTGCTCTGGGCTCGATGACGCTCATGGCAGCTGATCCACAAAAGCGCATTGCCGCCGCTGAGGCTGTTTTTAAATCGCGTGATGTGAACACGCTCGCAGCCCTTGAAAGCGTTATTGCCAAAGAACAAGACGCCGTGGTCAAACGTCATTTCGAGGAGGCGCGCGCCGCCGTTCTTCTTTTGAAAGTGGATGCGCCTGAATCGGATCGCGTGGCAGCAGCAGAGCGATTAGGCGAACGGGGAGATCAAGATTCACTCGCGCTCTTAGGGGCCGTGTCGGAGGCGAATGCCTCGGCCAATACTGTTGTTGCGGCTAAACTTGCGGCAAAGGGTATTTCCCGCCGTCTGGCCTTGCTCTCCACGGTGCAAAATGCCTGGTACGGCTTGTCCCTCGGCTCCGTTCTGCTGCTTGCGGCGATTGGCTTGGCGATCACTTTCGGCGTGATGGGCATTATCAATATGGCGCATGGTGAAATGGTAATGCTTGGTGCCTACACAACCTTTGTGGTGCAAGAGATCATCCGAACGAAAGCGCCGGGGCTTTTTGACTGGTCGCTTCCTATCGCCATACCGCTTGCCTTTTGTGTCTCGGCGTTGGTGGGACTTTTGATCGAGAGAACGATTATTCGTTATCTCTATGGCCGTCCGCTTGAAACCTTGCTGGCGACATGGGGTGTGAGCCTGATGTTGCAACAGGCCGTGCGTTCGGCTTTTGGAGCCAATAACCGCGAAGTGGGCGCGCCCTCTTATATGAGCGGCGTCTGGGATTTGAACGGATTTCAAATCACCTATGGCCGTCTCTGGATCATTCTGTTTGGACTAGCCGTCTTTGTCGCGCTGCTTGGCGTGATAAAAGGCACATCGCTGGGGCTTAAAATGCGCGCGGTCATTCAAAACCGCCGCATGGCTGCCGCAATGGGTATTCGGACGCCGCTTGTCGACGCGCTCACTTTTGCGCTTGGTTCAGGTGTTGCGGGCATTGCCGGTGTCGCTCTCTCGCAAATTGATAATGTGTCCCCCAATCTCGGGCAGTCTTATATCATTGATAGTTTTTTGGTGGTCGTCTTTGGCGGCGTTGGAAATCTATGGGGCACGCTGCTCGGCGCCTTAAGCCTTGGCCTTGCCAATAAATTTCTGGAGCCAATTGCGGGTGCGGTATTGGGAAAAATCATTTTGCTCGCTGTGATTATTCTTTTTATTCAGCGCCGTCCGCGTGGTCTCTTTGCGCTTAAGGGAAGGGCGGTGGAACAATGATCACGTTTTTCATCCGCCATTTTGATCGAACGGCGATTGGATTTGTAACAACGCTATTGCTGATTGCGGTTGTCGTTCCTCTCCTTAACCTCGCGGTGCCGGAAAGTTCAGCCTTTCATATTCCGACCTATCTTGTTTCCCTTTGGGGTAAATATCTCGCTTATGCCTTACTCGCTTTGGCGCTTGATCTGGTGTGGGGTTATTGCGGCATTCTCTCGCTCGGCCATGGTGCCTTCTTTGCCCTTGGCGGCTATGCGATGGGCATGTATCTGATGCGCCAAATCGGCGCGCGTGGTGTCTATGCCGATCCGGTCTTGCCGGATTTCATGGTGTTTTTGAATTGGAAGGAATTGCCGATCACTTGGTATTTCTTCGATCATATCGGCTACACGCTTTTAATGATCGTCCTCGTGCCTTCTGTCATCGCCTTTGTTTTTGGCTGGTTTGCATTTCGCTCCCGCGTTACAGGCGTTTATCTCTCGATCATTACGCAATCTTTGACCTATGCTTTGCTGCTCGCTTTCTTCCGCAATGATATGGGTTTTGGCGGCAATAATGGCCTGACCGATTTCAAATATATAATCGGCTTTCCGGTTCAGGCCGCGAGCACGCGTGCAACATTATTCGCCTTAACGGCACTCTTTCTGGCGCTCGGCTTTCTGCTCGCGCGCGCAATGGTCGTCTCGCGGTTCGGGCAAATATTGGCGTCTATTCGCGATGCCGAATCCCGTACGCGGTTTTTAGGCTATCGGGTCGAGCATTATAAAGTATTGGTCTTCGTGGTCTCTGCTGCCATGGCTGGAATTGCGGGTGCGCTTTATGTGCCACAAGTCGGCATTATTAATCCGTCGGAATTCTCGCCGTCAAATTCAATCGAAGCCGTCATCTGGGTTGCGGTCGGTGGGCGCGGAACATTGGTTGGTGCCGCCATTGGCGCGGTGCTGGTGAATTTTGCCAAAACATGGCTAACCGGCAGCTTTCCTGAATTATGGCTCTATGGTCTGGGCGCGTTGTTTATTCTCGTCACGCTCTTTTTGCCCAAAGGCATTGTGGGAAGCCTTGCAGTCGTCGTTCAGCGCATGAAGGGAGGGTCTGCGGCATGAACCTCGATCTCACCGATTCAATACTCTATGTCGATGCTGTGAGCGTAAGCTTTGACGGTTTCAAAGCGCTCAATGATCTCTCCTTTGTGGTCGGGCGCGGCGAATTACGCGCGATCATCGGGCCCAATGGCGCGGGCAAGACCACGATGATGGATATCGTCACGGGCAAGACACGGCCGGATAACGGCATGGTGATATTCGATGGTTCAATTGATCTCACCACGCGGGACGAAAGCGCGATTGCTGCTCTTGGCATCGGGCGCAAATTTCAAAAGCCCACCGTGTTCGAAGGACAAACGGTTGAGGATAATCTTCTGCTCGCGGTGGAAGGTCCGCGCTCGGCATGGTCATCGCTGTTTGGCTGGCGCAGCCGCGTCACGGTTGATCAAGTGCTTGAAACACTCTCCACCATTCGGCTTGGTGATTTGAAACACAGGCTCGCGGGCAGTCTCTCGCATGGTCAAAAGCAATGGCTCGAAATCGGCATGCTACTGGCGCAAAATCCCAAGCTTCTGCTGGTCGATGAGCCAGTCGCCGGTATGACGGATGCGGAAACAGAAGAAACGGCAAGGCTGCTCACTTCCATTGCGGGCGAGCATGCCGTTGTGGTGGTGGAGCACGATATGAGTTTTGTCCGCGCGCTTCAGTGCAAGGTGACGTGTCTGCATGAAGGATCGGTATTGGCGGAAGGCAGCATTGATGCTGTCTCGGCCAATGACCGTGTCATTGACGTCTATCTGGGGCGGTGAAGCATGTTGCAGCTTGACGTACAATCGATTGATTTGTTTTACGGCGCAGCACAGGCCCTCAGAGGTGTGTCACTGCAAGCGCAACGCGGCAAGGTAACTGCCGTTTTAGGCCGCAACGGTGTAGGCAAAACATCACTCATGCGAGCCATCACGGGTCAGCAGGCGATTAGCGCGGGTTCTATTTGGTTGGGTGATCAGCCGATTGAAGCAAAACAATCCTTTGAGCGGGCCCGTATGGGCATCGGCTTTGTACCGCAGGGGCGCGAGATATTTCCGCTTCTAACGGTGCGCGAAAATCTCGAAACGGGCTTTGCTGCTTTAGCCCGACAAGAGCATAGCGTTCCGGATTTCATTTTTGATCTGTTTCCGGTGCTCGCCGATATGAAACAACGCCGCGGGGGTGATCTGTCAGGTGGCCAGCAACAACAATTGGCGATTGCTCGCGCGCTCGTAATGCGACCTAAGCTTTTAATTCTCGATGAGCCGACAGAAGGCATTCAACCGTCCGTCATCAAGGATATCGGCCGCGCTATTTCCTTCCTCCGCGAAAAACAGACAATGGCGATCGTGCTTGTCGAACAATATTTCGATTTCGCTCGTGAACTCTGCGACAGCTATGTCGTCATGGACCGGGGCCACATTGTTTTGGCGGGAGAGAAATCAGCCATGGTCGAGGCGGATGTTAGAAAGCATCTTTCCGTTTAAAAAATACGTCTCTTGAGCAACGCTACGGTTTGGAAAACTGCGCCTCTAAACTTGCTTTGTCGATCAGCGAATGCACATTTTTTATTTTTCCGTCGAGAAACTCATAAATCACATTTTCAGAAAATACCGCGCGTCGTCCGTTAATTGGAAGACCCATAAAGGACGCTTTTGGATGGCAATCAAACAAAAGCCGGCATGAAACATAAGGCGGGTCGCAGATCAGAAGATCGATTGTGAATTGTAAGTCCGGAATGGTGTCGTAATCATTTTCCAGCATGGCTCGATAGCCGGGGAGGCCGATCAAGCGGCCATTATGTACAGCCTCGTCATGGACAAACTGGCCTAATTTGTTCCAATCTTGCCTATTCAGGCAATCGATATAAGCGCGATAGGCCTCCGCGATCTCTTGTCTCGTCATTTCATTTTTCCTCAATGAAGGCCTATCGCACGCATCTCACCAACAGGTATATCCACCATCGGCCTGCACAATAGAGCCAGTCAACAGGCTTGAGGCATCGGAGGCTAAAAAGAGAACGACCGAGGCGATTTCATCCACTTCACCCATGCGGCCCATCGGCGTCATTTCCATCCAGGTGTTGAACATGGTGGCATTGGTTTTAGCAAAAGCGGTCAGTGGCGTATTGATATAGGTCGGTGCAACGGCATTCACGCGCACACCACGGCTTGCCCATTCGGTTGCTAATGATTTGGTCAAATGATGCACGGCTGCTTTTGATGCATTGTAATAGCTTTGCTCTTGCGGCTTGTTCACAATAAAGCCGGACATCGAGCCGATATTAACGATCGATCCCGATTTGTGCTCTAACATGTGGCGGCCAAAGGCGCGGCAGCACCAAAAAAGTCCGTTTAAATTGACATCGATGACATTGAGCCAATGCTCATCCGTTACCGTTTCCGCCGGTGTTTCAGAGCGTGCAATGCCGGCATTGTTCACAATAATGTCGACATGGCCATGACGGGCAACCAATTCATCGGCCACCTCCGTTACCCTTGATGAATTCGTGACATCCATGATGACGATCTCGGGCGTGTAGCCTTTGGCCGCCATGGCAGCCTTGCCTTTTTCGGCGACGGCCTGATCAAAATCCGCGATGACGACATGCGCCCCTGCTTCACATAAGGCTTCGACACAGGCTAAACCAATGCCCTGTCCACCACCGGTCACAACCGCCACGCGTGACGTCAGATCAAATTTTTTAAGATACATTTTTGTCTCCTCTTCGTTTCAATCGCCATGTGACGGTTCGAAATTGGAAAAATTTACGCCGGAATGAAATCAACGCCACGGCTTGCCACAGCCATAGTTGGCGCATTTGTATTGCCCGATGGAATAAAAGGCATAACCGAGGCATCCAAGATCCGAAGCCCTTTAATGCCATTGACCCGAAGCTGCGTATCAACGACCGCTAAGGGGTCATTGTCGGGGCCCATGCGGCACGTCCCCACCGGATGCCAATTTGTTTTGACGGTCCGACGGCAATGGGTGGCGAGATCGCTATCCGATGTCACATCCTTGCCCGGAATGAGTTCGTGCTTAATGCGGCTTGAAAGCGGTTGAGACGCCAGAATATCGCGTGCATAGCGCAATCCTAAAATTTCAAGGCGGAGATCATCGGGCTCTGACAGGTAATGATTATCGATGACCGGCCTGTCATAGGGGTTCGTGCTTCTTAATTGGACCGTGCCTCGCGATTTAGGCCTGAGCAAACAGGCATTCAAGGTTACGCCATCTTGATCGGGTACATCGGCATTGTCGCTGTCGAGATAAACCGACGGGACACAATACATTTTAATTGTTGGGCGCGAGCCACCCTCTGGATCGAAATAGGCGCATGCCTCGACACCATTGCTGGTCACAGGTCCAGTTTTAAACAACAAATATTGCAGGCCATTTTTAATCGCCCGCATACCGCGATCTTCGTGGAAATAGCCATAATGTCCATTGGTGGCAGCAACGACAGGAACCTCATGATGATCTTGTAAATTTTGCCCGACACCTTGCACATCAAGTTTCGGTGTAATCCCAATTTTCTTCAAATGATCCGCTGGTCCTAGGCCAGACAACATCATGATTTTAGGCGTGTTGAATGATCCGGCCGCCAATATGACTTCATGATTGCATGAAACCTTATGTTCCTTGCCTTGATGAAGATAGGTAACACCTTCGCAAATGGTGCCGTTGAAATTTAGTTTTGCTACCGTAGCGTCCGTTACAATGGTTAGTCGGCCCGTCGCATCGGCGGGATTTAAGAAGGCCTCTACGCCATTATAGCGACGTTTTTTAAACGTCGTATATTGCATGGTTCCAACGCCATATTGGGCTTCTCCATTAAAGTCAGGCGTGTAAGGAATACCAAGCCCTTGCACCGCGCGGATAAAATCTTCGGTGATCTGGCACGTTGTGCCGGTATCGGAGACGGGCTGTGGTCCCAAAATTCCGTGCCATTTATTATTGAAGCGTTGATTGTCTTCGAGCGCTTTAAAATGCTTCAGCAGAGTATCGGACGACCATAAAGCGTTGTTTCCTAAAAACGCATCCCAATAATCGTAATCTTCCCTCTGGCCGCGGGTATACACCATGGCATTAACAGACGTGCCTCCGCCTAAAACATTGGCTTGGCCAACGGCGGGGGAGCGGCCGTTCAAATGGTGCTGCGGAACAGGCGTGTGCATTTCCACAACCGGATTGCCGCGAATGGCCATCATCCAGGCAGCCGGCATGGAGAGCAAAAATTGGCGCATCAAGGAAGGGCGCCGCGGTCCGCGTTCGATCAACAGAACCCTTGCCTTACGCTCGGTCGTCAGTTTCCACGCGGCCACGCACGCGGCCGTGCCGCCGCCGACGAGGATGTAGTCATAGGAGTGCGTCATTCCGAAGTCTCGTTTCTTAGCTCGTTTACCAGAGGGTCCTGTTTGGCCCGAGTGATTTGCATGTGGCGTCAACGTGAAGCGCTATGTCGCCCGGGTCAATGGGCAGGTTGGGGTGGCGGTTTTTCCGCTTTCGGATTTGGCGGGCGTGGTTGGCGGGGCAACTCCGAGCTTGCGGGCATCGCAAAAATCGGGTTTTGATGCCGTTAATTGTTGCGCAGACTGGCGGAATTGGTCGTTTCTTCGGCGTCAGATGTTAGTCTTTGGGTGGGAATAGGATCGATGGCTCGGTTTCCTGAAAGTCAAACCTTGCGGCTGGATGATGCGGCCCGCGCGGGGTGGCTCTATTATGTGGCAGGGAACACGCAGGACGAAATCGCGCGCAAAATGCAGATTTCGAGGCAATCGGCGCAGCGTTTGGTGGCCATTGCCATCACAGAGAAGCTGGTCAAAGTCCGGCTCGACCATCCAATTGCCCGCTGCCTTGATTTATCCGAGGCGCTTAAAGATCGCTTTGGCTTGCGCTTTTGTGAGGTAACCCCCAGTGACCCTGAAAGCCAGTCGACGACGCTTGGCATTGCCAATGCGGCGGCGGCAGAGCTCGAGCGCTATCTGATCCGCAAAGAGCCGACCATTGTGGCGATGGGAACGGGTGAGGAGCTCCGCGCAACCGCTGAGCAATTACGCTCTATGGAGTGCCCGCACCATAAGCTCGTGTCCTTGGTGGGCAATATTGCGCCGGATGGTTCGGCCTCGCTGCTCGATGCCGTGAGCCGGGCGGCTGAAATTGTTCATGCCCCTTATTATCCCATGCCTTGTTCGGTGATCGCTGTTTCCAAAGCCGAACGCGATTCGATCAATGCCCAGCGTAACATTCGCCAAGTCATTGAATTGGCTCAATCAGCCGATGTGACCTTTGTCGGCATCGGATCAATGGTCGAGGATGCCCCGCTTGTGAAAGACGGGTTTGTGACGATTGCCGATATGCGCGCCATGATGGCCCTGGGCTCGGCGGGCGAGATCACCGGCTGGGCCTATGATGATGACGGCAATATGATCAAAGGCATTACCAATGACCGTGTGGTCGGCGTGCCGCCTCGGCGCAATTCCAAGACCAATATTATTGGCGTTTCCATGGAGCCTGGGCGTTTGCGCGCCATTCGGGCGGCTATGCGCGGGCATTTGATCAATGGTTTAATTACCAATGACGCGATGGCTGAAAATTTGTTAAAAGCGGGTCGTTAAAAATTTAAATCTTTTCCTGCTAATTTATGGTAAACAAATATTTAATATCAATTTCAATGGGTTAGGGCGTTAAGCGCCGGGTTAAGCGCGGCCTGTGATTATTTGCCCAGCCGCTTGACAATTGCCCGCAATATGCGACCATTCGGCCACTACAAGATCTGATCGGATGCGGGGGCCGGCAGATGAGCTGCGTAATCGTTATCGATGCGCACCAACCCTCGGGAGGAAACGAGTCGTCATTCCGTCTGCGGAGGGGAGGGCGCTCAATTATGGGGAATCATTATGAAATCCTTACTGCTAAAGACTGGCTTAGGCGCTGGCGTTGCGATGATGCTGGCATCAGCCGCATTTGCTGACACGACATTGACGATTGCCACCGTGAACAATGGTGACATGATCCGTATGCAAAAGCTGACCGACGATTTTACGGCAGCAAATCCAGGCATTAAATTGAACTGGGTGACGTTGGAAGAAAACGTTCTTCGCGAAAAAGTAACCGCTGATATTTCGACCAAAGGCGGCCAGTACGACGTATTGACGATCGGTACCTATGAAACCCCAATCTGGGGCAAAAAGGGCTGGCTCGTTCCGTTGACCGGCGTTGATAAGGTTGATGATCTTCTTCCTGCTATTCGTGGCGGCCTCTCGGTTGAAGGTAAGCTCTATGCTTCGCCTTTCTACGGCGAAAGCTCGTTCACGATGTATCGCAAGGACCTGATGGAAAAGGCCGGGCTGAAAATGCCTGACGCACCGACCTGGGACTTCATTGCTGAAGCAGCTCGCAAGATGACCGATCGCGCCAATGGCGTGAATGGTATCTGCCTTCGCGGTAAAGCAGGCTGGGGTGAGAACATGGCGTTCCTTGGCGCCACTTCGAACTCGTTTGGCGCTCGTTGGTTTGACGAAAGCTGGAAGCCACAATTCGATCAACCTGAATGGAAGAAGACCCTTCAGTTCTACATCGATTTGATGAAGGATGCTGGTCCAGCTGGCGCCTCCGGCAACGGCTTCTCGGAAAACCTTGCCCTCTTCCAAACCGGCAAATGCGGTATGTGGATCGATGCGACCGCAGCTGCTTCGTTCGTGGTTGATCCAAAGGCCAGCCAAGTGGCTGCCAATGTTGGCTTCACGCTCGCTCCGGACGCAGGTCTTGGCAAGCGTGGCAACTGGCTCTGGTCGTGGGCTCTCGCCATTCCGGCAGGCACGAAGCAGGCCGATGCGGCTCAGAAGTTCGTTGGATGGGCAACCAGCCAGCACTATCTCGAGCTCGTTGCTTCGAAAGAAGGCTGGGCTAACGTTCCTCCAGGCACGCGCACCTCGCTCTATGCTAACCCTGAATACCAGAAGGTTCCTTTCGCTAAGATGACGTTGGACTCCATCAATTCGGCAGACCCAACGAAGCCAACCGTGAAGCCAGTTCCTTATGTTGGTGTTCAGTTTGTTGCCATTCCTGAATTCCAGGGCATCGGCACCAAAGTCGGCGAAATCTTCTCGTCCGTTCTGGCTGGCCAGACCTCGGTTGACGATGGTCTGAAGCAAGCTCAGGCCTTCACGATGACGCAGATGACAAAGGCTGGTTACATCAAGTAATCTCCCGGATAAGCCGCCTAACCTTTAGCGGGTTAGGCGGCTTATTGATTTTATATAGTCATTGAAGTCGACATTGCGTCGATAAGGCCTTGCAAAAGGCTGATAAAGCGTAATCCTGTTGAGTTTGAACATCGCAGGTTAGGGCATTTAAGACATGGCTACGCGTCATTCACAGGGTATCGCAAGATTGGCCGTTGCGCCCGCAGTGATCGTCCTCTTTTTATGGATGATCGTGCCTTTGGTGATGACCATCTATTTTTCATTTTTGCGCTATAACCTGCTGAACCCCGATATGGATGGGTGGGCAGGCTTCTCCAATTTCTATTATTTTATAACGGATGAATCGTTTCCGGGTGCCGTCTTTAATACCCTCGCGCTCGTTGCCACCGTTATCGTTGCTTCTGTTGCCGGCGGCCTTGGTCTAGCGCTTTTATTGGATCAGCCCTTTTGGGGACGCGGTATTGTTCGCTTGCTCGTGATCTCGCCCTTTTTCATCATGCCAACGGTCAGTGCCTTGGTGTGGAAAAATCTGCTGATGAATCCGATCTACGGATTGTTTGCCTTTCTTCAACAACTCGTCGGCATCACGCCGCTCGATTGGTTTGCCAAAGTACCGCTTCTTTCGGTGGCTATCATTGCCTCGTGGCAATGGCTGCCCTTTTCGGCGCTTATTATATTAACCGCCTTGCAATCGCTCGATGAAGAACAAAAAGACGCGTCCGCCATGGATGGAGCGCGTGCTTTATCCTATTTCCGTTATATTGTTTTGCCCCATCTCGCGCGCCCGATTACTGTCGTCATTCTGATCGAAACCATTTTCCTTCTGAATATTTTTGCCGAAATCTATGTCACGAGCGTGGGCGGGTTGGCGGGCAATTTGACCTATCTGGTCTATTTCCAAGGCTTGCTCAATTTCGATATTGGCGAAGCCTCAGCCGGCGGATTGATCGCGGTTGTTCTGGCTAATCTCGTGTCGATTTTCCTCGTTCGGATTATCGGGCGGAATTTGGAGATTTGAGAGCATGGCGCGCCAAACGTCCCCACAACGCAAACTGATTGTCACCCTCATCGCATGGACGATCGGCATCTTGATGTTCTGGCCGATTTTATGGACGATTTTGACATCGTTCAAAACAGAGCAGGATGCGGTGTTGATGCCGCAATTGTTTTCAACCGGTTGGACCTTTGAGAATTTCGGGATTGTGCAAGAACGCTCCGATTATCTGCGGTTTGCGATGAACTCGATCATCCTTGCCTTTGGCTCCACGCTGCTTGGCCTTGTCTTTGCCATTCCGGCCGCTTGGTCGATGGCGTTCAGCCCTAGCAAACGAACCAAAGATACATTGCTCTGGATGCTATCGACGAAAATGATGCCGCCGGTTGGCGCGCTCTTGCCGATTTATCTGATCTTCAAAGACTATCACTGGATCGATCAGCACATCCCCGTTTTGGTGATCATGTTCATGCTGAATCTTCCGCTCGTGATCTGGATGTTGTTCACCTATTTCAAAGAAATTCCGGTCGATATTCTGGAAGCCTCGCGCATGGATGGTGCGGGCGTTTGGCAAGAATTAACGCGTGTTTTAGCGCCGATGGCATTGCCCGGTATCGCATCGACCTTTCTGCTCAATGTCATATTGGCGTGGAATGAAGCGTTTTGGACCCTTAAGCTGACGGATGTCCATGCCGCGCCGCTAACCGTCTTTATTGCTTCCTATTCCAGTCCAGAAGGCCTTTTTTGGGCCAAACTTTCAGCTGCTTCCACAATGGCTATTGCGCCAATCCTTATTCTTGGATGGTTTTCGCAAAAGCAACTTGTGCGTGGCCTCACTTTCGGCGCCGTGAAATAAGATAGAGGTAGTCACCATGAGCAGAATAGAGCTGAAAGCCGTACGAAAAGATTTCGGCAATCTTGGTGTTATCAATGGGGTCGATCTCGATATCCTTGATGGCGGCTTTACCGTTTTTGTCGGTCCAAGCGGTTGCGGTAAATCGACCCTATTGCGCTTGATTGCGGGGCTTGAAGATTTAACCTCGGGCCAAGTCCTGATTGATGGACGCGATGTAACCGAACTCGGACCGGCGCAACGCGAATTGGCCATGGTGTTTCAATCCTATGCGCTTTATCCGCATATGTCGGTCAGAAACAATATTGGCTTCCCGCTCAAAATGGCCAAGCAGCCCGAGGACATGATCGAGGCCAAGGTTCGCAAAGCCGCCGAGACACTTAACCTAACCGCCTATCTCGATCGTCGTCCGGGGCAATTATCAGGCGGTCAACGTCAGCGCGTTGCCATTGGGCGGGCGATCGTGCGGGAGCCGAAAGCCTTTTTGTTCGACGAGCCTTTGTCCAATCTCGACGCTGCCCTTCGCGTTCAAATGCGGTTGGAGATTATGCAGCTGCATAAATCGCTTGGCGCAACCATGGTCTATGTCACGCATGACCAAGTTGAAGCCATGACCATGGCTGATCGCATTGTCGTGCTCAATCAAGGTCGTATTGAACAAGTGGGCTCACCGCTTGAGTTGTATGATCATCCGAAAACACTTTTTGTTGCAGGCTTTATCGGATCGCCAAAGATGAATTTTATATCGGGAAGTGTTGCCGCGCGTTATGGAGCGGCAACCATCGGCATCCGGCCCGAACATATTCAATTAGGCGCATCGGACGGTGGATTTACGGGCACGATCCGTATCGCCGAACATCTGGGCTCTGACACGTTTATTCATGCTGAATCGCCGGAACTCGGATCTATCACCGTTCGCGCCACAGGCAATATCGAAGCCTCGCCTGGAACCGCTTTAGCGCTCGGTTTTGAGGCATCCCGGGTTCATCGGTTTGACGCGCAAGGTGTGGCACTTAAGTGAGCTTATGAAGCCCAATCGTCACGTTCAGGGGCTTTAATTGCCTCAACCAGAATAGCAATGGTTTTGGCGGGTTTGGCTTTCTCGTATTTGGTAATGAAGGATTGATGGATTATGTCGAAGAGTGTTGAGCCATCACAGCATGGCGCTGGTGTAGAGCTTTCCCTTAAAAATCTTCATCAGCTTTCAGCCGATGTCGGTCGCCCTCAGTATCAACGCTCCGATATTTCGCCTGGTATTTTACACTTTGGCGTTGGTAATTTTCACCGCGCGCATTTGGCCGTTTATCTCGATGATCTGTTCAATCAGGGCCTCAATAAAGATTGGGGCATTATTGGTGCAGGCGTTATGGCTCATGATGCGGCCATGCGCGACCGGCTAAAAGGGCAGGATTATTTAACAACGATTGTTGAACAGGATTCCGGCCTCAGTCACGCGCGCGTCACAGGCGCGATGATTGATTTTGTCGCCCCCGATGATTGGGACGGACTTCTGCAATGGTTGTCGGATCCGCGTATCCGCATCGTATCCTTGACGATTACGGAAGGTGGATATTTTATTGATCCCGTGTCGGGGAAATTTGATGCGGCCCATGCCTCAATTGCCTATGACGGGCAACATCCGGATCGGCCTAAAACGGTCTTTGGAATTTTAGTTGCCGGATTAAAGCAGCGCAAAGCCAAGGGTCTGGCACCCTTCACCATTATGTCGTGTGACAATGTTCCGCATAATGGTGCGGTTACGCGCAATGCGGTTGTTGGTGTTGCGCAATTGTCCGACCCAGCCTTGGCGGATTGGATCGCGTCGCATGTCGCTTTTCCCAATGCGATGGTGGATCGCATTACGCCCGCAACAACGGACCGTGAACGCACGCTTGCTACATCCAAGTTTGGCATCAAAGATGCGTCGCCTGTCTTTTGCGAAGAGTTCAAGCAGTGGGTTCTTGAAGATCATTTTCCATTGGGCCGACCTGAATTTGATAAAGTCGGCGCGACCTTTGTTAAAGACGTGTCGCCCTTCGAGACCATGAAGATTCGTATCCTTAATGGCGGGCACGCCATTATTGCCTATTCGGCGGGACTGCTCGATGTCCATTATGTGCATGAGGCAATGGAGCATAAGCTTGTTCGGGATTTTCTGATTAAAATCGAACAGGATGAAATTATCCCAATTGTTCCGCCGGTACCGGATACGGATTTGCAGGATTATTTCAAACTGATTGTAAGGCGCTTTTCGAACCCTGCCATTGGGGACACAATCCGGCGGTTATGTCTCGATGGTTCCAATCGCCAGCCGAAATTTATCGTTCCGAGCATTGCAGACGCGATCAAGGCAGGCCGGAGCTTCACGGGGCTCGCGCTCGAATCGGCCTTGTGGTGTCGCTATTGTTACGGCGTGACGGAGAGCGGCGCCGTCATTGAAGCCAATGATCCCAATTGGGAACAACTTCAGAAACGAGCGCAGTTGGCGCGGCAACATTCGGCTGAATGGTTGGCGATGGATGATGTCTATGCCACCGTTTCGGCCCATCCTGGCTTTGTCGAGCAATTTGACAGTTGGCTGAAAAAGCTTTGGGCGGACGGCGTCGAAAAAACCTTAGTGGAATACATCCATCAGGCATCGAAATAGCTCAATCGTGATCGATTAGATCTGAGCTATTTGTCCTCGATTCATCTTAAAAGGCGATCCTAACCATCAGCCGAGTATGGTTCTCGGCTGATATGCCTATTGTTTTGGCAATTTCACATAAAGCAGGTGTCCTATGTCAAAATCGAGGGGCACCCCTATTGTGTTTTTAGAAAATAGCGACTTAAGTAGCACAATAACGAATTCCTGCACGAGAATGCCGCATCGTGCTGGGACTAAAACGCGGCAACATATACGGGAGTAAAACCTATGTTTATCAATAAATTCGTGCTGCCATTGGCAGCAGGAGCAGCTTTGTTGGCTGCTACTTCGGCTTTCGCAGGGCCGAAGATTGTCTCGGGACCAGGTGCAGAGCCTGCTTGCTTTAAGCCATGGACGGATCAAACGAAGTATTTCCAATGGGATAAAAAGCCAGGTCCTTATCGCATTGCGATCGTGAACGGCTTCGTTGGTAACACATGGCGCATTCAGATGATCAAGACGGCTAAGGCCTTCGCTGATCAGGCCGATGTCAAGAAAGACATCAAGGAATTGAAGGTTATCTCGACCGGCACCGACGTTGCAGCGCAGCTCGGCGCCATGGAAGACTTTATTAACCAGGGCTTCGACGCGATTGTTACCATCGCTGTTTCGCCTGAAGGTTTTGATCGTGTGATCAAGCTTGCCGACAAGAATAACGTCGTCGTTGTTCCTTTCGACAACGTGCTCGACACTGATAAAGTCATGATGGTCAACGAGAACCAGACCGATCTTGGCCGTATTCCTGCAGAATTCTTGATGAAAGAAATCGGCAAGAAAGAAGGCAAGATCCTCGAAGTGCGTGGCTTGCCAGGCAATTCGGTTGAC
>CANGLU010000010.1 GCA_947455025.1 Hyphomicrobiales bacterium
TTCACACGGGAGAGGTCACAGGTTCAATCCCTGTCGCGCCCACCATTCTGGTTGTAACCATGCGACTTGTTTTCAACAGAAATGGCGACGGAATACAAAAATTAATTCAATTTTTGGACTTAAAACCAAGAAAAATGCTCATCTTTTTTCGATTTAAGCCTATTTTTTTGGTGTCTTTAGCCTATTTATTTTCTGCGTATGTTGCATTTTCTGCGTTGCCTAGCTCTGCCGATCGGCGGAATTCTGATGAGGCATTTTTATGTCAGAGCGTTAAATATTTGGGCGATTTTGTCCCGCCTGAAAAGAGAGACACTCATTCGGGGCATGATAAGGTTTGGTGCTGTTTAAGTCAGGCACCGTCATCCGACTTGGCTTTTTTGGCCGATTCAGAGCTGATTTCCGAGCAGCTTGCTTATCGAAATGCGGTAACTCTCGGAGAGCCGATCAGCCTTCCATCGTCCTTCAAATATTCCATCTATTTCCAGTCAAGGGCTCCTCCAGCCGAATTCAGCTCATTTGGAATTTATCTCTAAAATCTGGAATTACTGGAGCATCAAACTATGCAATTCTTAATTAATAGGCGCGGGTTTGTCTTTTTACTGTCCTTGTTTTCTTCAAGTTTCGCCTTTGCACATGGCTACAAGGTGGGTGATCTTAATATTCATCACCCATGGACGCGGGCAACACCGGTGGGGGCCGAAGTTGCAGGCGGTTACATGGAAATTACAAATTCAGGTTCAGTAGACGATCGCCTTATATCGGTCGAAGTTTCCGGCGTTCATATGGCCGCTGTTCATGAAATGGCTACGGTCGATGGGATTATGAAAATGCGCCCTCTACCATCGGGACTGGAGATAAAGGCCGGAGAGACGGTTGCTCTCAAACCTGGCTCTTTTCACGTTATGATGATGGGTCTTTCGAAGCCCCTAATCGATGGGGAAACCGTTTCTGGCATACTTCATTTTGAAAAGGCAGGTTCAATTAATATTGAATTCAAAATTGAAGCGATGGGATCGGAGCCTGCAGGCCAGCATAATCACGCCACCGTTCCCTCGAATTAAACGGTCAAATTATACAGTCAGAATTTGTTTTTTGGCGAGCATTATGGCTGCCTCGTAAAGGTGGTCGTAATGCTCAATCACTACATCCGGATTCAGTAGCTCGACCGATGTTTCGGAATATCCAAAATTAACCGCAACGACCGGTATTTTAGCGTTTTTTGCTGTCTGGATATCCGTGCCCGAATCTCCCACCATAACGGCGTGCTCAGGATTTCCACCGGCCTCAGTGATTGTCATTGTGAGGTGCCGTGGATCGGGCTTGAAAAAGGGAAAACTGTCGCGACCGCAAATGGCAGAAAACCTATCTTTTATGCCTAGTTTTTCAAGCAACAGTTTAGAATGATGCTCCATTTTATTGGTACAAACGGCAAAAATGAATCCATCCTCGGCGAAGCGATCAAGTGATTCAATAACGCCCGGATATAATTGCGTCTTATCAGCAATATGCTTTTCATAATGTGCAAGAAATTGCACGAATAGCTTATCGAGAAAGACCTGGTCAAAAGGCACACCGGCGGCTTTAAGGCCTGCAGCAAGCAAGGCACGGGCGCCATTGCCGATCATTTGTATGGCATGGTGATCTGGCAAGGGCGGATGCCCAAGGGACGCAAGTATCGCGTTGAGGGTCGCAATAATATCCGGTGCCGTATTGGCTAAGGTGCCGTCAAGGTCGAATACAAGCGTTTTACGGGGTGTCATCATGGCGCTGATGTGATCGACTTCAGGTGATGCGTCAATAGCCGTTTCATGGTCGGTTACGAGCGACAGGAGGTTCGAATCTGTTTAGGCCTATTGAGACCGAGTTTGGAGGATCAGATGAAGCATTTTCTCCTTATTATTGCCGTGCTTTTTCCCTTTCCTTCGCTAGCGGCTCAATTTGAGTTCAGCCCAGCGCCTCAAACGGATCTGAACCGTATTTATCGGGTCGATCGCGTAACCGGCGAAGTTGGGGCGTGCCAATATGGCCAAAAAGACGGCAGTTATGGCGTAACCATCTGCTATTCGGCGGGTGAGGGGGCCGGTCCTGCGGAAGCGTCCGAATATGGCCTTATTGCTTCACGGCATGAACATGAGGCCGGCGTGTTTCGGGTGGATTATCGGACGGGGGCCGTGAGCATCTGCTATGTGTTTGAAGATCATGTGGTATGTACCGCACCGGAAAAATCGGGCAAAAAGCCTTAGGTTTTTCATAGTTTAGGTTGGATTGAGCAAATGAAACTGGATCAATTGAAGCGCGATGCCGCAGCTGAGGCGTTAAAAAGCGTTGAATCGGGCATGCGATTGGGCCTTGGAACCGGTTCGACGGCCAAAATCTTTGTCGATTTGCTGGCTGAGCGGATGAAGGCTGAATCACTTAGGCTTATTTGCGTTCCGACGTCGGAGGCAACGCGCATTCAGGCTCATAACCTTGGCCTTCCGCTGACGACGCTGGAGGAGACGCCGGAGCTCGATTTGGCGATTGATGGCGCTGATGAAATTGATCCTCAGCTCAACTTGATCAAGGGTGGCGGTGCGGCGCATTTGCGTGAGAAAATCGTCGAAATGGCGGCTAAACGGTTCATTGTCATCGCCGATGAGACGAAATTAGTCGCAAATTTAGGAAAATTCCCGTTACCTTTGGAATGCGCGCCATTTGGCTTGGAGGCGACGCGGCGGCAATTGGAAAAGGCTGTCTTATCAGCAGGTTGCCAAGGTAAATTGGTACTTCGGCGGAAGGCCACTGGCGAAACGCTGTTAACCGATGGCGGTAATGTTATTCTGGATGCTCATTTGGGGCGTATTGTGGATCCGGCCAAGCTTGCAGAGGCCTTGGACCATGTGACAGGACTTGTTGAACATGGCCTGTTTATTGGCATGGCGGAGCGGGCCATTTTGGCAACCTCTACCGGACTGCGCACCCTAACCCGTTGATCTGAAAGGTTTATCATGTCCGCTTATGAGGTTGATCTGTTCGTCATTGGGGGTGGTTCGGGGGGCGTTCGTGCGGCTCGGATTGCCGCTGGCTATGGCGCGAAGGTCATGCTGGCGGAGGAATACCGCATGGGGGGAACCTGTGTCATTCGCGGGTGCGTGCCGAAAAAGCTCTATGTTTTGGCCAGTCGCTTTGCGGATGGGTTTGAAGACGCGCCCGGATTTGGATGGACCGTTGATGCTCCGAAATTTGATTTTTCGGTCTTAAAAGCAGCAAAAGACAAAGAAATTGACCGGTTAGAGGGTGTTTATGCCCAAAATCTGGCCAAAGCAGGGGTTGAGATTATACCGCAGCGGGCGGTTGTTTCGGGGCCGAATGAGGTGACTTTGGCAGATGGCCGCACGGTTTCGGCCAAGACCATCTTGATTGCAACCGGAGGTCATCCGGTGAGGCCGGAAGCTACGCCCGGTATTCATTTGGCCGAAAATTCGAATGATTTTTTCGATTGGCCAACCCTTCCAAAGTCGGTTGTGGTTGTTGGGGCGGGGTATATCGGGGTCGAATTCGCCTGTCTTTTGAACAGGTTAGGCTCGCATGTCACGCTCATTTTACGGCGCGATCATGTGTTGCCGCGCTTTGACGAGGACCTTCGGAAGGGCCTAACCGAGGCTATGAAGCTCGCTGGCATCACCATTCTCAACCATACCGATGTCGAAATGCTCGATGGCAGGCCCGGCCATGTGGCTGTAACCACGCTGACGGGCCGGTGTATTGAGGCTGAACGGGTGGTATATGCCACCGGACGCAAGCCCAACACCAAGGGCTTAGGCCTTGAAAAGATTGGGGTTTTGCTCGATCAAGAAGGCGGCATCATTGTCGATGGGTTCTCTCAAACCAACGTTCCGTCTGTCTATGCCGTGGGGGATGTGACGAACCGGTTACAGCTCACTCCGGTTGCAATCCGCGAAGGGCACGCTTTTGCCGATAGTGTGTTTGGGGGACGCCCGACGCAAGTTGATTTTGGCCTCGCACCGACGGCGGTGTTCTCGACGCCGGAAATCGGCACCGTCGGGTTGACGGAGGAAGAGGCCCGCAAAACGCATCCAATTGAGATATATAAAACGAGCTTTCGAGCAATGAAAGCTACCCTTTCAGGTAGTCAGGAGAGGGTTATGATGAAATTAATCGTAGATAAATCGACCAACCGTGTTTTGGGCGTTCACATCTTAGGCGAGGGCGCCGGAGAGATGATCCAAATGGTCGGCATCGCGGTCCGGATGGGCGCGACCAAACGCGATTTCGACCAGACCCTCGCCGTGCACCCGACGGCGGCCGAAGAGCTTGTGACGATGCGGACACCTTGGGTTGCACCGAGCGTCTAACGCTCGTCAGCCCACCGGTCGTTCATCGACCGCATCCACCGAGCGTTTATTGCCGTGCGGGATCGGGCCTTCGCGGTAGATGCGCCAGAGGGCGAAGGCGGTGATGGCGAAATGCACCAGCGCGTTGTGGACGAAGAGCGCGCGGTCGCCATAGGCGGTCATGAGCCAGGCGACCAAAGTCGGGCCGACAATGGCGCCGAGGCAATAGATGAAGAGCGTGGTGCTGGCCACAGGTACGGCTTTGTCGGGGCCGAGCCGATCAACGGACAAGGCCGTCATCAGCGGATAGAGCACGGTGATCAATCCGCCCACTAAGAAGCCCAGCGTGTAGAGCCAGAAGAGCGAGGGCTTGGCGGTCAACGCCATCGCAATTTCCGGCAGCATCACAGCAACCGACATGCCCGCAATCACCATGCGGCGGTCAAAGCGATCGGAGAGACGTCCGACGGGGTAGGGCGTTAGCGCCGAGCCGAAAATGGCAAAGGTCATGAAACTTGCCACCGTATCGGGCCCGAGATGAAGCCGCTGCACATAGGCCGGTACAATCGACCAGAAGGTGCCATTCGCCAGCCCCAATAAAATGGCGGTGACAATGCTGACGGGCGAGAGATACCAGAGATCGGCAATCACCAAACGGCCTTTGGCGGGCAGTGGCGGCGGATCGGCCTTGGTCATGGCCATCGGCACCAGAGCCAACATCATAAAAGCTGCTGCGGCCGAAAACAGCGCGAAGCTTTTGGGCTCGAATGCACGCAGCGTTTGCTGGCCGAAAGCGGAGCCCGAGAAATTGGCGACATTGTAAATGCCGAGCAAGCGGCCACGATGCGAGGCTCCGGCTTTGCCAGAAATCCAGCCTTCGACAACCGCATAAAGACCGGCAAAACAAAAACCCACAATGGCGCGTAAGATGATCCACGGAAAGGGTGACACCGCGAGAGGAAAGGCCAATACGGCCACCGCCACAATGGCCGAATAGGCCGCGAAAGCGCGAATATGCCCGGCACGGCGAACAATGGCAGGCGCCGTCCAGGTACCGCCCAACATACCCAGAAAATAGGCCGAGCCGATAACGCCCACCATGGTCGGTGAAAAGCCTTCAACGGTCGCCCGATAGGGGATGAGCGTATTGAGCAAGCCATTGCCCGCAATCATCACGAACACGGCAATCAAAACAGGAAGAACGGCAAGGATGAGTTTACGCAACGGGGTACATCCGGAAAAGGTGATACGGCAGCATAGGCGGTTTTGGTGAATGGGGGATTAAGATGGGGAGGGACCGCGCGCCTCCCGGCGCGCTTTCATTTTCGTCATTGCGAGCGAATGCGAAGCAACCCAGCTAGTGGAAAACCATAAGGGTGCGATATTGCCATGGCACTTCTATAATGACCGTCAACTGGGTTGCTTCGCGTTCGTCACTCAAAACGATTCACCGGATCGTTTTGTTTGCTTCGCAAATCGCTTCTCACCTCGCAATGACGGTTGTTGGGGTGCGGCTTCGCCTAACCAACCCTTCCCCAATCCCCTCGCGCCCGCTATGAAGCTCACTCCCGCGCCTTTTGCGTGATTCCTTCTGACCTTGTGAGCCGATGTCTGTTCTTGATCCCAAAGCCTATGCGCTGTTGAAAAGCGTTTTTGGCTATGACGAGTTTCGCCCCGGCCAAGAGGAAGTGATTGCGGCTGTGCTGGCGGGTGGGCCGGTTCTTGCGGTGATGCCGACGGGTAGCGGTAAATCCATGTGCTACCAATTGCCTGCCGTTTTGGAAGAGGGGCTGACGGTGGTTGTCTCCCCGTTAATCGCGTTGATGCGCGACCAAGTGCAGCAATTGCGGCATGTGGGGGTGAGTGCGGGATCGCTCAATTCATCCAATACGTCCCATGTGACGGATGAGGTATGGAGCGCGCTGAAAGCGGGCTCGTTGCGCCTGTTGTTTTTATCGCCCGAACGGTTGGCGATGGACGGGTTGCATAACGCGTTATCACGCGCTGGCGTTAAACGGGTGGCGATTGATGAAGCGCATTGCGTGTCTGAATGGGGACATGATTTTAGGCCTGAATATCGGCAGATCCGCTCGGCGGTAGAGGCCATGGGCAATGTGCAGGTGATTGCGTTTACCGCAACGGCGGATCGCAACACGCGCGCCGATATTGCCGGGCGTTTGTTTGATCGTGCGCCGCATATTGTGGTGCATAGTTTTGACCGGCCTAATTTGGATTTGCGCTTTGCGCCGAAAGATCAACCGCGCAAGCAGATTGATGCTTTTCTCAAAAACCATCGCGAGCAGAGCGGGATTATCTATTGCTCCTCACGCGACCGCACCGAGAAAATGGCGACTTGGTTGCAAGACAGCGGCTTTGAATCGGTGGCCTATCATGCGGGTATGGAGGCAAGCCAACGCGCGCGCAATCAAGACCGCTTTTTGCAGGAAGATGGCATTGTGGTGGCAGCCACGATCGCGTTCGGCATGGGCATCAACAAGCCCGATGTGCGCTTTGTCGTGCATGCCGATATGCCGGGCAGTGTGGAAGCCTATTATCAGGAAATCGGCCGCGCGGGGCGCGATGGCTTGCCTGCCTCAACGCTGACGCTTTTCGGCGTGGAAGATATGGCGCTGAGGCGTCGGCAAATTGCGGAAAAACAAATCAGCGAAGAACGCCGCCGCATTGAACATGCGCGCTTCGGCCGCTTGGCGATGTTGTGCGAAGCGGCCTCGTGTCGGCGGCAGGTGCTGTTATCCTATTTTGACGAGCAAGCGCCGCCCTGTGGACGCTGCGATATTTGTCGCGGTGAGGTGGCTTTGTATGATGGGACGGTGGATGCGCAAAAAGCGCTCTCCGCCGTGTATCGCACCGGCCAACGCTTTGGGGCTACCTACCTCACCGATGTGTTGACGGGAACGGCCAGCGAAAGCGTTTCGCGCAATGGCCATGAGGCGATCAAAACCTTTGGCGTGGGCGCCGATAAAACGCGCACCGAATGGGGCGGCATTATCCGCCAGCTCTTTGCAGCCGACGCGCTTGAAACGGCGAGCGAAGAGCATGGTGGTTTTAAACTGAGCGCCAAAGGCGAGGCGATTTTGTTGGGCCAAGAGAGCATTCAATTGCGCAAAGACCCGCCGAAAGCGCCCAAGCCCGCGCGCTCGAAAGTGGGCAAGGGGCAGGATGCGCCGGAAGGGCTGGATGAAGACGAGACGCGGATTTTCACCGCGCTGCGCCGCAAAAGGCTGGAGCTGGCGCGCGAGGAGGGCGTGGCTGCCTATGTGGTGTTTGCCGACCGCACCTTGATTGAGCTAGCGCGGCAACGGCCGCTGTCGTTGCGCGAGATGGCGGGGATTTATGGGGTTGGAACGGCGAAGTTGGAACGTTATGGCGAGGCGTTTTTGGACGTGTTGCTGAGCGTGGAGTAACAGGACGCAATCTTTTCTAGCCATACCCAATCTCCTCCGCTATAGAACCGCTTTCGCCTGAGAAGCCCTCACTTTAAGGGGGCGCGGCACGGTATGGAGCGAGATAATGACCGAGCGTTGGAGCCCTTCGAGCTGGAGATCAAAGCCTGTGCAGCAGGTGCCAGCCTATCCTGATCCTGCGGCGTTGCAGGCGGTTGAGGCGCAATTGGCCGGTTTTCCTCCGCTCGTTTTTGCCGGTGAAGCCCGCAAATTGAAGCGCGCTTTGGGCAAAGTGGCCAATGGTGAGGCGTTTTTGCTGCAGGGTGGTGATTGCGCCGAGAGCTTTGCCGAGCATTCTGCCGACAATATCCGCGATTTCTTCCGCCTCTTCTTGCAGATGGCCGTTGTGCTGACCTTTGCCGGTTCTTCGCCGGTGGTGAAGATTGGCCGCGTCGCTGGCCAGTTCGCCAAGCCTCGCTCGGCGCCGAATGAGAAGATCGGCGATGTCGAATTGCCATCCTATCGCGGTGACGTGGTCAACGGCATCGAGTTCACGCCGGAGGCGCGTATTCCGGATCCTGAGCGGCAATTGATGGCCTATCGCCAGTCGGCTGCGACGCTGAACCTTATTCGCGCTTTCGCCAATGGCGGTTATGCCAATTTGGAAAACGCGCATCGCTGGATGTTAGGTTTTGTGAAAGACAGCCCGCAATCGGGCCAGTACAGGCAAATCTCCGACCGCATCACCGAAGCGCTCGATTTCATGCGCGCCATTGGCATTGATCCTGAAGCGCATCCGGAAATGCGTACGACGGATTTCTATACCTCGCATGAGGCATTGTTGCTCGGCTATGAGCAGGCGATGACGCGAGTCGATTCAACGACTGGCGATTATTACGCCACCTCCGGTCACATGATCTGGATTGGCGACCGTACCCGCCAGCCAGACCATGCGCATGTCGAATATTTCCGTGGCATCAAGAACCCGATTGGCCTGAAATGCGGCCCGTCGCTTGATCCGGAAGAGTTGATCCGCTTGATCGATGTGTTGAACCCCACCAATGAAGCAGGCCGCTTGACGCTGATTGCGCGCTTTGGTGCGGATAAGGCCGAAGCGCATCTGCCGGCGCTGGTGCGTGCGGTGAAGCGCGAGGGTCGCTCGGTCGTGTGGTCATGCGATCCGATGCACGGCAACACGGTTAAGGCGGGCTCGGGTTACAAGACGCGGCCTTTCGATATGATCCTGTCGGAAGTGAAAACCTTCTTCAATGTCCATCAGGCGGAAGGCACCTATGCGGGTGGTATTCATCTGGAAATGACGGGCAAGAACGTGACGGAATGCACGGGCGGTGCGCGGGCGATTTCGGATATGGATTTGCACGACCGCTACCACACGCATTGCGACCCGCGTTTGAACGCCGAACAGGCTTTGGAAATGGCGTTTTTGGTGGCCGAGCTTTTGAAGAAAGAGCGTCTGGCTAAAGGGCGGCCCTTGGTTGAGGCAGCGGAGTAAGTCGCCTTTCGACAAGCTCAGGGTGAGGACGGGGGTAAACAATCCCCTCATCCTGAGCCACGCTGCGCAGCAGCGTGTGTCGAAGGACGTGGTTCGACACGCGATGCGTTGCATCGCGGTTCACCATGAGACGTTGGGACTGTTTATGGGCTATCGACGGAATAGATTTTGAAAGGCGCGGGCTCGCAAAAACGGGCTTGCGCCTTTGCACTTTGTAATTCGTCAGTCATGGGCCATCTATGATGCAGTGTCATCCACGATGGAACCTTGATCATGTCCACGCTTTTTGTTTCGCACGGCGCACCCAACCTTATTTTGCACAATACGGAAGCGAAGGTCTTTCTGGAAAGCCTCGGCAAGGACATTGGCACGCCGCGCGCCATTTTGATGGTGACCGCGCATTTCGAGACGAGCCGCCCGACGCTGACCAATGGCGCGCATCCACCGATGATTTATGATTTCGGCGGGTTTGAACCGGAACTCCGCCAAGTGAAATACCGCGCCCCCGGCTCGCCGGAAGTGGCGCAAGAGGCGTTTGACCTGCTCGATCAAGCCGGATTGCAGCCTGCCTTTGCCGATCGTGGGTATGACCATGGCACGTGGGTGCCCTTGGTACTGTTACGGCCAGAAGCCGATATCCCTGTGGTGCAGCTATCGGTTGAGCCCAATAAGGGGGCTGAGTATCATTTCAAGCTCGGGCAGGCTTTAAAGCCTTTGGCCGATTCCGGCGTGTTGATCATCGGGTCGGGCGCGGCCACGCACAATCTGCATGAGTTTTTTAAAGGCAATTACCGCCCCGATTCACCCGCGCCTGAATGGGTGAAAAGCTTCGGCGAATGGCTCGATCAGGCGATTGAAGCGGGCGATACGGAAGCCTTGGTCGATTATCGGAAAGTCGCGCCAAATGCGGTGAAAAACCACCCTTCGGAAGAGCATCTCCTGCCGCTTTTCGTGGCGATGGGAGCGGCGGGCGAGCACCCGCATGGCAAGCGCATCCACACAAGCCAAGAATATGGCGTGCTGATGATGGATTGTTATCGGTTTTCGTAAGTCGGGCGTTTGACGCTCATAAAGGATCGTCATTGCGAGCGAAAGCGAAGCAACCCAGCTAGTGTTTTTCAAGAAAATGCGATGGGGCTGGTGCATTTTATTCGTCCCCATCAACTTGGTTGTTTCGCTAGTGCTCGCAATGACGGTAGGGTGATTGTCCAACGGGCTCTTCCGGTATTGATAATGAGCCGAATGCACCAAGAAGATTTAGTTTAAGATGATGAATTAGGTCGTGTCACGGTCGACCAATTTCTATTCAGTTGGTCGGACGTTATTTTAGCGACCATAAAGCGCAGTGATACTTGCTTTTCCAATGGCATTGGCGAGCGTCATAAAGCCAATGACGGCAGGGGTCGTTTCAGGCGTTACATCGAGCTTTTCGACCTTTAGGGCATAGACCGAAAAGATATAGCGATGAACCCGGCCAGGAGGGGGGCAGGCGCCACCGAAGCCTTGGAAACCATAATCGTTACGCACCTGAACCGAGCCCGCCGGTGCATTGTTGGGCGTAATTCCACCCGCGAGCTTTGTGATGCTCACGGGTATATTTGCGATTGACCAATGCCAAAAGCCAGAACCTGTGGGCGCATCGGGGTCGTAAGCGGTTACAACGAAGCTTTTGGTTCCTTCGGGCGCGCCGGACCATTCGAGCGCCGGTGAAATATTGCCGCCGGAACAGCCGAATACATTGGCAACGTGCGCCATGGCCAAAGGGCGGCCTTCTACAATATCCGGACTCGTCAATTTGAAGGCACCTGCAGCTTCGGCGACGGTGCCAGAAGCGATAAGGGCAGACGCGATAAGGGTATTTTTGATCAGATTTGACATTAAATTCTCCTGTTGGGTTTGTTTAATAAAATACGCACTTCCTTGCGTAAGTCTTTTTTAGGAGAGTCCTTGTGGTACGGTCGCGCCGGAAACGATCAAAGTCTGTGCCGTTTTGATCATTTGCCGTTAGGGGACTTTCTAATGTCGTTCGGCGACACTCCGAAGCGAGCGAGAAAGCGTGCGGCGAAGCGGGAGGGTGATTGATACCCCACGTCAAAAGCAATCCCCGTGATGGCGGTTGTTGTTGTCTGGAGAAGGGAAAGCGCGTGCGTCATGCGGACATCATGAATGATCTCCGTCGCCGATAGACCTTGGGAGGACAGATTTCGCCGTAGCGTTGGTGGGCTTATGGCGAGAAGTTTGGCAAGTTCGGGCACGCTCCAATTGCGCCCGGGTTCTGGCGCGATGAGTTGACGGAGGCGGATGGCCAAATGTTGCGAGGTGGCACCGCCGGGATTTAATCCATAGGCTCGCGCCCAGGCGAGCAATTCGGCTACCCGATGGGTGATTATGGTTGGAGGCAGAGAATGTTCGCCGGTAAGAGCTTCGCGCGCTGATTGGGTTGAGGTTTCAAAGCCGGCAGGGGGCATAAAATGGCCCACTGGCTTCAAGCGCGTGGGTTCCAGCGGAACCCTTTTTATGGCGTCTCGCCCGAAAATAAACGCCTCGGCCTCATAAAGCCCGTCTTGATCGGGAATGTTCGTCATATCAACAAAATGGCCCGCGCTCACAACGATAATTTCGCCCGTCGCAGCGTGATATTCCGCGCCATTGTGGTTTAAAATTTTATGACCGCGACGAATGATGAACATATGCGGCCTATCAAAATAGAGGCGGCGCAAGACGATATCCGTCTGCTGCCGAATAACACCGTATTTTGACGGCGTATCTTCGATCGGCTCATTCAATTTAAAAAATCCTATTGATTACCAAAGGTAAGGTATCGAATTAAAATAAGCCTGTGGCCTTTGAAGTCTAGCCTTTTAACCTCAGTGAATTGTTATTTAATGCGGGATATTCTGTCGCCGGTTGCACCGAAGGTGAAGCGCTTCCCACCATCTAGTGCCAAAGGATCGTTAGCGGCGGGTCGTTATCTTGAGGCCATTTAACCGGTAGGATAGATTAACGTGTTGCCATTTTGTGTCTAGAGTCCGTTCTGTCGGAGCCTGACATTAAGCCATTGCCGTCATTAGCCGTCTCCTCTAAACCAAAATCCATGACCACCGCACCCAAAACCCTCCGCTTAGCCCTTGCCCAGCTCAACCCCACCCTTGGGGATATTGAGGGCAATCTTGCTTTGGCTCGGACAGCGCGCGCTGAGGCTCAAAAGCTTGGCGCGGATGCGGTGATGTTTCCCGAACTCTTCTTGGCGGGCTATCCGCCGGAGGATTTGGTGCTCAAACCCGCGTTCCAAGACGCCTGCCGCGCCGCTTGCGAGGCTTTGGCGCGGGAAACTTCAGATGGCGGACCTGCGGTGCTCATCGGTCTGCCTTGGGCGGAAAGCGGTAAGCTTTATAACGCCTATGCGGTGCTCGATGGCGGGCGGATCGATGCCATCCGGTTCAAGGTCGATCTGCCGAATTACGGCGTGTTTGACGAAAAGCGCGTGTTTGTGCCGGGCCCGATGCCCGGTCCCGTGATGCTGCGCGGTGTTCGAGTGGGCCTACCCATCTGCGAGGATATCTGGGGCGAGGATGTTGTCGAATGCCTCGCCGAGACGGGCGCCGAGCTGTTGCTGGTGCCGAATGGCTCGCCCTATTTCCGCGCCAAAGCGGATATTCGGCTTAATATTGCGGTTTCGCGCGTTACTGAGAGCCGCTTGCCGCTTGTCTATCTCAACCAGATCGGCGGGCAGGATGACCTCGTATTTGACGGTGCGTCTTTTGTGCTGAATGCCGATTGCTCGCTCGCCTGCCAGATGCCCTCGTTCCGGTCTGATCTTGTGCTGACCGAATGGACGCGCGGGCCGGAAGGTTGGCGCTGCGCCGAGGGCGCGAAGGCTTTGACGGGTGCCGATGACGAGGCCGATTACGCGGCTTGCGTGTTGGGGCTTCGAGATTACGTCGATAAAAACCGCTTTCCCGGCGTGGTGCTTGGACTTTCGGGCGGCATCGATTCAGCGATTTGCGCGGCGATGGCGGTGGATGCTTTGGGGGCGGATCGCGTGCATGCGGTGATGCTGCCTTTCCGGTACACCTCGTCGGACAGTCTTGAAGATGCGGAAGCTTGCGCCAAGGCTTTGGGCATTCGCTATGATGTGTTGCCCATTGCACCAGCGGTGGATGGTTTCGAGCAGATTTTAAAGCCCGTTTTTGCAGGTAAGCCCGCCGATATTACGGAAGAAAATTTGCAAAGCCGCGCGCGCGGTACGGTGTTGATGGCGATCTCGAACAAGTTTGGCTCGATGGTGGTGACCACCGGCAATAAATCTGAAATGTCGGTGGGGTATGCGACGATCTATGGCGATATGAATGGCGGGTTTAACCCGATCAAGGATCTCTACAAAATGGAGGTCTATCGCCTCTCGGCCTTGCGTAACCATTGGAAGCCGGAAGGTGCCAAAGGGCCATCGGGTGGCGTGATCCCCGAGCGGATTATTACCAAAGCGCCTTCGGCTGAATTACGCGAAAACCAGACGGATCAGGATTCCTTGCCGCCTTATGATGTGCTCGATGCGATCCTTGAAGGCTTGGTAGAAAACGAGATGCGTGTTTCCGATTTGGTGGCGAAGGGCTTTGACCTTGAGACGGTAAAACGGATCGAGCGTTTGCTCTATTCGGCCGAATATAAAAGGCGGCAATCCGCGCCCGGCGCGAAAGTGACGCTCAAGAATTTTGGTCGCGATCGGCGCTATCCGATCGTGAACCGTTTCCGCGATCAGGGAAGGGCGAGCTTTACGCCTGACCCGTCGCTTTCGCCGAAAAGGGCGTCGACCGGGACGGATGTGGTGGATTTTTGAGGCCTCCGGTCTTGTTTTCAAATGCCACAATGATTATAGTCAAGATGGTCATTATGGTCATTTGGAGCGGATGGAATGGAACATTCAGCGGAATGGACGGTTGCTGAAGCCAAAGCGCAGCTGAGCGAAGTGATGGCTCGCGCGCATTCCGAAGGCCCTCAAACGGTCAGCAAAAACGGAAAAAGAAGCGTGGTCATTGTCTCGGTCGATGAATGGGACCGTAAATCGCGGCGGCAAGGCTCGCTGGTTGATTTTTTGAAGGCGTCGCCGCTGAAAGGGGAAGCGCTTGATCTTGAGCGGAACACCACACCCGTCCGCGACCTTGAATTGTGAAATTTCTACTCGATACCAATGTGTTATCCGAACCTCTGAGGCCCGAGCCTGACCCGGGCGTAATAGGTTGGCTGGATGCCATGGATGAGGACAGGCTGTTTATCAGTGTCATTCTGATTGCCGAATTGAGCCATGGTATTTCTTTGCTACCCTCGGGCCGAAAGCGTCAGCGCTTGGAAGATTGGCTCAATCAAGACTTAAGGAACAGGTTTGCCGAGCGGATTATCGATATTGATCGGGAGACGGCGGCGATTTGGGGCGAGGTTATGGCGAAAGCGCGTAACACAGGAAGGGTGCTTTCGCCGATGGATGGATTTCTTGCGGCTACCGCGCTCCGACACTCGTTGATTTTGGTCAGCCGCAATGAAAAAGATTTCACCCACACCGGTGTAAAGCTATTAAACCCTTGGAATCTGGATCGTTAAAGAGTTGGTTGCATTTTAATGGGCATATGCAGACGTAAGATTTGCAAAAAGCCATCGGCTTAGTTTGGTTTAAGGATATCATGACCGCTCCCATCGTACGTTTTGCACCATCGCCCACGGGCCGGATTCATATTGGCAATGCCCGCACGGCTTTGTTGAATTATCTGTTTGCCAAGCGGGCAGGCGGGCAATTTATTTTGCGGTATGATGATACCGATCTCGAACGCTCAACGCGCGAATTTGCCGATGGCATAGCCACCGATATCAACTGGCTTGGCATTAAACCTGATCATGTAATCCGCCAATCCGAGCGGTTTGCTCTCTATGATGAAGCCGCTAACCGCTTGCGCGCGATGGGCAGGCTCTATGCGTGCTATGAAACGGAAGACGAGTTAGAGCGCAAACGCAAGCGCCAAGCCGCGCGGCATTTGCCACCTGTGTATGATCGTGCGGCTTTAAAACTCACGGACGAAGAAAAGGCAGCGCTTGAAGCGGAAGGCCGCAAGCCGCATTGGCGCTATTTGTTGGAAGATCGCAGCGTTGCCTGGACCGATTTGGTGCGTGGACCATCGCATGTTGAAAGTGCGTCACTATCCGATCCCGTATTGATCCGTGCCGATGGCTCTTATCTCTACACGCTGCCCTCCGTTGTTGATGATATCGCGATGGGTGTTACGCATGTGATCCGCGGTGAAGATCATGTTACAAATACGGGCGTGCAGATTCAGATTTTTGAAACGCTCTCCGGCAAATCGCCGCAATTCGGGCATCATAATTTGCTGACCAATGCGAGCGGTGAGGGGCTTTCAAAACGTCTGGGCCATTTCTCGATTGCGTCCTTGCGGGAAGCCGATATGGAGCCGATGGCGGTTGCTTCTTTAGCGGTGCTCGTTGGCTCATCGGAAGCCGTGCGTGCGGTGCCTTCCATGGATGAGCTTGGTGGGTTGGTTGATCTTTCCCGCCTCTCCCGCGCGCCAGCCAAATTTGATGAGCATGAGCTAGATGCCTTGAATGCAAAGCTGTTGCATCAATTGCCGTTTGAGGCTGTTGCTGCACGCTTGGCGCATCTTGGTATTGCAGCCGATGAGGCGTTTTGGCTCGCGGTGCGGGGTAATCTTGCGCGCTTGGCCGATGCCGCGCAATGGGCTGATATTGTGGCAGGGCCGATTGCCAAGCCTGTTGGGTTGGATGCCGAGTTTTTGGCTACCGCCTTATCCTTCCTGCCATCTGAGCCATGGGACCATGAAACATGGGGCGCTTGGACGAATAAAGTGAAAGAGGCCACGGGGCGAAAAGGTAAAGAGCTTTTTATGCCGCTGCGTCTGGCTTTAACGGGGCTTGAGCATGGGCCGGAATTGAAGCTGCTTCTGCCGTTGATCGGCGAGGAAAAAGCGCGTTTAAGGCTCGCTTGATCGAAGCCTCTTATTGAACGGCGGTAACCGCTGCGGCGCCCGGTGCGCGCAAGATGCGGATCTTGCGTTTCGTGCCATCGGGTGCCGTAATTTCTTGCACATCACCTTGACCCACGGGCACGATATCCGTGCCGGCAGGAATGGCGTTTTGAAGCGCGATTAAATCGGCCGCTGGCGATAGTGCGGGCGCGGGATCGCCTTTCTTGCCTTTGACGGGTGCTTTCATATCGCGTGGGCGAGAGAGTTCTTGCGCCTTCAATTCGGTAACGAGCGCGTCTGATTGGCCTGTTACGCCAAGAATGCGCTCGGCATCGGCCAGCGTATCGGCCCAGCTCTTTCCAGGCACGCGGCAGGAGCAGGTCGGATCAACCGCGTTGCGGTGATGGAAGGCGGTTGGAAGGGCCGTGTAAAGTTGCCCGCTTTCCGCTGAGACCGCGCCATCGACTTCCTTATCATTGGGCTGAACGTAAAGGCTCACCTCTGCGCCGGGGCAGGAGGCATGGCAAAGGTCGGCATCGGTTGAAAGGCGGCCATTCGAACCGAATTGGCTGATGGGGAAGAAAAACCCATCGCATTTTCTCACGCATATCGTGCGGAAGCCATTGGCAACGGAATTGCCAAGTCGAGCCATCGGATCGTCCGGCATTTCGGAGGCTTGCAATCCGTCGGTTGCGCCGCCGAAGGGCGTATTGGCGCCGCCTTTGGCAGGCGGATTTGCGAGGATTGCACCTTCGGTGCAATTGCCATCAAGCGTTGCTTTCAACGTATCGCGCCGCACTTCCAAATCACCCGAAGAGTCGCGTGCCGCTTCTTGTTTCAAGGATTCGACGTCTTGTTCGAGCTGGCCGATTTGCGCCTCAAGCGACGGGCATTTTGCGGGCGCCGGGCCGGATAAAAGCGGGATGCGCATATCGTTGCAGCCAATCGACTTGGCGTAGGCCGAGGTGCGGTCAAGCTCGCGCTGGGTCTTTTTGAGCGTGGCCGACAAATCAATGTTCATATTGGATGAAAGCGAGCTTTCGACGGCGGCCAGTTCCGCCCGTAGACGGTCGCAATAGCCCACGCCTTGGGCCTGTGCGAGCCCAAGGCTCAGCGACCAGAGCGCCAATAGCGTTAAAAAAACGGGGGCTTGACGGTTAAGCATCAAATTTTCGCACCAGAGAAGAAGACGTATGGGCCTTATGATCGCGTCAAAAAGATGACCGATCCGCTACGCGTCTTTCCATTCCCCGCTGCAGGCGTCAAGCGGGTATCGATCCTAAGGGGCGTGGGGAGGCCGGATTACTCGGCGCAGGTGACGATATAGGAGGGGACGGGGGCTTTGTTTGCGGCCTTTTTGGATAAAGATGCCGTGATATCCGTCATATCGGCGGCGGTATAGCTCACCGAGGCCGTCATGCCGTTCACTTGGCACCACGAATCGGCGATCAGCTTGGCGCAGGGGCCGCCTTCGGCCAAACAATCATCCATGCCATAGCCATCATCGGCCGGAACAACAAAATCGCGCAGCGCGGTATTGGCCGAGAACGAAACGCTGGAGGAAAGCGCTAAAGCAATCGAAAACGCCGACAAAATCTTAAAACCACGCATGAAAACATTCCGGAAGACTGACAATTGCGCGAAAATCCATCCGAACCGTTGCAATTTGGTTAAAATTTGAACTCTGACCCTAAAATTTATCCGATAAGGTTAATACGGAGCCCTCAAATAACGCGTCGCGCTTGACGGGAGGCCCGCTGATCGGCATGATCACTCTATGAATTGTCCCTTCGCGCTCATTATTTGCGAGATTATTAGCTAGCAGTTTTGCTGGCCGGGGCCGTTTTTCTCTTGATGACAGAGCGAAGGTTTCCGATAGCCAGCCAAGGCAGGAAACCCTATGGCACTCACGCTTTACAATACGCTGACCCGCAAGAAAGAGCCGTTTACGCCGATCGATCCGGCGAATGTGCGGATGTATGTCTGCGGCCCGACAGTGTATGACTTCGCCCATATCGGCAATGCGCGGCCGGTGATTGTGTTTGATGTGCTGTATCGGCTGTTGAAGCACCTCTATGGCGAGGGCCATGTCACCTATGTCCGCAACATCACGGATGTGGATGACAAGATCAATGATCGCGCGGCGCGGGATTATCCTGATTTACCGTTGAACGAGGCTATCCGGAAGGTCACGGAGAGCACCGCCGCGCAGTTTCATGCGGATGTGGCGGCGTTGGGCTGCCTGCCGCCGACGGTAGAGCCGCGGGCAACCGATAATATCCAAGAGATGGTTGGCATCATCAATCGGCTGATCGGCAATGGTCATGCCTATATCGCGAAAGGCGAGCAGGGGCGCGAGGTTCTGTTTGAGGTGAGCTCCATGCCGGCTTATGGCGCTCTATCGAACCGCAAGCTCGACGAGCAGATCGAGGGCGCGCGCGTGGCCGTGGAAGCGCATAAGCGCCATGCGGCCGATTTCGTATTGTGGAAAGAATCTTCGCCCTCGGAGCCCGGTTGGAACGGCGCGTTTGTGGAAAACGGCACCGAGGTTTCGATTTATGGCCGCCCCGGCTGGCATATTGAATGCTCGGCAATGAGCCATCGTTATTTGGGCGAGATGTTTGATATCCATGGTGGCGGAATTGATTTGGTGTTCCCGCATCATGAAAACGAGATCGCGCAAAGCTGCTGCGCCTTCGGCCATGACGTGATGGCCAAGGTTTGGATGCACAACGGGTTCTTGCAGGTTGAAGGACAGAAAATGTCCAAGAGCTTGGGGAATTTTGTGACAATTAATGAGCTGCTGGCGACGGAAAAATTTGGCGGGCGTTCTTGGCCCGGCGAGGTTTTGCGGCTTGCAATGCTTAAAACGCATTACCGGCAGCCGATTGATTTTACGGTGAAGGCGTTGGAAGAGGCGGAAAAGACGCTTGCCAATTGGGCTGAATTGGCAGGTCGCCACCATGTTTCGCTAACATCTGGCCCTGTCGAGCCAGCGCTGCTGGATGCGTTGTGCGATGACTTGAATACGGCATCAGCCTTTGCCGTTTTGTCTGATCTCGCTCGCAAGGCCAAGGTTAATTCACACGATGCCCAGCAGCTTGCCTATTGTGCGGATTTTCTTGGTCTAAATACAAAGGCTTGGTTTTCGAATTCCGACGTTACAGAGGCGATGTCAGATCGAGATCCTGATTGGCTTAACAGCATCACATCGCTAATCGACGCGCGCATCGAAGCGCGTCGCACCAAAAACTTCGCTGAATCAGATCGTATTCGCGATGAGCTTGTGGCGATGGGTATTCAGATCAAAGATGGCAAAGATGCCGAGGGTAATCCCATAACCACGTGGGAGGTGAAGCGATGAGCTCTTACTCTTTCTCCGTCCTTGCGAGGAGCGTAGCGACGAAGCAATCCAGACCTTTTTTGCACCATCAACTGGGTCGCTTCACGTTCGTTCGCAATGACGGATTTAATATGCGGGGTTTCCTATGATCCTCTCCGCCACCCCCAAATGGTCCGCGCCTGCGCTTCGTCCTTATCTTCCAAAAGACCTTGCGATTTTGCTTCGCATTGTGCGGGCGAGCATTGAGCAATTGGGCATTGAAGATTACTCGGAGAGCCAAGTCAAAGCGTGGATTGAAGCGTTTGACGATGAGCCCGCTTTTGCCAAACGGCTTGAGAGCGGGTTAACGCTGGTTGCCACGCTTGAGGGCTTGCCCGCAGGCTTTATTGCGTTGAAGGGCAAAGACCAGATTGATCTACTCTATGTAGCCCCCGGCGTTGCGCGTCGTGGCGTGGCGACGACGCTGGTGGATGCGGTTGAAAAACTCGCGCAAGCGCGTGGCGTGCCAGCGCTTCATGTTGAGGCGAGCGATTGCGCGGTGCCGTTGTTTTCGCGTGTTGGCTATGAGCCGCAACGGCGCAGCAGCGTGTCGTTGGGCGATGAATGGCTTGCCAATACTTCCATGACAAAAACCCTTGGCGCGTCTCCCGCGCCCCTTCACTGATAGGCCTTGACCATGATGGATCGCCTTTATCTATTCGACACAACCTTGCGCGATGGCGCGCAGACGACGGGCGTTGATTTTTCGCTGGAGGATAAAATCCAGATTGCGACGATGCTCGATGCGTTGGGTATTGATTATGTCGAAGGCGGCTATCCCGGCGCCAATCCGATGGATACGGATTTCTTCTCAAAAAAGCGCACCAAGAAAGCACGCTTCACGGCGTTTGGCATGACGAAGAAAATCGGTCGTTCGATCTCGAATGATCCTGGGATTGCCGGGCTCTTGGCGTCTCAGAGCGATGCGATTTGTTTCGTTGGTAAAGCGTGGGATTATCAAGTGCGGGTGGCGCTTGAGGCCTCGCTTGAGGATAATCTCGACTCGGTGCGCGAAAGCATTGCTGCGGTGGTAGCCGCCGGGCGCGAGACGATGCTCGATTGCGAGCATTTTTTCGATGGCTATAAAGCCAATCCCGATTATGCGTTGCAAATTGCCAAAGCAGCCTATGAAGCCGGAGCGCGTTGGGTTGTGTTGTGTGACACCAATGGCGGAACCTTGCCGCATGAAGTGGAACGCATTGTAGGCGATGTTGCAAAATATATTGCCGGCTCGCATCTGGGTATTCATGCGCATGATGATACGGGGCAGGCGGTTGCCAATTCGTTTGCGGCTGTCCGAGCAGGGGCAAGACAAATCCAAGGCACGTTGAATGGTTTGGGTGAACGGTGCGGCAATGCCAATCTCGCCACCATCATTCCGACGCTGAAATTAAAGCAGGAATTTTCAAAGAGCCTTTCCATCGGCGTCAGCGATGAGGCGCTGAAAAGTTTGACGCAAGTCTCCCGCGCGCTGGATGAAATTTTGAACCGTTCGCCCAATCGCCACGCGCCTTATGTGGGGGCTTCGGCCTTTGCTACAAAGGCGGGCATCCATGCTTCAGCGGTGATGAAAGACCCGCACACCTATGAGCATGTGGAGCCAGAAAGCGTGGGCAATCGGCGCAAGGTTTTGGTGTCCGATCAAGCAGGACGCTCGAATATTTTGGCCGAACTCGAACGCCTCGGCATCGAAGTTAAAAAAGACGATCACCGCATCTCCCGCTTGCTCGAAGAAGTGAAAGAGCGCGAAGGGCTCGGCTATTCCTATGAAGGTGCCGATGCGAGTTTCTTTTTATTGGCGCAACGGATCTTGGGCGAAGTACCGGAATTTTTCCGCGTGCAGCGCTTCAGCGTGAATGTTGAGCGCCGTTTCTCGGATGACGGCCTTGCCGAGACGATTGCCGAAGCCTTTGTGAAGGTGGATGTCGATGGTGAAACGTTGATTTCTGCGGCGGAGGGCAATGGTCCCGTTAATGCGCTTGATCTGGCGTTACGCAAAGACCTTGGCAAATATCAAACCCACATCAAGAGCCTTGAATTGGTGGATTACAAGGTTCGTATCTTCCAGGGCGGATCAGACGCCGTAACGCGCGTCTTGGTAGAAACAGCCGATGAGACGGGCGAGCGGTGGACGACTGTGGGCGTCAGCGGCAATATCATCGACGCGTCCTTCCAAGCCCTGATCGACTCGATCACCTATAAGCTTGTGCGGGTAGGCGCGGTGGTTTGATTTAGATTGCAATCATTTTTTGATTGCAATTTGCGGTTTTTTGTGGTGAATTTCTGCCATGAACGCGCGCCATCGCAAGACGCTTGCTGCCCTGTTTATGTCGCCTACGCCAGCGTCGCTTGAATGGAGCGATATCGAGGCGCGGTTAGGGGTAAAGCCATGAGTATCTTGAGTTATAAATCCTATATGGCCCGCGTTGAATTTGATGCGGATGATGAGGTTTTTGTTGGCCATATCGCCAATATTGATGACGTCGTTGGCTTCCATGCCGATAGTGTGAAGGGGCTTAAAAAGGCGTTTCATGAGGCGGTCGATGATTATCTCGCCACCTGTGCCAAGGCGGGAAAGGCACCGGATAAGCCTTATTCGGGCAATTTAATGTTGCGCGTTTCGCCCGCCATTCACGCCCGCGCGGCGCTTGCGGCCAAGCTCTCCGGGCAAAGCATGAATGAATGGGGTGCCGAAATTCTCGACGCTGCCGCTTCTCGGCTGTTGAAGGAACCGGCTTAAGCTGCGCCCGTTCGGTTCCTTCGTTTTCGTGTGATATCAGCTCTTCCGAACGCCTTCTTTGATGAAGGTACCGGAGCGCAATTCATTGACGGCGGTGATGAGTTCTTCGCGTGTGTTCATCACAATCGGGCCGTGCCATGCGACGGGTTCGCGGATCGGTGCGCCGGAAATCAGCAAAAAGCGTACGCCGTGTTCACCTGCCTGCACCACCACTTCGTCGCCTTTGTCGAATACGACAAGGGTGCGGTTGCCGCTCATGTCGCGGACGTGGATTTCTTCGCCGTCGATTTCTTTTTCAACCAATACGCCGAAAGGCTTTGACGCATCGCGGAAACTGGCCGAGCCTTCGAAAATATAGGCGAACGCTGAACGGTACGTATCCACTGGAAAGACTTTGCGTTTGCCCGGCGGCACATAAATATCGAGATATTGCGGATCGGCCGCGATGCCATCAACCGGGCCTGTTTTGCCCCAGAAGGAACCCACGACAACGCGCACGCGGGTGCCGTCATCTTCGAAAATTTCCGGAATGTCCTTCGAGCCGACATCTTGATAGCGCGGCGTCGTCATTTTGAGGTTTGAGGGCAGGTTGGCCCAGAGTTGGAAGCCGTGCATGCGACCCTTTGCATCACCTTTGGGCATTTCCTGATGCATGATGCCGGAGCCTGCCGTCATCCATTGCACATCGCCTGCGCCTAAGGTGCCGTGATTGCCAAGGCTGTCGCCATGCTCAACGGAGCCTGCGAGCACATAGGTGATCGTCTCAATGCCGCGATGCGGATGCCAAGGAAAACCTTTGAGATAGTTTTCAGGCCGGTCATTGCGGAAATCATCCATCATCAGGAAGGGGTCGGTGAGGCTCGGATCGCCGAAGCCGAACACGCGCTGCAGGCTGACGCCGGCGCCCTCCATATGGGGCGTTGTACCGGAGATGTGACGAACGGGACGGATGGACATGGCGGATCCTATCGAAGCGTGAAGGTATGATGGACATGAAATAGGATGGAACGGGCCGCGCTTAAAGGCCCATTTGTGCAAAGGACAGCTTGCAGCGCGAAGGGGTCTGCGATCTCGGAGCCTTCGGGACTATAATTTTTCAACGACCTCAAGGCTTTCGGCAACAGGCTTCGCTTGGCGGGCTGCGGCAGTGAGCATCGGCACAATATCGTCGACCTGTTCGGCCACCAGATAATTGACGTGAAACCCGTCGCGAATAAAACGCGTTTCCCGCATATGATCGAAAAGGGACAAAAGCGGCTTCCAGAAGCCGTTAATGTCGGCGATCAAGATTGGCTTGGTGTGACGGCCAAGCTGCGCCCATGTGAGTTGTTCAACGAGTTCTTCGAGCGTGCCAACGCCACCGGGCAGGGCTACGAAGGCATCGGCCTTTTCAAACATTAATTGCTTGCGGGTGTGCATGTCGGGGACGACGATCATTTCGTCGGCGTCCTTCAACATTACTTCACGGTCTTTGAGAAAATCCGGGATGATGCCGGTGACCAAGCCGCCGTGATCGATCACGGAGCGGGCGACTGTTCCCATCAAGCCGGTATTGCCACCGCCATAAACGAGGCGAATACCTTCCTTTGCCATCGTTTTGCCCAGAATAAAGGCTGACTGTTCAAAGGCGGGATCGGATCCGTTGCCGGAGCCGCAATAGACGCAGAGGGATTTAATGATCTTCATAAAAGTTTTTTCGCACTGCAATAGAGATAGCGTCAAGGGTGTTCGGCTGAGGGATGTAGCGAATTCCGCCGATTCGTGTTTGAGTGTCAGAAATAGGCACTTGGGGTAGGGACAGATTTCATGAGAAAATGGCTCTTGCTTGGTATCGCAGCCGTATTGCTGATTGGAATTGCCGCCTATTTAAATGTTCCCGCGAACGTGAATTCGAATGCTCAAAAGCCTGTGGTTGAGGCTGCAGCTCCAACGCCCGCGCCGCCACCCGCGCCTGAGCAACCCGCGGTGAAAGCACCTGCTTTAACGCCGCCAAGCTTTGACATTGTGCGTGTGGAGCCAACCGGTGAGATGGTGATCGGCGGCAGGGGAGAGCCCGGCGCTGACATGACCTTGCTCACCGATGGCAAACCATTTGATACGGCAAAAGTAGGCTCAAACGGCCAGTTTGCGATGGTGCCGAAGCCGCTTGCACCTGGTCCCCACACTCTAACGCTTTCGATGAAAACGAGCGATGGTCAGACGGTGCCCTCAACCCAAAATGTAGCCGTTGATGTTCCCGAGACGAAAAAGGCCCCGTTGCTGGTTGCCAAAACAGAGGCTGGAAAACCGACACAAATTTTAACGCAAAACACGCCTGAAGCATCGGCACAGGGAACGACCAATAAAGCGGTCGGTGCGAGCTCGTCTGATGCGTCAACCAAAACGCCTGACGCTATGGCGGGCCGCGCCATCGTGGCCATTACGGTTGTGGAGGCGGAGGATACGGGAACGCTCTATGCGGCAGGAAAGGCCGCAGCGGGTGCGACCGTTCGTCTCTATCTCAACGATACCTACCTCGCGACCGCCGATGTCGGCGCTGATGCCGCTTGGTCGCTTAAAATTGCGAAGGGTGTTGTGCCGGGGCAATATAAAGTGCGGGTTGATGATGTGGATGCGGCAACGGGGAAAGTATTGTCGCGCGCGGAAGTAAATTTTGATTTTGCGGCCAAGCTTGCCGAGTCGTCCGTTGCCCAAGCCGCCGAGCCCCAAGCGGCTGCGACGGTTGCCAATACGGCACCCAAGGCCTCTGCCGCTGTGGTGGTTGATTCGATTGAGACGGCGACCGTGTCCCGAGGCGATAGCCTGTGGCGGATCAGCCGTAAGACCTATGGCTCCGGCTATCGCTATACCGTGATCCATCAGGCCAATCAGGAGCAGATTCGGGACCCTGACTTGATTTATCCGGGGCAAATCTTCGTGCTTCCAAAATTAAATCAGTGAATTTGCACGCACGCAGGCAAAAATTGTCTCTCGCGGGTTGAACCTTTCGTCCGATTGACGCATCTCTCCCATAGGATCGGCGGATCATTGGGTGATCTCGTCCGGCAAAGTGTGTTTTCCGCGTGATTAGGATCTTTAATGGCTCGTTCCATGTCTCGGGGTCGTTCGACCCCACCTGCTAATTCTTCGCGATCTGACGCTTCTATGTGGCGAACCGTGCGGGGCTTTTGGCCTTATCTGTGGCCGGAAGACCGTGCCGATTTGCGGATGCGCATCATCTGGGCAACCTTGCTGCTGGTTCTTGCCAAGCTGGTGACGATTGCGGTTCCCTATACGTTTAAATGGGCGACGGACGCATTGGCGCCATCCTTGATCTCGGGTGCCTCGGATTGGTGGCTGATCAGCATTCCGGTGGCTTTGACCATCGTCTACGGCTTCACGCGCGCGCTGATGGCGCTGTTGACACAAGTCCGCGATGCGCTGTTTGCCGCCGTCGCCATGCATTCGGTGCGCCGTTTGGCGAATGAAACCTTTGAACATATGCATCGTCTGTCGTTGCGCTTCCATTTGGAGCGCAAGACGGGCGGTTTGACGCGCGTGTTGGAGCGCGGGCGGGCGGGCATTGAATCCATTGTGCGGATGACGATGCTGACGCTGTTTCCGACCATCATCGAATTTGTGATGATTTTGGCGGTGCTGCTGTATGAATTCGATTGGCGCTACGCGATCATCACGGTGCTGATGATTGTTGCCTATATGTATTTTACGACGAAAGCGACGGAATGGCGGATCAATATCCGGCGCTCGATGAACGAGAGCGACACGGATGCAAGTGGCAAGGCTGTCGACAGTCTTTTGAATTTCGAGACGGTAAAATATTTCGGCTCTGAGGGTCGTGAAGCCTCGCGCTATGACAAGGCGATGGAGCGCTTCGAGAAGGCCAGCGTGAAGGCCTATATATCGCTGGCGGTCCTCAATGCCGGACAGGCGATTATCTTCACGGGAGGGCTCACGCTCTGCATGGTGTTGGTGGTTGATGGCATTCGCCAAGGGCGGCACACAATAGGTGATTTTGTGCTTGTCAATGCGATGTTGCTGCAACTCTACCAACCCTTGAACTTCATGGGCATGGTGTATCGCGAAATTAAACAAGCGATCATCGATATCGACCAGATGTTTGATGTGCTCGATCAAGAGCCGGAAATCGCGGATTTGCCGGGTGCCAAGCCTTTGCACATTTCAAACGGAGAAGTCGTGTTTGAAAATGTGCGGTTTTCTTATACCCCGCAACGCACGATTTTGGACGGGATCAGCTTTACTGTTCCAGCCGGAAAGACGGTCGCGCTGGTTGGGCCATCGGGGGGTGGCAAATCGACCATCTCGCGCTTGCTGTTCCGCTTTTACGAGCCGCAATCGGGCCGGATTTTGATCGATGGTCAAAACATTACGGATGTTAAGCAAGTCTCGTTGCGGGCCGCGATTGGTATGGTGCCGCAAGATACCGTGCTGTTTAACGACACGATTTTATACAATATCCGCTATGGCCGCTGGGATGCCTCGCCGGAGGAAATTGAAGAGGCGGCGAAATTTGCGCAGATCGACCGCTTCATTAAATCCCTGCCGGATGGTTATGAGACGAGTGTGGGCGAACGCGGCTTGAAATTGTCGGGCGGCGAAAAGCAGCGCGTGGCCATCGCACGGACGATTTTGAAAGCCCCGCCGATTCTGGTGCTGGATGAGGCGACCTCGGCGCTTGACAGTTTCACCGAACGCGAAATCCAGAACGCGCTGGATACGATCTCGCGCGGGCGGACGACATTGGTGATTGCGCATCGCCTGTCCACCATCATCAATGCCGACGAGATTTTGGTGCTGGAAAAGGGCAAAATCGCCGAGCGTGGACGCCATCAGGAGCTGCTCGATGCCCAGGGCATCTATGCGAGCCTCTGGCAAAAGCAGCGTCAGGTGGATGAAGCCCGGCAAACGCTTGAAAATACGGGTGAAATATTGACGCCCGCGGCACTTTCAGCCGATAAGTGATCTTTAAACGGGTGTCCGCGCCCATTGGAGCCTAAATGTCGATCCTTGATTCCATCCGCAAACCCTTCGTTCCCATCCATCGGGAGGGCTGGCCTTTTATTGCGATTTTTGCGGTTGTCGCCAATCTTTTGGCGTGGATTTGGGGGCCGTTGGGCTGGATTGGCGCGATTCTGACCGCTTGGTGCGCCTATTTCTTTCGTGACCCCGTGCGCACCGTGCCGGTTGGTGAGGGGCTTGTGATTTCACCTGCCGATGGGGTTGTCTCGCTGATCATGCAGGCGCTGCCGCCGCCCGAATTGGGGCTTTCGGATGTGCCCATGACGCGGATTTCGGTGTTTATGAATGTGTTCAATTGCCATGTGAACCGAGTGCCGGTGTCGGGCACGATCGAGAAGATTGCCTATCGTCCGGGCCTGTTCTTGAATGCGGATTTGGACAAAGCCAGTGAAGACAATGAGCGCAATGCCATTATCGTGGTTACCGGTAAAGAGCGTTACGGCGTGGTGCAGATTGCCGGATTGGTGGCGCGCCGTATCGTGAGCTTCGTCGATGAAGGCGATCATCTCGATGTTGGGCAACGCTTTGGCCTGATCCGCTTTGGTTCGCGCGTCGACGTCTATTTGCCGGAAGGCGTTGTGCCCGTGGTCGGCGTTGGCCAGACGATGGTGGCCGGCGAGACGGTGATTGCGATGAAGAGCAAGGCAGCGACGACGCGGGAATTTACGCTGCAATGACCGATTTGTTCCCGCCCTTCGAGCCCGATAAACAATCGCGGCCGCGCCGGTTTAACACGGTGCCGCTTAGGCTTTTGGTGCCGAATGTCATTACGCTGTTATCGCTATGCGCGGGCTTGACCGGAATACGCTTTGGGTTTGAAGGTCAATTGGGCGAGGCGATCATTTCGATTTTGGTCGCAGCGGTTCTCGATGGGCTTGATGGGCGTATCGCGCGGCTCTTGAAGGGAACCTCCCGCTTTGGGGCGGAGCTGGATAGTCTTGCGGATTTCATCAGTTTCGGCGTTGCGCCCGCGATTATTCTGTATACCTATGGGCTCAATAATCTGAAATCGATCGGTTGGATCGTGGCGCTGCTCTTTGCCTCCGCCGCAGCCCTACGGCTCGCGCGCTTCAATGTGATGATTGATGATCCAGAGCGGCCCGAGTGGCAAAAGAACTTTTTTGTTGGCATTCCGGCGCCTGCCGGCGCGTTGACCGGGCTTTTGCCCGCCTATGTGATCCAATTGGGTTTTACGCCGCCGCCGCTGTTTTCGATCGTTGAGGCGCTGTATTTGCTGTTTATCGCCTATTTGATGATCAGCCGCATCCCGACTTTTGCCGGAAAGACCTTTGGCAGCCGGGTGCCGAGGGAATGGGTCGTGCCGTTTTTTGTGATCGCCATTGCGATTGTTGGCCTTCTGGTGACCTATCCGTTCCAGTTTTTGGCTTCGGTGACGGTGATTTATCTGGTTTTGATCCCTTTGGGGGCCAATCGCTACCGCGCTTTGGAACAGGCGCAAAAAGCAGCGCATCCGGTAAATTGAAGCGGTTCACAAATAGGTTTGTTTCGTTTAGGGTCCGGCCATCTTGAAGGGGCGGGCTTTTCGCTCCCCACTGTCGATTGAAGGTTTTGAATGGCGAAAGAAGAAGTTCTTGAATTTCCGGGCACGGTGACCGAATTGTTGCCGAATGCGATGTTCCGCGTGCAGCTTGAAAATGATCACGAGATCATTGCGCATACCGCGGGCAAAATGCGTAAGAACCGGATCCGTGTCTTGGCCGGTGACAAGGTGCTCGTCGAAATGACGCCTTATGATCTGACCAAAGGGCGGATTACCTATCGCTTCAAGTAGTCTCTTCTTGAAGGCGGAAGCCGCCATTGGTTCCTATCGAACAAGAGCATTGGGCGGGAAACGGCGTGCACTCTCTCAAACTTTTTTTGGCTTCCGCATCGCCCAGACGTCTTGATCTGTTACGACAGATCGGGATTGAGCCTTTTGGGTGTTTGGCAGCCAATATCGATGAAACACCGCTGCCGCTCGAGCTGCCGCGCGCGGTGGCTATCCGTCTTGCCCGTCAAAAAGCTTTGGCGTGTTTACAGCCGGCACGCGATTTGGCCAAGGATGATGCCTTTCTGGTGTTAGCCGCTGATACGGTGGTTGCGGTTGGCCGCCGGAATTTGCCGAAGGCGGAAACGGAAGAACAGGCCGAGGCGTGCCTTGATCTGCTTTCTGGTCGCGCGCATCGGGTTTATACCGCGCTCTGCATTGCTCACTCGGACGGCACTTTGCGTCAACGATTGGTTGAAACCCGCGTGACGATGAAGCGTCTATCGGATGAAGAGCGTAAGGCCTATCTCATGAGCGGCGAGTGGCACGTCAAAGCGGGCGGCTATGCGATACAGGGGCGGGCGGCGGCTTTCGTGATCAGCCTCGTCGGCTCTTATTCGAGCGTGGTGGGCCTGCCGCTCTATGAAACGGCGCAAGTGCTAACCGGGCTCGGGTATACGACGGAACAGAAGCCATGAGCGAACGCGATCTACCATCTGATAAACCATCGGCGGATATTGTGATGCTGGGCCGATGCCCCATGTGCAAGAAGCGCGCGACGCTGGATTATCGGCCCTTTTGCTCGAAGCGTTGTGCCGATCTTGATCTCGCGAAATGGATTGGCGGATCCTATGCCATTCCGGCCGAGGAGACTGATCTGTCCGAAGCCGATATGATGGATCCGTCGGCGGAGCACTGATCCTTCGGCTGTCCAATTCAGGTTGTAAAAATCTAATTTACACCCATTGATTGTAACATTCCCAGCACTTAGTCTTTGGCCTGCCATGACGGTTCGTGGCGCGTTCAGATGGGTTTGGCTGGATCCGACAATGGCACAGTGGTGGTTTTATCGTTTGCGACGCGTCAGCAGGGTGGGTCTTTCGGCTCTGCTAATGATGGCGCTTTACGGTATGTTGGCAACACAACCGGAAGCCTATGCCGAGACGGTGGTGAAGCAACCCAAAGTTTGCTTTTCCCCCGAGGGCCATTGCGCAACCTATATTCTTGATGAGATAGCAGCGGCGCGAAACACTATTCGGGTGCAAGCCTATAGTTTCACCTCGCATGATATTGCCGATGCGCTCATCGCCGCTACACGGCGCGGGGTTGATGTTGCGGTCATTGTCGACAAAAGCCAAATTAGCGAGCGCTATTCCGTGCTCACTGATTTAAGCAATGCCCATTTGCAGGTCTATGTCGATTATTGCTGCGCGATTGCGCATAATAAAGTGATCATCATTGATCAGCATCGCTTGCTCACGGGCTCTTATAATTTCACCAAAGCCGCAGAATCAAAAAACGCCGAAAATTTGCTGATTTTGGACGATGCGGTTTTGGCAAAATCCTATCTCGACAATTGGAATCTGCACCGCTCAGGTGCGGAACAATTTGCCTTGCGCTAAGCGTGAGCGGCAACCGTTTTTTCAACCATATTATAAAAATCGCGAGCAAAGACATGCGGCTGGCCAAGCGGTCTGTCGCGGATGTCAAAGCGCAAGCCGGTTCGTAGCAGTTTCCGCCGCTCGGTATCGCCGGCGAGTTGTACGGCCTTGCGGATATAATCGTTAATCGTAAAGCAGCATAGATCACCCAATCCGGCATTTGAAAGATTGGAATAGCTCAAGCGCTCGAAAAAGGCGGGACCGACCAGCGAGATCACTGGCACACCCATAAACATGGATTCACACGTCGTGGTACCGCCTGTTTGCGGGAAGGTATCGAGTGAAATATCCATTTCATTGTACCAGCGCATATGCCGCCCGCGAACAGCGGAAAAGATGAGCCGATCTTCGCTCACACCCTGTTTGGCGAAAGCGGCGATCATCGATTCTTTAAACGAGGGCACGCCCGATTCCGGCCGCACAAACATGAATTTAGAGTTAGGCGTTGCCGCAACAATTTTAGCCCATGTCTCCAACACGGTTGGGCTGTATTTATAGGGATTATTCGCCGTTCCATAGGTTACAAACCCATGTCGTTGGGAGGGTATGATCGGGTTGATTTGCTCTTGTTCGTTAAACCCGAGATTGCCCATCGCGACCCATGAATGCTGCATGATGAAAGGCTTCTCGATCAAGAGAGCAGGGTCGGGTGGATTGATGAACGGATCCACCAAAATATAATCAATACTCTCAAGACCCGCCGAATGCGGATAGCCAAGCCAGCTCGCTTGAATGGGCGCGGGTTTATAGGCCATGACTTCAAGCTTGTTCATGTCCGTAGAGCTGCCCAATTCAAAGAGCATGTCGACGCGATCTTTGGCGATCAGTTCAGCCGCATCGCGATCGGAGATGGCTTTGTGCCAGCGAAACGCATCGACACGCGTTTCGAGATAGTTATGGACCGGATCCGGATCGTTGCGGCACCATGAATAGCAAAAGACTTCAAACCGGTTGTGATCGAGAAACTCGAAGAGCGGCATAGCGAAATAAGCGACCGGATGATTTCTTAAATCCGAACTCATAATGCCGAGACGGATTTTTGATCGCTTTTCTAGGATGGCCGGACGTGGCAAGGGATTCATATCCGCTTTGGCCTGCTCGATCCGTCCCCATATACGATGTTGTTCCAAGATTTCATAACGATCGTCCGGCGTCTCCACGCGGGCCAGATGATAATGCAGCGCATCGTGCAAACTCTCATTCGCCCATGTACGGCCTAGCTCTTTAAAGGAGCCCAGTTTCTCGACGAGATCAAACCGTCCAATGCGGACCAAAATATTGCGCGCCATCCTCACAAAGCGCGATGGAATGGGGCCGATGCTGAGCGCTTTTGTTACCGCTTCATAGCCCGCTTGAATGTGGTCGGCCTCATTGCCATAGCGCGACCGATCAAGGCTATTGGCGTAATTCATCCAGTAAATCGCGTTGTTAGGCTCAATCTCCACGGCGCGTTTATAATGTTTATTGCCTGTTTCACGATCAAACCGGCCAATTGTTTCGGCAAATTGAAAATGCGCCCAAGCATCATCAGGTGCTTCTGCGATGCGGGCCAACAAAAGTTCTTCCGCTCTTTTAAAACGTCCCGCGCGGCGTAGGACCATAATGCGGGCTTCAATCAGGCGGTGCTGATCGGGTAATTTTTCAATCGCTTTTTCAACGATCTCAATGGCCTCGTCATGATGCTCGAAATCTGTTGCCGCTTTGATGCGGTCGATCCAGCTCGCAATATCATCAGGCTTTAAGCGCAGAGCCGTTTCAAACCGTGCTATAGCCTTTTGCAGATCACCCAATTGGACATAGGCATTGCCGAGGAGCCGCTGAAATTCATAGTTTTTTGGATTAAGACGAACGAGCTGCCCCATCAGTTCCGCCGCCTCAACCGAGCGTTTTTGATCAAGCAAGATATTGGCTTTGTTAATCAAGGGTGAGGCGCTTTTGGGGTTAAGCTTGGCGGCATTATCGAGCGCTTGAAGGGCTTCATTAGGCCGGTTAAGGCGCCGTAAGGTGACGCCCAACATATTCCACAGATCAAAATGGCGGGGCTGACTTTTCAGACCCTCTTGAAGATAGGCGTGCGCATCGCTCAAGCGCCCCGAATTGAAGCTTAGGCGCGCCAGTTCAACATAGAGCTCAATGGGGATTGGCTGGCGGGTTTCCCGCTTTTTTTCCAGCTCACGGCTTAAGAAGTGAAAGCTCGCTTCGGGAGATTCACGCTGTTCGTGTCCTAACGCCAAATTCATCATACCCATGCTGCCCATTTATCGGAATGATTGAATGTAGCAGCGAGTAGTTTAAAGAAGATTGACGTTAGGTAAAGTTAATCTTTGATTTTTAATTAAATTTATTCCGATGACGTCAGCGGGGCGTTTGTTTGAGCCAATGGACAAGGCCGGCGGTTGAACCATTAAGGCCTGCCGCGGATTTATCGCCTTTGACCACGGGGAGCAATTGGGTGGCGAGTTCTTTGCCCAATTCAACGCCCCATTGATCGAATGCGTTGAGACCCCAAATGGCGGCTTCAACAAAGACGCGATGTTCATAAAGCGCGATGAGGCCGCCCAAGACTTCAGGCGTCAGCCGTGGATAAGCGAGTGTGGTTGAGGGGCGGTTGCCCGGAAACACGCGGTGCGGCGCGAGCGCTTTGGCAGCCTCCGGCGTGCGGCCCATCGCCAGCAGTTGGCGCTCGGCTTCCACTTCGGTGCGCCCATTCAACAGCGCGTCCGATTGCGCCAAGCAATTCGCAATCAGAAGATCATGATGTTCTTGTAACTGTGGCTCATGGCTTTCCGATGCAATCAAAAATTCAACCGGAATGATATCGGTTCCCTGATGCAGCAATTGGAAAAAGGCGTGTTGCGAGTTGGTGCCTGGCTCGCCCCATACAATGGGGCCTGACGCTTGCGTGAGCGGCGCGCCATCAAGGCCGACGCGTTTGCCGTTTGATTCCATATCGAGCTGTTGGACATAGGCGGGCAGGCGCGCGAGACGCTGATCATAGGGAATAAGCGCGCGGCTAGGATGCCCCGCAATATTGCGATGCCATATCCCGATAAGGCCGAAAAGGATGGGAAGATTGGACTCGATGGGAGCAGAGCAAAAATGCTGGTCCATGGCTTCAGCACCTTTGAGAAACTCCTCAAAAAGATCCTTGCCGATGGCAATGGCGAGCGGCAGGCCGATGGAGGACCAGATCGAATAGCGGCCGCCCACCCAATCCCAAAACCCGACAATCCGATCCGGCCGGATGGGGAAAGCAACGGCTTTTTCAACCGCCGTCGATACGGCCATGAAATGATCGGCAACGGCGCTTTCGCCTAAGGTTTCCTCAATCCAGCGGCGCGCCGAATGGGCATTCGTCATTGTCTCAATGGTCGTGAAGGTTTTGGAGGCGACGATAAAAAGCGTATGCGCCGGAGAGAGGTGCTGCAGCGTATCGGCCAAATGGGCGCCATCAATATTCGAGACAAAATGCAGTCGCGGTCCGGTGTGGTAGGGCATGAGTGCGCCTGTTGTCATCACGGGGCCTAAGTCGGATCCGCCAATGCCGATATTGACGACATCGGTGAACATTTTATCGGTTGAACCGACGATTTCACCGTTGCGAATTTGTTCGGCCAGCCAGAGCATTTGCTTCCGCTCGGCGGCGATCTCGGGAATGACATTATGGTCGCCAATCCAAACGGCAGCGCCATCAAACCGGCGCAAAGCCGTGTGAAGCACGGAACGCTTTTCAGTGGTGTTGATTTCTTCGCCCGCAAACATCGCATCGCGCTTGGCCTCGACCTGAGCGACACGGGCCAATTCGACCAACTTGGCTCGCGCCTGATCGTCAATCGAGGTCTTTGACCAATCGAAGAGAAAGGGCCCGGCTTTGGTTGAAAAACGTTCAAACCGTTTCGGGTCCGATTCGAAAAGCTGGGGGATCGGACGCGTCCGGATGGTATCAAAATACTGGGCAAGATCAGCAAAGGCCTGGTGCGTTACGCGGGTCATGGTCTCATCCGGACAGAGGGTCATCAATGCAGTTGGTTACCATTGATCGATCAGCCCTGTCACCCGTTAGAACCCGAATTCCAGCCTTTTGGGCAGGGAAGCCTTGCTCCTTACGGGCAATCTGGGCCATGAACAGGGACGTATACGGGTTCGAAACAGCTAGACGAGAGTGGATTTTATACAATGAGCCAGCATGCAGCATTATCAGCAGGCAATGTCGCGGTGATTACCGGCGGTGCGTCCGGCATCGGGTTAGCCGCAGCCAAACGGTTTGCGGCATTGGGCATGAGGATTGTGCTGGCCGATCTTGGCGGCGACAGGTTGGAAGCGGCTGTGCGCGAGGTGCGTGCCGTTTCAGGCGTGGGTGCTGAGGGCGTGCGCGCGGTTCCGACCGATGTGAGCAAGGCCGATGATGTGCGCGCTCTAGAGGCGGCTGCGCGCTCGGCCTATGGCGATGTGAATGTGGTGATGAACAATGCGGGCATACAGCCCGGCAGCTCGATTTTAGACGCAAGCAGCGATTGGCGCCGTATTGTTGATGTTAATCTGTGGGGCATTATCGAGGGAAGCCGTGTCTTTGCACCCCGCATGATCGCTTCGGGCAAATCTGGCCTAATCATCAATACCGGATCAAAGCAGGGAATTACGACGCCGCCGGGGGATCCGGCCTATAATGTTTCAAAAGCTGGCGTGAAAGCGTTTACCGAAGCGTTGCAGCATGAATTGAGAAACAAAGAAGGCTGCAAGGTAACAGCGCATCTTCTCATTCCCGGATTTGTCTTCACGCCTTTGACAGCAAATGGTAGAACAGAAAAACCCGCTGCCGCATGGACGCCGGAAGAGACGGTCGATTTCATGATGAAGAGCATCCATGCCGGGGACTTTTATATTCTCTGCCCCGATCATGACGTCAGCCGCGCGCTTGACGAGCGGCGCATTGCATGGGCTGCGGGGGACATTATTGAAAACCGCCCGCCTTTGTCGCGCTGGCATCCGGATTTTAGCGAGCGCTTTAAGGCCAGTGTTGCGGATGTGTGATCAAGCTAAAGGACCTTGGCTGTGACGCATCAGGACATCTCCATCGGCACCTTTGAAAATAGCTTTGCAGGCTTGCCCGATGGCTTTTTTGCGCGGCTTGATCCGACGCCCGTTAGCGAGCCTGTTCTTCTTGCGTTTAATGCCGAGCTTGCCGATGAATTGGGCCTTGAGACCGCGCAACTTTCGCGCGATGAGCTTGCTCTGGTGTTTTCGGGGAATGCGGTTCCTTTGGGCGCAGAGCCATTGGCGGCGGCTTATGCCGGGCATCAATTTGGCAATTTCGTTCCGCAGCTGGGGGATGGTCGCGCGATTTTATTAGGCGAGGTCCGCGACCGGGCAGGGCGCTTGCGCGATATTCAATTAAAGGGTTCGGGGCCAACGCCGTTTTCGCGTCGAGGCGACGGTCGATCAGCACTTGGTCCTGTGCTGCGCGAATATTTAATCAGCGAAGCGATGCACCGTTTGGGCGTGCCTTCGACGCGCGCGCTGGCGGCGGTGTTATCGGGCGATCGCGTCTTGCGCGAAGGGTACAAGCCCGGTGGGGTGATGACGCGCATTGCATCCAGCCATATTCGGGTAGGCAGCTTTCAATATTTTGCCGCGGGCGACGATCAAGCGTCCATTAAGCGCTTGATGGACTATGTGATCGATAGGCATTATCCCGGAGCAGCGACAGCGGAAAGTCCGGCGCTCGCTTTGCTTCAATCGGTGATTGAACGTCAGGCAAAATTAATTGCGCACTGGATGATGATCGGCTTTGTCCATGGCGTGATGAACACGGACAATATGGCCCTATCGGGGGAGACGATCGATTTCGGCCCATGCGCGTTTATGGATGCCTATCATCCCGACACGGTGTTTAGTTCCATCGATCAATTCGGGCGCTATGCCTATGGCCGCCAGCCCGGCATCGCGCAATGGAATTTAGCCCGATTGGCGGAAGCGCTTCTGCCCTTTATTGATCCGGATGAAAAAAAAAAATCGGTGGAGCTTGCCTCGGCTGCGATTTCGGACTTTGCGCCGATCTATCACGAGAAATGGCTTGAGGGCATGCGGGCAAAGCTCGGGCTTTCCCAGAAGGAAGAGGATGACCGCGCTTTGATCGGCGAACTGCTCGACGGGCTGCACCGGAAGGGCACTGATTTTACGCTCGCGTTCCGGCGTCTGGGTGACGTGCATCGCGATGCGTCTGCTCACGCGTTTCTTGAGCTTGTTGAACACGATGCCGTATTGGTGGAGTGGCTCGACCGCTATCGGGCCCGTGCGGCGCGTGAGGGCGGCGATGCCGAGAAACGGACGGCCATGATGCAGAGAATCAACCCGATTTATATTCCGCGTAACCATCTGGTGGAGGCCGCGTTATCGGCCGCGATTGAGGAGCGTGATCTCGGCCCTTTCAAAGCGCTCCACGGTGTTTTGGCGCATCCTTTTGAGGAAATAGCTGGATTTGAGGCCTTTGCTTTGCCTGCCGAGCCTTCCGAGCGGGTGTATCAGACCTTTTGCGGCACCTAAACCGCGACGAAAGCGGGACAGGGTAAGTCTTGAAGGTCGGTGCCGTTCAGGCTAAGGCAGTAGCGATCTGTTGTTCTTTAGGAACGGCGCGACTCGGAGGGAGAAAGACAATGATTAATACCATCTTCGCATCATCGGCTGAGCTTAATGCCCGGCAAAGCCTTATTCGGACAGGCGTGTTGGCTGTGGTCGGCTCGGCTCTGTTGGCGATTTCCGCGAAGGTTCAGGTTCCTTTCTGGCCCGTTCCGATGACGATGCAGACTTTGGTTGTCTTGCTGATCGGCGCGCATGGCGGTGTTCGTCTGGCGGCTGCAACGGTACTTGCTTATCTTCTTGAGGGCGCTTCTGGCCTTCCGGTGTTCTCAACCGGCGCCGGACTTGCTTTCATGGCAGGACCAACGGGCGGCTATCTTGCTGGTTTTCTTGGGGCAGCGCTTTTATCCGCCTATGCGGTTGAAAAAGGTTTTGCGAAAACCCTGTTAGGTGCAGCGGCGGTGTTTATCGTTGCGGATATGCTTATTCTTGCCTTGGGCTTCGCTTGGCTTTCAACATTGATTGGTGCTGAAAAGGCACTTGCCGTTGGCGTGATCCCGTTCCTTCCGGCTGAAGCGGTTAAGATTGCATTGGCCACGGCTTCAATGCCGTTGGTGCAAGCCTTTTTGCAGCGTTCAAACCACGCTGAATAATCAATCGTTCGATCGGATTAATTCTGGCGCGGCAACAACGCGCCAGAACGCTCTGTCCATCGCGCCCGTGCCGCTCCAAAGCCACGGAAAATGCCCATAGCGAAACGAGAGTTGACGCGCGGCAATGTCGGGTGGATCCCCCTTAACAGCCAATCGATAAAGCGCCGAGGCCAAGCCCGAGCGATCCGCGCCCGCCTCGCAATGAATAAGCAGCGGGCGTTTGGCATTCCGCATCAATTCAACGAGCCGTTTTAATGTTGCATTGTCGGGTTCATGGTTCGCCGAGAGGGCCAGATTTTCATAGGCTAGTCCGAGTTTTTCACCGGCTGAAACTTCATCGCGATACCAGTCATCCTCGGGGTGTTCACCGCGCAGGTTGATAATGGTCTTTATGCCTTTTGCATTTACCAGTTCGGTCAAGCGGGCGGGCGATAATTGGGCGGAGCGGAAAACCTGCGTGGCGTCCACCTCGTGCACATTGCCCGTTAAGCGAAGACCAAGAACCCATGCGGCGGCCATTACCACAAGGATGGCTAGTGCACGGCTTGCGATTTTGAACGGGCCTTTGATCTTAGCCGAATTCATTTTCAATGGTTTCCGATTGGATGCAGTGCAGTATAGATCAGATTGGCTTGGTTTTAAGGGTAAAAATCGGATTTATGCGATTAACTGACGCACGCCCAAGTTCCTGCTTGTTAAGTCGTGATTTCAATTATAGCATTTGTCCTAATTCGAAGCATGAAGACTTCGAAGCAATGAAATGGTGGAACGCAATACACAAGCCCTAGGGGGAAACAGCCGTGATGGATGTTTCTGACGAGTCTAACGATATGTTGACGAATAATGGGCTGGCGGGCGATGCGGAATTCCGCGTTGACCACGCGACCTTTAGCGTGGCTGTCGAAGATATTGAGGAGCGCACGACAAAGCTGGTCGATGTCGTGGCCAAATCGGTTATTCCAGAGCTGCTTGCAAAATTCGAAACCACTTTCGCCGTTCCTGATCCGATAGAGGCGCATGCGGGCGAGGTAGAAATTCTTCGCCTGGCAGAGATTGTCCTCGGCCCTGACGATGGCGAAACGATCAGCTATCTGGAATCCTTGCGCGAGCGTGGCTTGTCGCTTGATCTCTTGCATCAAGAATTGCTTGAGCCCACGGCGCGCCATTTGGGTGAGTTGTGGACGCAAGATATGCTTGATTTTTTAGATGTGACAATCGGGGTCGCACGCCTACAACGCATGGTTCATTATTTTGCGCGGCTGGATCAAATTCCACCCTATGATGAAATGCGCCGCGTTCTGGTGGTGCAAACCCCCGGCGAGATGCACAGCTTCGGCATCACCATGATCCGCCGCTTTTTAACGGCCGGTGGTTGGAACGTATTTACCGATGCCCATATGACGGCGGAGCAGATTGGGGAAGCGGTGTCGCGTGAATGGTTTAGCGTGGCTGGGTTTTCTTTGGCGGGCGAGACGCATATCGAGCAGCTCGCCGATGTGATTGCCCATGTGCGCAAGGCCTCAAGAAATCCGAAGATCGGCATTATGGTGGGCGGGCCAGCCTTTGCCGCCGATCCCGGCCTTGTTGCCCGAGTGGGCGCGGACGGAATGGCAGCCAATGGACCAACAGCCGTTATTTTGGCCAAAAAGCTGCTCGCAGCAAGTCTTAGCCCCGCTATCTAGGACTTTTCGGGCCAATTTTGAGCGCTAAAACGAACGGGCATGATTTTTCATGCTCCTATCGTCTTAGAGCAATCTGACCATAATGTTCTTCCGTAAGTGAGTTGATCGTCGTAAAACGATGGGCAGCGTTGCATAAAAAAGGGGAGAATGCCAAATGAAGATGAAATTCGCCTGGCTCTTAGCGGCCAGCATGATGACTGCGCCAGTATGGGCTGCAGATCCGATTAAGATTGGTGTGGCCGGACCATTTACCGGCGGTTCCGCGTCGATGGGCGTCAGCATGCGCGACGGCGTGAAATTGGCTGTCAGCGAAATCAACGCCGCTGGCGGCGTAATGGGCCGTCCAATCGAACTCGTTGAGCGCGATGACGAAGCCAAAAACGAACTCGGCGTGCAGATTGCGCAAGAGTTGATCAATAAAGAGAATGTTGTTGCGACCGTTGGCTATATCAATACGGGTGTGGCGCTTGCCTCGCAGCGTTTCTACCAAGAAGCTGAAATTCCCGTGTTCAACAATGTTGCAACGGGTTCGATTGTCACCAAGCAATTTGCTGGTGCTGACTTCAAGGCCAATTACATTTTCCGTAACGCCGCGAATGATACGATCCAAAGCGCGATGATTGCGGAAGAAGCGGTTAAGCGCCAGGGCTTCAAAAAGCCTGCCATTTTGGCGGATGCCAGCAATTACGGCCAGCTCGGCAAAACCGATTTGACCAACGCCTTGCAGAAAATGAACATCACGCCCGTTGCGACGGAAAAGTTCAATGTCGGTGATACCGATATGACCGCGCAACTTTTGCGTGCAAAAGAAGCGGGCGCCGACGTTATTCTTACCTATGCGATTGGTCCTGAGCTTGCCCAGATTGCCAATGGTATGGCGAAGCTTGGCTGGAAGGTGCCGATGATCGGTTCTTGGACGCTTTCCATGGCGAGCTTCATCGACACAGCGGGTCCAAATGGCGATGGCGCCATGATGCCACAGACCTTCATTCAGCAGCCAACGACGCCAAAGCGTAAGGCGTTCATTGAAGCCTATCAGAAGGCCTATAATGTCGATCGTATGCCATCCCCCGTTTCGGCGGCGCAGGGCTACGATTCGATCTACCTCTTGGCTGCTGCCATTACCCAGGCGAAGAGCACCGAAGGCCGTGCTATTCGCGAAGCGCTTGAAAACCTGAACACGAAGATGGAGGGCGTGGTGACGACCTATGATCATCCGTTCTCGGCGGCGGATCACGAGGCGATCTCGGACAATATTCCGGTATTCGGCCTTGTTAAGGGTGGTCGCGTGGGCCCAGCCCATCCGGAAGATATTGAAGGCGATAAGGCCCTTCGCATCAAGCCGAAGGCTTAAGCTCCTTCGACTTTCTCACATTATGACCCGCCCGCATTCAGCGGGCGGGCTTCTTATGGGGCCTTGCCATGCAGATTTTGATGCAGTTGATCGTCAGCGGCATATCCGTTGGGATGATTTATGGCGTTATCGCCTTTGGATATCAGCTCACTTTTGCCACGTCTAAGACGTTGAATTTCGGACAAGGCGAAGCCCTGATGCTCGGTGCGCTCGTTGGCTTGACGACGGTCAATTTTCTTATCGGCAATGCGCTTGGTAATTTCTGGGCCTATATTTTGATGCTGCCTGTCGTGCTGGCCTTTGGCGCGTTGCAGGGCAGCGTTGTGGAATGGCTTGGCGTACGCCCTGCGATGCGGGCCAAATCCGAGGCTGGCTGGATTATGGCCACCATCGCGCTCGGTATTATTTTTAAAAATCTCGCTGAAAATATATGGGGTCGTGACGCGCTGCGTTTCCCTTCGCCGCTACCCGAAGCCTCGCTTTCGATTGGCGGCATTCGCATTCAGCCCATGGAAATCGTTGTCGTGCTTGGGGCCATTGTTTTGATGGTCGTCGTTGAATTGTTCAACCGCTATTCGATCTATGGCAAAGCGGTGGTGGCGACATCAAATGACCGCGATGCGGCTGGATTGATGGGCATCAACACCAACCGCATTATCACTTTTTCCTATGCGCTTTCCTCAATGAGCGCGGCCTTTGCTGGCGTGCTGGTGGCGCCGATTACGCTAACGGGTGCTTCAATGGGTGCTGTGTTGGGCCTTAAAGCCTTTGCCGTGGCCATCATTGGCGGCTTGTCGAGCGGGCTTGGTGTTGTTATCGGCGGGTTGATCTTGGGCATCACCGAGACGCTGACGGGCTATTACATCTCGACGGGTTATAAAGACGTCCCCGGCCTTTTGCTGTTGTTGATTGTGCTTTCGCTAAAGCCCTCAGGGCTGTTTGGCAAAGCGGCTATTAAGAAGGTTTAAGCGCCATGTCGAGACTCTTCTGGATCCTCGCCATTGCGGCGATTGCGCTTCTGCCCTTCGGCATGACGAGCCCTTATTATCTGCATCTCTGTGTCACGATTGCGATTTTCTCTATCGTGACGCTCGGTCTGGATGTCGTGTTTGGCTATACGGGCGAAGTATCGATTGGACATGCGGCGCTGCTTGGCATTGGAGCCTATACGGCTGCGGTTTTATCCATGCATTTCGGAATCGGCTTTTGGACATCCATTCCGATTGCCATTGTAATCACAGCAGGCTTTGGTGCGTTATTGGCCTTGCCTGCGCTGCGCGTGACAGGGCCTTATTTGGCCATGGTGACGCTCGCCTTTGGCACGATCATTCAAATCTTGATCAATGAAATGGTGGATCTCACCAATGGCCCGTTGGGCGTTAAATTCAACACGCCGATCTTTTTAGACCTTCGGCCTTACAGCAATGTACTCCCCTTCCTCGATATGTCGTTTAAACGCATGAAGGAAATGGAGTTTTTCTATGTGACGGCGGCGGCTTTGCTGCTCACCATCATCATCATCAACCGTGTTTTGGCCTCCCATTACGGCCGTGCCTTTGAAGCGCTGCGGGATAGTCCTATTGCATCGGATTGCATGGGGGTAAGCGTTTATAAGCACAAAGTGATCGCGTTTGTTCTGTCTGCGGCCTTGTGCGGGCTTGCAGGTGTTTTGTTTGCCTATTCGGAACAATATGTCGCGCCGAATAATTTTACCTTCGAATTGTCGATCCAATTTTTGCTGGCCGTGACGATGGGTGGTCGTAAATCACGGCTAGGGCCTATTCTGGGTGCCGCGATTATTGTGTTCTTGCCCAATCTTCTGGCCGATATCGCCCTGTTCCGGATCATTGCAGGCGCGATTGCGGGCTTTGCGATTGTTGCAGGTGGCATTAGCCTTTATCGCGACAGAGAGAACGCAGTTCGCATTTTGATACCCGTTATCTTATGCGTGCTCTTTTTTGTGTTCTCGCTTCTGCTCCAGAAAATCACCGATTATAAGCTCGCGATTTTCGGCGTGATGATCTTGTTTGTCGTTTACTATTTGCCCGAAGGGATTGTTGGTTTACTATCGCAACTCTGGGCGAAGCGTGGCAAGGTTTTGGCGATTGATACCGCGTTAGCGAATGCACCCGAGACGCAGGCCATCACAGTGCAAGCATCTTCTACGGCGCAGGCTGATGCTTTGTTATCCGTTGAAAGCATTTTGATGCAATTTGGTGGTCTCAAAGCCATTGATGGCGTTTCCCTATCCGTGAAGCCCGGCACAATCCATGGATTGATTGGCCCGAATGGTTCGGGAAAAAGCACGATGATGAATGTGCTCACGGGCATTTATGTGCCGACCGCCGGAGCCATTCGCTTTGCCGGACATGCTATGGCGGGCTTGAAATCGCCTGAAATTGCGTTGAAGGGGATTGCGCGCACCTTCCAAAATGTTCAGCTCTTTGGCGAGTTGAGCGTGCTTGAAAATGTGATGGTGGGTTTGCATCATTCGTATAAATCCGGCTTTTTCAGCGTGGCGCTCAGAACGTCTCTGGCACGCAATGAAGAGGCGAGGGCGCGCGCACGCGCGATGAATATTTTGCGCTTTACGGGCCTTGATGGCTTAGCGACCGAGGAAGCGCGTAACCTGCCTTATGGCAAGCAGCGTCTGCTCGAAATCAGCCGTGCGCTGGCGCTTGATCCACGCCTTCTATTGCTCGATGAGCCAGCGGCTGGATTAACCGCGCCCGATATTGTTGAACTCATGGCGATCATCCGCAAAATCCGCGAAGCCGGATTAACGATTGTGCTGATCGAACATCATATGGATGTGGTGATGAGCCTCTGCGATACGGTGACGGTGCTCGATTTCGGCCAGAAGATTGCCGAAGGGTTGCCAGCCGATGTGCAGCGCAACCCGCGCGTCATTGAAGCCTATCTTGGCGGCAGCTCTGCTGCCCAACCTGCTTAAAGGGAGAGAGTCATGTTGAAGATCGACAATCTCGTTGCAGGTTACGGCAAGGTGAAGGTCCTGCACGGCATCTCCATTCATGTGCCAAAAGGAAAAACAGTTGCGCTTATCGGCTCGAATGGCGCGGGCAAGACCACAACATTGCGCGCGCTTTCCGGCATGTTAAAGCCCGAGAGCGGTTCGATTGTTTTGGGCAGCAAAAATATTACGGGTCTCACCTCGCATGATATTACGCGGCTTGGGCTCGCGCATTCTCCTGAAGGTCGCCGTGTGTTCTCGACCTTGCCGGTGATGGATAATCTCTTGCTCGGTGCCTTTCCACGCCTCACGGGCATGCGGGCCAAAGGCGATGTGGATGGTGACATCAATCGGATGTTCGAACTGTTTCCACGGTTGAAAGAACGCAAAGCCCAATTGGCCGGTACGCTTTCAGGCGGCGAGCAGCAAATGCTGGCCATGGCTCGCGCGCTGATGTTGAACCCCGACGTGCTGTTATTGGATGAGCCCTCGATGGGGCTTTCACCGCGCTTGGTGGAAGAGATTTTTCACACGATTGAGCGTTTGAAAAAGGCCACTATTACGATGCTTCTCGTCGAGCAATTTGCAGCCGCGGCTTTGGACGTATCGGATTTTGGCTATGTGATGGAAAATGGCCATATCCGCACCTCAGGCGAAGCCAGTGCATTGCAGAATGATCCGGCGGTGAAGGCTGCTTATTTAGGCGGCGGGCATTAGGAGCGCAAACCCGGCGCTTCTTGGCCCGTTCTCTCCACATATTCGGTATAGCCGCCGCCATATTGATGGATACCATCTGGCGTGAGCTCCAATACCCGATTGGAGAGGGCGGCTAAAAAGTGCCGATCATGCGAGACAAACAGCATTGTGCCTTCATATTGCGAAAGCGCCGTAATCAACATTTCCTTTGTCGCCATATCGAGATGGTTGGTCGGCTCGTCGAGCACAAGGAAATTGGGCGGATCGAATAACATAATCGCCATTACAAGGCGTGCCTTTTCGCCACCGGATAAAACACGGCATCGTTTTTCGACATCATCGCCCGAAAAACCGAAGCAACCGGCGAGCGAGCGCAACGCGCCTTGGCCTGCTTGCGGAAACGCATCTTCTAACGATTGAAAGACGGTGCGTTCACCATCGAGCAACTCCATAGCGTGCTGCGCGAAATAGGCCATCTTGACGCTGGAGCCGACGGCAACTTGTCCTTCATCCGGTTCGGTTGTGCCAGTAATGAGTTTTAAGAGCGTTGATTTACCCGCGCCGTTAACGCCCATCACGCACCAGCGCTCGCGGCGGCCGATTTGGAAATCGAGCCCTTCATAAATCCGCTTGCTGCCATAGCTTTTATGGACGTTTTTTAAACTCACAATATCATCGCCCGAGCGCGGCGCAGGGGGGAATTCAAACACCACGGTTTGGCGGCGCTTTGGCGGTTCCACGCGGTCAATTTTTTCAAGCTTTTTGACGCGGCTTTGCACTTGGGCCGCGTGCGAGGCGCGCGCCTTAAAGCGTTCAATGAATTTGATTTCTTTAGCGAGCATCGCCTGTTGGCGTTCAAATTGCGCTTGCTGCTGCTTTTCAGACATTGCGCGTTGCTGTTCGTAAAATTCGTAATTGCCGGAATAGGTTGTTAGACCGCCGCCATCGATTTCGATAATTTTATTGACAATACGGTTCATGAATTCGCGGTCATGCGAGGTCATGAACAAAGCGCCATCATAATTTTTGAGAAAATCTTCAAGCCAGATAAGGCTTTCGAGATCGAGATGGTTCGATGGCTCATCGAGCAACATGACGTCGGGGCGCATGAGAAGAATGCGGCCCAGTGCGACGCGCATTTTCCATCCGCCGGAGAGTTTACCGACATCGCCTTCCATCATCTCTTGGCTGAAGCTTAAACCTGAGAGTACTTCTCGCGCGCGACCTTCTTGTTCATACCCGTCGAGCTCTTCAAAACGGGCTTGGACCTCGCCATAACGCTCGATGATCTCGTCCATCTTATCGGCTTGATCGGGATCGGCCATAGCACCTTCAAGCGCTTTGAGCTCGGCTGCAACTTCGCTGACGGGACCTGCACCCTCCATCACTTCGGCAACGGCGCTCCGGCCCGACATTTCACCGACATCTTGGCTGAAATAGCCAATCGACACGCCACGATCGACCGCAACTTGGCCTTCATCGGGGAGCTCCTGTCCCGTGATCATCCTGAACAGCGTGGTCTTACCCGCGCCATTGGGGCCAACAAGCCCGATTTTCTCGCCTTTTAGCAGAGAGGCCGAGGCTTCGATAAAGAGAATTTGATGGCCGTTTTGTTTGCTGATGTTTTCGAGGCGGATCATGATGGGTAAAGAACCTTTTTTGGGAATTGCGGCGCCCTTATGCCATGGATACGCGCTCACGTAAGCCCGTTCTTGCTGACAAAATGTTGAAAGCCAACACGCATTGACCTGAGCGTTAACGAAGGAAATTGGCCCTAATGCGTCGTTCTGCCTGTGGATGACGGTGATTAACTGCCTTTTGGCGCAGGATGGCGGCACGTGTCACAATCACAGAATGTATCGAATAAGGTGCTTGGTTTTAATCACGCGCCGCATAAACGTCCTATAATGCGGTCTAAATGAGCTATGTGACATAAAAATGGGGGCATTTTCGTTACCCATAGGCCAAATCGGGCCAATATGCCTTCCATTGACCGCGCCGGATGAAGAGCGAAGATGGCGTCGTAAAATGTGGCGGTGGGGTAGGTTAAGAGACTGCCTTTCGTTTGGCGTGTTGTGTAACTATTGCGTGCGGGGATGGTATGGTTTGGTTTGGTAAGAAAAATCCAAAGGGATTGCCTGCCGTCGGCGGGTTAGAAACATCGGCTTCGGTCAATAATGAGGCTCGGTACGATGAAGCTAAAGACGATGCGGTCGTAGCCGAGCTATCCTTTCCGCCCCGGACTCCTATTCTTCACGTCGAGCCTGTGCCGGTTGGACAAACCATTATCGGGCCGGACGCCGAATTCAAAGGCTCGATTACGAGCAAGGGCGTTTGCCGAATTATTGGCCGGATGGACGGAGACGTTACCGCGATCGAAGTGATCTTGGACCTTGGGTCGTCAATGGGTGGAAATATTCAGGCGAGCACAGCGCAAGTTCAGGGTAATTTGACGGGCAATATTTCGGCCGACAGCGTTTCGCTATTGGCTGACGCGCATGTCACGGGTGATATTTTATATGGTTCGATTTCAATGGAGCGCGGCGCGCATGTTGTGGGCAATTTGAAACCACAAAATCGGTAATCGAGAGAGCAGGCATAGGCTAATCCAATGGAAAATTCCGGAAATAATTTCGTTGATGCCGAGGCTGAGATGCCGGATTTTAATGCGGCTATATTAGAGGCGCTGGCGGCATCGCATTTGCCCGTCGTCGCATCGAACCGGTTATCTCAAATTCCGACACCGGCTTTGATTCCAGCCGAGCATTCAAAATTTTTTGAAAATTCCGGAATTACGGTCATCGGTCCCAGCGCCAATTTGGAAGGCCATGTGAACAGCGAAAGTGCATGTGTTATTTTTGGACGTGTGAATGGCAATATTACGGCACCGCGCATCGTTTTGGAAATTGGCTCTTACGTAGAAGGCAATCTGAATTCCCGTTCCGTCAAAATTTTGGGGACGTTGAACGGAAATATTATTTGCGATGAAGCGACGGTTTCGGCGAATGGAAAAATTCGAGGCAATATCGCTTATGAAACAATCGAGATGGATCGCGGGAGCGAGATTGTTGGTTCACTCTGGCTTAAGCCTAACCCGGTGAGTGCCTAAGGCTATTTTATAGGTGTTTTTAAGCATTAGACGCCGCACGGACCATTGCGCCGAGCCCGGCATTTCCGTAATAATGAGAGTATTGGTTTTAACGCGACTCATCCGGAATGCGCCTAATTGCGCGGTGGAAGGGCTCACAACAGATAAATCGAGGCACCATGTCAAAATTAGCTCCTGCTTTCGCTTTGGTCGTGATGGCCGGTCTTTCTTCGCCCGCATGGGCCGATTCATCGTGCGCGGCTGCCGCTGAGGCTTCAGCCAAAAATTACGAGCACGAACAGGGTATTATCTGGGGCAAAATGGGCGGTACCATTCGTGACTTCAAGCATGTTCAACATGAGAATTCGTGGGAAAAGAAGTGCCTGCTCGATGTCAGTTTCAAGATTTCCCATCAAGATGAAATCGTGACGACGCGTTTTCTGGTTGATGCCCTTCAACGCAAGATTTACGCGACCTATTACGGCGTCGCCAAAAAGAGCAATGAAGACCAAGCCCGCGTGCTGACCTGCAATTATGGCTATAATTATGATGAAGCCAGCTATTGCAAGAGCGAGGCTGAATATGACGGTGTTGTTGCTACCATGGTAAAATAAAAAACTCCCGCTTAATGAGCGGGAGTTTTGAAGAGATTAGAAGATTAAAACCCGCTGCCCTTGGCTGCGGGTTTTAATTTGACGCCATTTTAGCGCCTGCGCCCGCGGCGTCCGACGTCAGATCGAGCGTCCAATAATTCCGGTAACGTGAATTAGGCGAGTCCGCCCGCGCCATGCCCATGCGCGTTGCATCCTTCATCAGCATGTTTTCTTTGTGATACGGCGAATTGATCCAGGCGTTAATGGCATCAACCGCCGAGTCGTGCGATGCGCCGACATTTTCAACAGCCGCTGAATTGGTGAATCCTGCGCCATTGATCCGGCTCGTGAAATCGCCCGACACTTCATGGGTCAAGGCATCGCGCGACGCCATGGCCATGGATTGATATTTGGCGACTTCGATCAGGTTGGCGTCGATGACGACAGGGCCAAGACCGTGGCTGGCGCGAAACTTATTCAATGCAGCCAAGCCTTCGGCTGACTGGTCGCGCACGGTGACATTCGCGCTCGACATTTTGGGTTGGCTTGTCGTGTTGCAGGCCGCAAGCGTGAGAGCAAGGGCTGTTGCAAGTCCAAGATGAAAAGATGAAAGGCGTGACATGGTGCAATCCTCAATCCAGACGATAGGTCGCCGGTTCGCGACGTTTCCGTGCTTTCTATCTAGGTCGAAGCGGCCGATAAGAAAAGCGAATTCAAAGGAAAATCACGGCTATTTATAGGTTGTGTGGCCTTGATTGATGGTTCGTCCGTCTCGTTTGGATGGGCCATCAAGCCTCGCTCCGTTTGAATTCAAGCTTTGGACGCCAAATGCCGAGCGCCGTTTGGGCCAGACAGAGCGCTAAAATGGCAAAAAGAACGGTCCATTCCGAAGCGATGGCTTGGGCGAGCAGGATGGCGGCGTGCTCAGGATTATGGCCTTCAGCGATTTGGGCAGCAAATCCGGCCGCCTCATGCGCTTTTGATTGCGTCACGGCGAGCGTGGATTCAAACATGGAGAGACCAAGGGCTGCCTTCGCCCATGCCCAACGCTTTTGCTGGTATTGCCGATGAACGATCATCGCCACGAGCCCGGTGACAAGCGAGAGGGCGAGCGAGGGAACGAGAAGGTATCGGCAAATCAAGCTGATGACGTCCCGCATATCGGCATATTGACCCGCGCTGGCCTGAGGCGCTTTCCACAGCACAAGACCATAGGCGATCAAGGCGCCCAACAGGCCGCAAGAGGAAACCGTGTGGAGGAATTTGACGCTTTGCCGCATGTTCATCCCGAAGCCAGCATAAGGACTGATTGGAAATACGGTCGATCGCGTTAATTGGGTCAGGGATACCGGTGATAAAAAGCAGAAGAAACGTTTGCAGTTGCCCATGGCTTGGCCGCGCTGTGCGTTGTCGGCTTCGCATTTTAGCGATTGGCTTTATGAAATATTAACTTAAATTCTGGTTACTGATGACCCATTGAATGCGCATTGCCCATGTTCACGTGACTCTCTGGAGCATCCCCATGAGCATATTGATCAGTTCGCGTGCCACATCGACGGCGGACCAAAAACGAAAAGCGGCAAAACGCCCGACCGATGCCGATCATAAGGTCGATGGCTTTGCCATGCCCGAGCTTCTTATTTCGGATCCCGATGGTTCGGTTATTGTAACGGTCTCGGATGAGGGGCATCGTCTCGCGCAAGCGGAGCCGGACAAGACTAAGGGCAAGGACACGCCTCCCCAATCAACAACGGCCTTTCTCAATACCCGTCGAAGGTAGTCTGCGGCTCTGGTTAGTCGAGCTTCATACGGGCTTTTAATTTGCTCAACGTCTTTTGATAGATCCCGCTGAAATCCAGGATGAAGCAGGAATGGATATCCTCGCTCTTTCCGATTTCGGTGAGGCGCTGCAACACTTCAAAGGCGAGAACATCGCCGATCAGAGGATGCAGCGTGTTGTGGTTTTTATTGCCGACAATCAAGACATCGTTACGCGCCCAAATATTGATCGCGCTTGGTACCGTGCTTTTGACGCCGGGTTTTGCGGCTTTGAGATTGGCGGCGAGTTCGGAGGATCGGCCCATTTCGTCGGTAATTTGAAACCCGATCGCGCCGGCCATTTTAGGCGTCACGCCCATGCGAACCAGTTCGGCAGTGACGCAGATATTAACGACCCGCCTAAGCGTAAAAATTCGCGCGCTGCCTTTGCCGAGCGGCTTCATATCCGTCTCGCCCAGCGCAATGATCAAGGGCTCGCGACTGAGCCACGCTTTAAGAACCGTCGTGGAAAGATCAGCGGTGAAGGCCGCATCCCCAAGTAAGAATTGAGGCACGTCCAAGAACCCCTGGATTTGGGCGAGATCTTGATGCGAATAGGTCATGATGCCTACAAGATACAGTTGTCACTTCCCCTGTCAATGTGGTTAACGCTTATGGTTAATGTCTTCTTAATGTGGATGAAGTGTGCACTATTGCAGCGATGCGGCAAGGGATGGCGCACCGCTGAGGGCACGCAACGGACGATTGTCTATCGGTTGTGTAACGGCCTTGGCGCAACGGGGTGGTGCGGGGTAGACTGGGTTTAAGATAAATAACGCAACGCCTGCCCGGATCCAGTCCCTATGCAACGATTAAGCCTTCGCGAAGCCGCCCATTTGTCGGGGGCGAATAAGTCCACGATCCTGCGCGCGATCCAATCGGGTCGGCTCAAGGCGGAGCGGACGCCGAGCAATGAATGGTCGATTGAGGCTGAAGAACTAAGGCGCGTATACCCGCCGCTGAGCGAGGCTAGTGCGCCCGAGCAAACCTCTGATGGCAAACCCATCGAAGACCTGCCGATGCTAAACCTGAGCGCACCAGTGACGCCACCCTTTGCCTATGTACCGGTGCCCGATGCGGTGGCGGAAGAGCTGAAATCGCTTGAGGAGCGTTGCGCAACCCTTGAAGCGGAGCAGGTGGTGCAGGCCAAAAAACTGGCCGAGATGACGGCGCAACGCGACAAGTGGAAGCAACGGTGCGACACGCTTTCTGCAACGCTGCGCGCACCGTCTAGACTGCCCGATCCGCGCAAGCCTTCGGGCGGGGATGGGTTGGTGGCAATGTTTGTGAGCGTCGGCGCGTTTTGGCTGGCGGTCATGGCGGGCGCTGCTGCGGTAGTCGACAGCAATGAGAACCACGAGGCACCGATTGCGCTGGCACTGGCAGGAATTGGTGCAGCGGCTTGTATTTATTATCTTATTCGCAAAAGGCAGACGGAGAGCGCCACACTCTCTGACCTTTGAGCTTAAACGCCTCCACTTAAGGCGGTTGGGCTAATGATAGAGCCTCACTCGCCTTCGGGGGAGCGCTTCTTAGGAATGATCGCCGCGCGGTGGATCATGTTCTGGCCAAAGCGATCGCGCAATTGGTCGAGCGTTCGTTCAAGGGCTGCCTCTTTGGGCGCGGTGGTATCGATGAGGTCGCCCAGATCCGCTTGAGTTGCCGGAACAATTTCCGAGACACCAATCCCGATAAGACGATACTTTTTTCCCTTTGGTTCTTTCGCGAGCAATTCGCGGCCGACAGCGGCAATTCGGCTGGCGATTTGGGTGGGGGCGTTGAGAGCTCTTGATCGTGTGATCAATTTGAAATCGGATAATTTCAGCTTCAAGGTAATCGTCAAGCCGGCATAGTCCGAACGCCTTAACCGCAAAGCGACTTTCTCGCTGAGTTCTAAGAGGATTTGATCAAGCGCCTCGTGGTCTGAAATATCGGTGTTGAAGGTCGTTTCCGCCGAGACGCTTTTGCTATCGCCGTTCGGCGTCACCATGCGGTGATCTTCGCCGCGTGCGAGACGCGATAGTTTTAATCCTTCATCGCCAAATAACCGCTCAAGGTCGCGCGGATCGCGTTGCTGCAAATCCGCAATCCGCTGGATGCCGTGCTGTTCCAAACGCTGTTGGAAAACCGGACCGATGCCCGGAATGACGCGAACCGATTTAGGCGCCAGAAACTCGGCCACGCCGATTTTTCCAATCACGGCAAAGCCATTGGGCTTATCGAGTTCGGAGGCTACTTTGGCCAGAAATCGATTATAGGACAGCCCAATCGATACGGTGACGCCAACTTCTTTTTGCACGCGCTTGGCAAATTTGGCGAGCGACAGCGCTGGAGCTCCACCATGAACGACGGTGGTTCCGGTGAGATCAAGAAAGGCCTCGTCAATAGAGACAGATTTAACGATCGGTGTCAGATCATCCATCATGGACCTAATCGTTCGGCCTGCGGTCGAATATTTTTGCATATTGGGTCGGATGACCACCGCTTCCGGACAGAGTTTCAGGGCCTTGAACATCGGCATCGCCGAGCGGACCCCGAAGCGTCGGGCAACATAGCAGCAGGTTGAAACCACGCCGCGGGTGCCGCCGCCGACAATCACTGGTTTATCTGCTAAATCGGGATTGTCCCGCTTTTCGACCGAGGCGTAGAAGGCATCGCAATCGATATGGGCGATCGACAGGTCGTAGAGTTCCTCATGCGCGATGAGGCGAGGGGAGCTGCAAACCGCGCAGGTCCTCGCATCAATACGCTGCTCCTCAAAGCAATCCCTACAGAATGATGGCATCGAACTCGCCGATTAACTAAACTCGGCCATTCCATCGCATGCAGGGGTGATTTGGGCAATGAGGTTCGCGGCCTGCCTTTTCTATGCCATCCCACGCAGAATGAGACGGTTCAACCGCGAGGCAAAAGCTGCAGGATCTTCGGGCACTTCGCCGTCGATGATCTTGCTTTGATCCAGAAGGATAAACGCAATATCTTCTTGATCTTCACGCTTGGCTTTGGCCGCTGCTTTTAAAAGCGGGTGACGCAGATTGACTTCGAGCACTGGCTTTGCGCCGCTTCCCTTATTTTGACGCGCGAGCAGGCGTTCAAGCTCGCGGTCAAAGCCGAACCCATCGGCTACGAGGCAGGCGGCACTATCGGTTAAGCGCGACGAGGCCCGGACATCAGACACAAGCTCTTTAAGGGTCACTTTCAGCGAGGCTAATGTGGCTTCCTCGACATCTTTGCCGTTTGTATCTTCCTTGTCTTTATCGGCTTCCGATTCAAGCAGCGGAATGAGGCTTAAATCAACATTGCCCTGACTGAGCGAGGTCAATTTTTTGCCTTCGAAATCCATCATTGCTGACGTCCAGAACGCGTCCACATGATCGGTGAGCAAGAGGACTTCAACACCCCGCGCCTTTGCCGCTTCGAGCTTGGGATTGGCTTTAAGGCGCGCGATGCTTTCACCAACGAGATAATAGATTTCCGTTTGGTTTTCTTTGAAATCAGCGACATAGTCTTTTAGCGAACGAAGCGTTTCACCCTTCGTTGTGGTAAAGCGTATCAACGGCAATAATTCGTCTTTGCGCTCGCGGTCTTCATACAGACCTTCCTTAATCGTCGCGCCAAAGCTTTCCCAAATTTTGAGATAGTGTTCGGCGTCATTTTCCGCCGTCTTGGCGAATTCCGAAATCACCCGGCTGGTAATGGCTTTGCGAATATGGGCGAGCTGAACATTGTTTTGCAGCATTTCGCGCGAGATGTTCAGCGGCAAATCTTCACTGTCGACAATGCCGCTGACGAAGCGCAGATAATTGGGCAAAAGCGATGCGCTTTCAGAAATAAAGACGCGGCGGACATAAAGCTTTAAGCCGCTTTTAAAATTCGGATCATAAAGATCGAACGGCCGCGTGGTAGGCACAAACAGCATCACGGCATAGGATTGGCGGCCCTCCGCTTTATAATGCAACGTTAAAGCGGGTTCGTCATAGGCATTGCAGAGGGTACGATAGGCCTCTTTATAGTCCTCCGTTGTCAACTCAGATTTGGAGCGCTGCCATAGCGCGCTTGCTTTATTGATTTGGCGCGACCTATCAGCGTCGACTTGCAGCATGATCGGGAATTGGATGTGATCGGAATAGCGACCGACAATCCGCTCAATCTCGTCTTCTTCCAGATATTTTAGCGCATCGGGTTTGAGGTGCAGAAAAATGGCAGTGCCATGGGTAATCGCTTCTGCGCGTGCATCGTCGGCAGGTTCGACGGTAAATCCATCACCGCCCTTTGATGTCCAGATATTCGCCTCAGCTGCCCCAGCCCTGCGGCTGATGACTTCGATTTTATCGGCGACCATGAACGCAGCATAAAAGCCGACGCCAAATTGGCCGATGAGCTGCCCACCCTCTTTGGTTTCTTTGGCCTCTTGGGCTTGCTTGATCCGCTCCATAAAGGCGCGCGTGCCAGAACGCGCAATGGTGCCTAGATTATCGATCATCTCTTGCTCGGTCATGCCGATGCCGTTATCGGCGATCGTCAACGTGCCGGCATCTTTGTTGGCCCGGATGGTGATGGCGAGTGCGCTGCCCTCCGCGATCAGATCGGGCTTGTCGAGCGCTTCATAACGGAGCTTGTCGCAGGCGTCGGAACTGTTTGAAATCAATTCCCGCAAAAAGATATCGGTTTCGGAATAGATGGAATGGACCATAAGGTGAAGAAGTTGGGCAACCTCCGCCTGAAAGGAATGGCTTCCGGAAGTCGTCTTATTCGTCGCGTTCATGGCAAACCCTTTTTATTGGTACTAACACCGCGTCGATATAGGTGAAATTTTAGGGTCTACAAGGGATATTAAGATTTAAAATGCCGATTTAGGTCGGATCAACGGCAGGCTGAGGGTTATCGGGCCTAAATTCTGAAAGTCATCGTCATGTTGGATAAGCATATCGAAAGTCTGACCAGCCTATTGGGGCCTAACGGGGTTAAATTCGGCTCCGATCTTGCGGCCTATGATCAAGGGTTTGATGCTTCCAATCTCCTTGCCGGGCTAGCGGCGTTACCGCGGGATACACACCAGGTTTCGGAAATTTTGGGCTATTGCAGCGCCGCTGGATTGAGCATCGTCCCGCAAGGCGGACGCACGGGCCTATCGGGGGCAGCGGGTTCATCGGCTGGTCAATTGATTGTGATGATGCAAGCCATGGCCCAGATTGTGGCGATCGATACCGTTTCGCAAACCGTCCTTGTTGAGGCAGGCTGCACCTTGGAAGCGCTTGAAACGGCGGTGCGTGCCCATGGTCTCACCTGTGGTATTGATTTGGGCGCGCGTGGTACGGCGACGATTGGCGGGATGATCGCCACCAATGCAGGCGGTCAAGAGGCCTTTCGTTTCGGCCCGATGCGCCAGCGCGTTTTGGGCCTAGAAGTTGTTTTGTCCGATGGGCGCGTCTTGAACGATCTAACCCAAGTCATCAAGGCCAATGGCGGCTATGATGTGAAGCAGCTCTTTATCGGGTCTGAAGGGACGCTCGGCCTTATCACGCGCGCATGCTTGCGCCTTGCACCCTATGAGGGCGAAGCGGTGACGGCCTTTGTTGCTGCGGAGTCGCTCGACGGGGCTATTCACCTCTTCCGCCGATTGGAAGCCCGCACGCAAGGACGGCTTCTCCGCGCCGAAGTGATGAATGCCCATCATGTACAACTATCCGTCAAGGATCACGGCGAGGCGGCGCTTGGCACCTTCGCAGGTGACAAAGATTGCGTGATTTTTGAACATACCGATGCAGCGATGTTGGAAGAGGAATTGGGCCGCGCCTTAGAAGACAGGCTGATCGCGGATGCTCTCCTGTGCAAGAACGAGAAGGAGCGTGCGGCTGTCTGGAAAATCCGGGAGGATTGGGCGGTCGATCGCGCCTATCCGAAGGGCCTTTGGTTCGACATTTCGGTTCCGCTTTCGTCGCTTGGACGTTATGTCGAAGAACTCGCCGCGCGGTTGAGGTCTTACAATCCCGCATTCCATTTGTTTTTCATCGGCCATATGGGGGACGGTAATCTGCATGTGACCGTCAATGCCGATCACCCGATTACCGACCAGTACAAACCGGTTACCAAACTTGTTTATGAGGGACTGAAGGAAATAGGTGGCTTCTTTTCAGCCGAGCACGGGATCGGGGTCGAGAAGCGGGAGGCCTTGCTGGCTGAAAGCGATCCCGTTCGACTGGCGCTGATGCAGGACATTAAGCGCCTGCTTGATCCGAAGGGGATCATGAACCCGGATAAGGTTTTGCAAGTGAGGGATTGAACGACCCATTATCAAGGGCCCATTTTACGCTGAATTGTGGTTTTTCCTACAAGATACAGTTGTCACTTCCCCTGTCAATGTGGTTAACGCTTATGGTTAATGTCTTCTTAATGTGGATGAAGTGCGCACTATTGCAGCGATGCAGGAAGAGATGACGCACCGCTGAGGGCACGCAACGGACGATTGTCTATCGGTTGTGTAACGGCCTTGGCGCAACGGGGTGGTGCGGGGTAGACTGGGTTTAAGATAAATAACGCAACGCCTGCCCGGATCCAGTCCCTATGCAACGATTAAGCCTTCGTGAAGCCGCCCATTTGTCGGGGGCGAACAAGTCCACGATCCTGCGCGCGATCCAATCGGGTCGGCTTAAGGCGGAGCGGACGCCGAGCAATGAATGGTCGATTGAGGCTGAAGAACTAAGGCGCGTATACCCGCCGCTGAGCGAGCCTAGTGCGCCCGAGCAAACCTCTGATGGCAAACCCATCGAAGACCTGCCGATGCTAAACCTGAGCGCACCAGTAACGCCACCCTTTGCCTATGTACCGGTGCCCGATGCGGTGGCGGAAGAGCTGAAATCGCTTGAGGAGCGTTGCGCAACCCTTGAAGCGGAGCAGGTGGTGCAGGCCAAAAAACTGGCCGAGATGACAGCGCAACGCGACCAGTGGAAGCAACGGTGCGACACGCTTTCTGCAACGCTGCGCGCACCGTCTCGTTCATCGGATCCACGCAAGCCTTCGGGCGGGGATGGGGTGGTGGCAATGTTTGTGAGCGTCGGCGCGTTTTGGCTGGCGGTCATGGCAGGCGCTGCGGCGGTTGTCGACAGCAATGAGAACCACGAGGCGCCGATTGCGCTGGCACTGGCAGGGATTGGTGCAGCCGCTTGTATTTATTATCTTATTCGCAAAAGGCAGACGGAGAGCGCCTCACTCTCTGACCTTTGAGCTTAAACGCCTCTATAAGATCGGTCAGCAAGCTATTGAATTTATAGTTTATTAACCATTTAAAGCGCTGATAACGCCTCCCTTTTTAAAGACCTTTGCAGAAAGCCCCCGATGGCGATGAATGAAACAACGCGCCAGTCGCAATCGGGCGCTGCAGGCCATCCGGCTTCGGCCTGTCTGGGCTTGGATTTCGGCACGACGAATTCCGTTGCCGCGATGATCGGGACAGGGGGGCTTATCGAAACCGCCCAGTTTATCCATGACGGCCTAGCCGATTCCGTTTGCCGATCGGCGCTGAGCTTTTTCAAGTTCGACAATGAGACCCAAGTGGAGATTGGACCATGGGCGGTTGATCGCTATTTGGCCGATCCGATGGATTGCCGGTTTTTGCAATCCTTCAAAACCTTTGCCGCGAGCGGCTCGTTTCGTTCAACCGCTATTTATGGCCGCCCATGGCGCTATGAAGATTTGATGGCCCATTTTATCGAAGGCCTATTGGCCAAATGCGAGCCATTATCAATGAAGCCATCAGGCCGTTTAGTCATCGGAAGACCCGTTGCCTACGCCGGTCACGCGCCCGATGCCGCCTTGGCCCAATCGCGCTATTTGACGGCATTAGAAAGATGCGGGTTCGACGATGTGCATTTTGTCTATGAGCCTGTCGCTGCCGCGTTCTATTTTGCCCAACGCCTCGAAAAAGATGCAACCGTTTTGGTGGCCGATTTCGGCGGCGGCACGAGCGATTTTTCGATTGTGCGTTTTTCCTTCGACAAGGACGGAATTCGCGGCATTCCGCTAGCGCGGACCGGCGTTGGCTTGGCAGGTGATCGGTTTGACTATCGCATTCTCGATCATGTCGTCTCGCCAAGGCTCGGAAAGGGCAGCCAATATAAAAGCTTTGGTAAGATGCTCGATATTCCCATTCATTATTTCGCGAATTTTGCCGCCTGGCATCAACTGGCCATTATGAAGGCGGGTCCGACGATACGGGAATTGCGCCAATTGGCTAAGGCTAGCGATCATCCCGAACCGCTCGAAATGCTAATCACCGTCATTGAGAATGATCTCGGCTATCCGCTCTATAAGGCCGTATCGGAAGCCAAGCTCGCTTTATCCCATCATGAGCGCGCGGCCTTCGCCTTCCACAGCGATGGCATTTCAATTGATGCGACCATCGAACGGGCTGACTTTGAGCGCTGGATTTCACCGGATCTCGACCGTATCGATCAGGCGGTCTATCAAGCGCTAATGGATGCGGGGTTAACACTGGCCGACATCGATAAAGTCTTTCTAACGGGCGGTAGCTCGTTTGTGCCCGCTGTTCAGGCCCGCTTCAAACGCTTTGGCGAGGATCGCTTGGAAACGGGCGATCAGCTTTTGTCGATTGCATCGGGCCTTGCTTTGATCGGGCAGGAAAGCAACATTGAGCGTTGGACGGTTCGTGAAGGTTAAGGTCGGATGCAGACAGCCATCGTCGCATCGATCGGTAGGAGAGCAGTATGAAGGCGACTTTTCTTGGGCTTGATATTGGTACGTCATCCATCAAGGCCCTCCTGATTGACGAGCAACAGCGCGTTGTCGCGGAAGCGTCAGTGCCCCTTACGATTTCAAGGCCCGAGCCGCTTTGGTCGGAGCAAGATCCTGAGGAGTGGTGGCAAGCCTGTTTGACCGCGATTGCTCAAGTAAGACAAGAAGCCCCTGAAGACTTTTCAGCCCTTCAAGCCATCGGATTATCGGGGCAGCAACATGGCGCCGTTTTTCTTGACGCCGATGGCCATGTGCTCCGGCCCGCCATTTTGTGGAATGATGGACGTTGCGGCCGCGAGGCGGAAGAATTGCAAGCCAGTCTGCCCGATTTTGTCGAGCGCGCATCCAATATCGCGATGGTCGGGTTTACGGCGCCGAAAGTTTTGTGGGTGCGTCGGCATGAGCCCGATGTGTTCAAGAAGACCAGAAAGATTGTGTTGCCGAAGGATTATATCCGCTTCCGGCTTTCGGGTGCCTATGTCGCCGAAATGTCGGATGCGGGCGGCACACTCTGGCATGATATTGCGGGCAGACGATGGGATGATACGTTGCTGGCCGCAGGCGGTATTGACCGCTCTTATGTTGCCGATCTCGTTGAAGGCTCTGATGAGTCTGCACGGGTGAGCGATGGATTGTCGACCAGTTGGGGCTTAACGAAAGGCTCGGTGGTGATTGCCGGCGGCGCGGGCGACAATGCGGCCGCAGCGGTTGGTATTGGTGCTATCCATGCGGGCGAAGGTCTGTTGTCGATGGGCACATCGGGCGTGTTGTTTGCGGTGACCGATCGGCTGTTAACCAAGCCTGCGCGTGCCTTAAACGCCATGTGCCATGCGCTACCGCAGCGATGGCATGTGATGGGCGTATCCTTATCAGCAGCATCGGCGCTGTCATGGTTTGCTGATGTCATCGGCAAAGGCGAGCGTGTCGGTGATTTGATCGCCGAAGTTCAGGCTTTTGCATCGCAGCCAGCACAGCGTGCCAATGCGCCAATCTTCGTGCCTTATCTGTCCGGCGAGCGAACGCCCCATAATGATCCGGAAGCGAATGGTATGTTTGCAGGCCTTCGTGCACAGCATGATCAGGTGGCTATGGCTTATGCGGTTATGGAAGGCGTTGCCTTTTGCTTTGCCGACGATTTCGATGTGTTGGCGGATTCAGGCACCCATCTCAATAGTTGTTTCCTCGTTGGCGGCGGTGCCCGCAGCCAATTTTGGGGTCAGATGCTCTCCGATGTGTTGCAGTTTCCGTTGGACCTTCCAGGTGGTGCTGAAACCGGTGGCGCGCTTGGTGCCGCACGTTTGGGCATGTTGGCAGCGCGTGTCGGGAGTGAGGCGGAGATTTGTTTCAAACCGGATGTTAAACTTCGCTATTCACCTGATCCAAAAGAGCAATCTTTTTATCAGCCTCGCCTTGACCGCTTTAGGGCGCTGTATGAAGCCGAACGCCGGATACGTATGAGGGGCGCATAAAGCCTTTTAATGTGTCCGTTCTGCGATGATGAAGGCCTCCAGAGCCTTAACTTCATCCGCATTTAGCCGCAGCCCTAGTTTACTCCGCCGCCATAAAATATCATGCGCGGACATGGCCCATTCCTGCGCCATTAAATAGCGTATTTCGGCTGTTGAAAGTGTCTCGCCGTAAAAGGGGCCGATATCTTCTTCCGTTGTAGCGCTTCCTAAAATCAAGGTCGTCTTTGTGCCATAGGCGCGGGCAAGGCGGCGGATCAATTCTTTTCGGATATTTGGATATTGATGATGGTACAGATCGACAAGCTTTTGAAAATCCGTTTTTTCAAAATCGCCGCCGGGTAAGGCTGCATGGCCCGTCCAGCCTTTTCGCTGTACAGCCGATGGGGGAAGATAGGGCGAAAGCTTTTCAAGCGCAGCCTCTGCCAAGCGGCGATAGGTTGTTATTTTACCGCCAAAGATCGAAAGCAGCGGCGCTTGACCGGTTGGCGCATCGAGCGTGAGAACGAAATCGCGGGTTGCTTCTTGGGCCTTTGAAGCGCCATCATCATAAAGCGGCCTGACGCCCGAATAGGTCCATATGATATCATCGGCAATAATCGGCTTGGAAAAATATTCGCTCGCTGCAGCACAAAGATAATCGATCTCTTCTTGGCTTATTGTGACCTTTGCCGGATCGCCCGTATAGTCGCGATCCGTTGTGCCAATGAGCGTGAAATCCTGCTCATAGGGTATCGCAAAAATAATTCGGCCATCTTTATTTTGAAAAATGTAACAGCGATCGTGATCATAAAGGCGTGGAACGACGATATGCGACCCTTGCACCATGCGAATTTTAGCTTTGGTGTTGGATCGAATTTTTCCGGCTAAGACGTCGGCCACCCATGGTCCAGCGGCATTAACAAGGGTCGCCGCGCGTATGGATTTTGATTGCCCTGTTGTTTGATTTAGAATCGTGAGCTTCCATGCGTTTTCGTCGCGATCCGCCGACATGAGTTTGTGCTTTGTTTCAATGATAGCACCATGATCGCGCGCATCCATCGCATTCAAAACAACCAAACGGGAATCCTCCACCCAACAATCCGAATATTCAAACGCGATCGTTGAATCGCCTTTTAAGGGTGTACCGGAAATATCAGACGTAAGATCAAGCTTACGGGTCGGGGGTAGGTTTTTACGGCCGCCAAGGTGATCATACAGAAAAAGGCCCAGACGCAAGATCCATGCGGGCCGCAAGCCGCGATGATAGGGCAAGACAAATCGAAGCGGCCAGATGATATGGGGTGCAATGCCCCACAAAATCTCTCGCTCAATCAGCGCTTCACGAACCAGTCGAAATTCGAAATGCTGCAGATACCGCAAACCGCCATGGATGAGCTTGGTTGACCAGGAGGAGCTGCCTGATGCCAGATCATCCTGTTCACACAGATACACGCTCGAACCCCGCCCTGCGGCATCGCGAGCAATGCCCGCACCGTTAATGCCGCCACCAATTATGGCGATATCAAAAATCTGTTCGGTCAGATGAGCCTCCAAAGGTCATGCGATTAGGACTTGAGCTTTGCCCAATGTTAGCCCGGAAAGGAAGTGATCGTCGATCGAAGCGACACTTACAATCTTCATGTTGGTGGGATTATGGCTGAAACCATTAAATAATGGTGCCCGGGGGCGGGATCGAACCACCGACACTGCGATTTTCAGTCGCACTTTTTATGTCCTAAGTCACTGATTTTATTAGATGTGTTTGACAATTTTCATTCAAAATGCCCTATTAAAAACCAATAACTTACGAGAAAAACGTCAAA
>CANGLU010000011.1 GCA_947455025.1 Hyphomicrobiales bacterium
GCTTCTTCATCACCGCCACCATGTTCGCCAGGTCCGATGTAAAGGCACTTCACGGCGCCATTGAGTTCCTTCTCGGCCTTTTTGCAGCCTGCGAGGCCTTGGTCGAAGAATGGGTTGTTCATGTTCTTAGGAACAAGAGCGAAGGTGTAGGTCTTGCCATCAGCAGAAGCGCCAGAAACGCCTGCCATGAGAGCGCCAGCCACAACGGCTGAGCTTACGAGATATTTCATCATTGGTCTTCCTCCAGTTTGCTTTTAACTACGCTTGTGATGCCCTGTTACGGGTCATTCGCGCCTTTTTCCACGGATCCTCTCGAGAAGAACCGCGAGAACGATGAAGCTACCCACAAAGGTGCCCTGCCAGTTTGAATCAACACCGGCCATCAAGAGAGCGTTGCGGATAACTTCGATAAGTGCGGAGCCGATCAGCGCGCCATAAGCGCCACCCTCGCCTCCCATGAGATTGGCGCCACCAATAACGGTAGAGGCAATGGCGCGTAATTCGTAAGATTGCCCAAGGGCGTTAATCGCCGAGCCCGACCAACCGACATTGAGTACGGCGGCAAAGGATGCAGCCAAAGCCGAAATCGCATAGGCTTGTAGCTTGACCAAGCGAACGGGTACACCCGTCAAAATCGCGGCGTGCTCATTGCCACCGATGGCAATCAAATGGCGTCCCCAAGCCGTCATCCTCAAGACGACAGCCAAAAGCACAGTAAACAAAATGAGGAACCAGACCGGATTAGCGACCCCTAAAAACGCTCCGCCGCCCCAGATCTTAAACATCGGGCCGCCATGACCAAAATTATAGATCATGCGATTGCCCGACAGCACAACGGCGAAGGAACGCGCAATCGACAGCATGCCCAGTGTCACCACGAAGGGCGACAGATTGAGGAACGCCACCAGATAGCCGTTGACCAATCCGCAGATTAGACCTGCGCCGAGGCCCGCAATGATGGCGAGCCACCATGGATATTCAGCCTCCAGCACAAGACCGCTGGCAACGGCAACGACACCCATGATCGAGCCAACCGACAAATCGATGCCACCGGTTATGATGACAACGGTCATGCCCAGTGCCATGATACCGATGAAGGCAAAGTTGCGGGTAATGTTATAGAAATTCTCGATCGAACCGAAATGCGGTTCATACCAGGTCATGAAGGCGCAAATGATCGCAAGTGCCACCGTTACCCAGAAAGCCTGGCTTGCAAACAAGGTCTGTAAAATCGTCTTTTCTTGAATACCGAGCACGCCTTCAATTGCGACATTGCCACCGGCATTAGGAGCAGATTTTGGAGCTTCATGCGACATTGATGGCACCCGTGATCAAACCCGTAACTTCCTCGGGTGAAGAATTCTTTATCAATTTATCGGCAACTTTCGTACCGCGACGCATTACCGCAACGCGGTCACATACCGAGAAGACGTCCGGCATACGGTGGCTAATCAACACCACGGCATGGCCCGAATCCCGCAAGCGACGAATGAGATCGAGAACTTCGGCCACCTGACGCACGCTGATGGCGGCCGTCGGCTCATCCATCAACACAACTTTTGGCTCCGATAAACGGGTGCGCGCAATGGCTACCGCTTGTCTTTGACCGCCCGACATTTGCCGGACGAGATCGCGTGGACGCGTTTCCGATTTCAGCTCAGCAAACAACAAGCCGGCGCGGCGCACCATTTCGGCATGGTCGAGCCACTTGAAAGGACCAAAGCCTTTTTTAAGCTCGCGACCCAAGAACACGTTGGCGGAGGCGGTCAGATTGTTGCACAGGGCAAGATCCTGATAAACGACCTCGATGCCCTTTTCGCGGGCTTCGACCGGTTTATCGAAATGCACGGCCTCCCCATCGACGAAGATTTCGCCGCCGGAGGGCGGGAAATTGCCGGCGATGATCTTTACCATGGTGGATTTGCCGGCGCCGTTATCGCCCATAAGGCCCAATACTTCACCGGCCTCAAGCTTGAGATCGACCCCGGAAAGAGCGCGAATCGCCCCGAAATTTTTCGAAATTTGCCGCAATTCCAAGACTGGCACTGGCTATCTTCCTCCCGATAGGCCCGCTTTTTGTCGGATTTTATCCCGCGGGCCACCCTTATTTCCCACAGTACAGATCATGCCAACAAAAATTGCAAGCTGAAAAATTCATCAACTAACTGTGCAAAATGTCGCAAGTGCGCCGTCAGGCCAGACGATGCTTTTGGCCTGCCTGTGATAAGCGTTGCACTGTGAGACAAAATAAAATTGTATAGGCTAAATCAACCCGTCTTCATCATAACCCAGGCTTTTAACGTATGGCAATTCCGCTTTCAGGCAAACCCTCCGAAAGTGACCTTAACGCCGTCTTGACGGAATTGACGTCCCGATTTGGTGAACGCGCAACGATCGTTCCGGGAATCCGGCAAACGCATGCCAATTCCCTTACATGGGTGGCGGCACAGATTCCGGACATTGTGGTTTTTCCGGACACGATGGAAGAAATCGTCGATATCGTTAAACTGTGCAGCGAGCACCGTGTCCCGATGATTCCGTTTGGAACGGGCACTTCATTTGAAGGCCATGTGAACGCCCCTTGGGGCGGCGTATCGATCGACACGAGCCGGATGAACCGTCTGCTTGCTGTGCATGCGGAAGATTTGGATTGTGTGATCCAGCCCGGAATTACGCGCAAGACGCTCAACGAGCAATTGCGCGATACGGGATTGTTTTTCCCCATCGACCCCGGCGCCGATGCCTCGCTGGGGGGCATGGTATCCACACGCGCGTCCGGCACCAATGCGGTGCGCTATGGCACGATGAAGGACAATGTGCTGTCGCTCAAGGTTGTGCTGCCGAATGGCGAGGTGATGACCACCGCAAGACGCGCGAAAAAATCTTCCGCCGGATATGATCTGACGCGCCTGATGGTTGGGGCGGAAGGAACGCTCGGAATCATTACCGAGATCACGTTGAAATTGGCTGGTATTCCCGAAGCGATATCCGCCGGGATATGTCCGTTTCCAAGCGTTAAAGACGCGTGCGATGCAACCATTCTCACCATTCAATCGGGCATACCGGTGGCACGGATCGAACTTGCCGATGAGCTTCAGGTAAAAGCCTTCAACATCCATTCGAATTTGGGGTTGCAGGAAACGCCGATGCTGTTTGTGGAGTTTCACGGCACGGAACAAAGCGTTGAAGAACAGGCGAAACGCTTTGGCGAGATTGCGGCCGATTTGGGCGGCGGGCCATTTGAATGGGCGACAAAGGCGGAAGAACGCTCGCGCCTTTGGCAGGCAAGGCATGATGCCTATTGGTCCGCATTGGCGTTAAGGCCCGGCTGTAAAGTGATTGCTACCGATGTGTGTGTTCCGATCTCGCGATTGGCGGAATGTGTTGTCGCGACGCAAGAAGACATCAAAGCCACAGGGCTTGTGGCACCGATTGTGGGCCATGTCGGGGACGGCAATTTTCATCTCACGCTGTTGTGCGACATGGATGACGCGGCTGAAATTGAAAATTGCCGCGCGTTTTTGCATCGGTTGGTCGAGCGTTCTTTGGCGATGGAAGGCACCTGCACGGGCGAACATGGAGTGGGACAAGAGAAGATGAAATATCTCCTCGATGAACACCCCGCAGCCACGCTTGATGCGATGCGCGCGATCAAACGGGCGCTCGACCCGCTTAACATTATGAACCCGGGCAAGATTGTAAATGTTTAATGAAATGCGAACGCTTTATTAAGCTTTCCTTGCCATGATTGGTCCATGAACAAAGACGAACATGTCGCTTTTTTGGAAAACGAGGTCCATCGCTTGACGGAACTCGTGCGGCTTTATGCCGAAGAGGCTAACCGGCTTCGGCCCGCCAATAGTGTTTCGATCACGTCTGCCGTTAAGCCCAAGGCCCCTGTGATTTCGCACGAAGAGGCGATGTTTGCGCGGGATATGGCACTGTCGGCTTTTGACCTGAAAACCAAAAAACGCGCTTAACGCATCGCGGCGACTGCGCGTTTGACGGCATCCCAACCCGCATAGCTTGCCCCTGCCACCGTCATGCACGCCCCGAAACGGCCGCCAGCGGTTGCCTCGCCCGCGAGATAAAGACCTTCAATGCCTGTCTCCATCAGCGCTGCGCGCGCGTCCGATGCGCCGGGTGTGACATAGGCATAGCCGCCTTCCGAATAGGGATCGGTCCACCAGCCCGCTAAACGGCCACCGACGAGGTGACGGCGCACATCTTGCCCGACGATGGAGGAGAAGAGCGTGGCGGCGGTTTCAATGGCACCTTGTTCGCCTTGAGCGCATAGGGCACGGCCTGCGTCACCGCCTGTTACAGCAAGGACGATGTTGCGATCATAGGGCCAGACCTCGAACGTCATGGAACCGCCCGGCGCATCGAGCAGGATTTTATCGTCGCCCGGCTGAAGGCCAAAGCGTTCTCCGTCAAACGCCATGGCGACTTTGGTCAGGGCGCCCATCGCCATGCCGTCCAGCGCGCGAAGGATCGGCAAGGGCAAGCCCGGCTCAAAGGCGATGTGTCCGGCCTTTAAAACACCAATTGACACGGTGACGATCACCGCACGGGCTTGCACAGTGCCCTGCCCCGTCTCGACAGCAAAGCCCTGGCCGCGCGCTGTGATGCGCTTGACCGTTGCGCCCAATTGGATCGGCAAATCGTGGGCGGCGGCGGCCACCAGCGTGCCATAGCCATCGGGTACGATCCGGTCGGGGCCGTCCCACTCGCCGAGATAGTCATACAGCGACAGGCGCGACGGCTCCTCGCCCAAGCCCAAGCGGGCGAAATTGGAAACCGTGCCGCGCGACCAGGGATCAAGCCCAGCGGCCGCCGCCTCAAGCGACATATCGGGGATGTCATCGTCCAAGGTCTCGATATGCTCCCAGAACCGGCCATAGCCGTCCATGCGGCGCTCGCGGTCCTCGGGCGAGATCGGTGCGCCGCCCGACCATGGCTCGTGATGCGTCCAGCCGCGCCAGAGCCGCGTTTCGATGCCAAGGCGTCGCGCCTCGCGAACCCAGGGGTTGCGATCGGAGAAATGAATATAGGCCGCGCCCGCATCATAGGGGATGCCGAGCGAGGCATCGGTGAAGGCCCGACCGCCCACGCGCTGGCGGGCTTCGAGCACCAAAGCAGTTTTGCCATAGGCCCGCGCCGTTCTTGCGGCGGCGATGCCAGCGGCGCCAGCACCAATTATTACAAAATCATAGGTCATGGATGCGCCTTATATAGAAATTTGCTCTCTTGTGCAGTTAGGTTATGCATTCAATGAACAGGCCGGATCAAAATCGGCGGGACTACTGAGGAAACTGCCAATGGCTAATCATCTTTTCGACCTCATCCGTTCGAACATTACCGATCCGAACCGCCTGTTTATGGAAACGCCCGATGGCGCGGCGATGACCTATGGCGCACTGCTTGAGGAAACAGGTCGGTACGCGAATGCGCTGCTTGGCTTAAACCTCAAACCCGGGGATCGGGTTGCGGTGCAGATTGAGAAATCACCCGCGGTCATTTTTATCTATCTCGCGTGTGTGCGGATCGGCGCGGTCTTTTTGCCGTTGAACACCGGCTACACGCTCAATGAGCTGGAATATTTCATTTCTGATTCCGGCGCCTCGCTTGTGATTTGTGATCCGCATGCCCAAGAAGGCTTGTCCGAGATTGCAGGCCGTCATCACGCGCAGCTTGAAACCCATGGTCGCGATGCTTCCGGATCGCTCTATGATAAAGTGGCGCGCGCATCGGTTGACTATATCGATGTTGCACGAGGGCCAGATGATTTGGCAGCTATCCTTTACACATCGGGCACAACGGGTCGCTCCAAAGGCGCGATGCTGAGCCATGATAATCTAGCCTCCAACGCGCTTGCGCTTGTCGAAACGTGGCGGTTTAGCCCGCAGGATGTGCTTATTCACGCGCTGCCTGTGTTTCATACCCACGGACTTTTTGTTGCTACGAATGTGACGTTACTGGCGGGATCATCGCTGATCTTCTTGCCTAAATTTGATGCCAAGCTTGTGCTGTCTTACATGGACCGCGCGAGCGTTTTGATGGGTGTGCCTACCTTCTATACGCGGCTTCTGGATGAGGCCGGACTTGACGCCGAGGCGACCGCGAAAATGCGGTTGTTTATCTCGGGCTCGGCGCCCCTTTTGGCCGAGACGCATCGCGAATGGAGCAAGCGTACCGGACACGCGATCCTTGAACGCTATGGCATGACGGAAACCAATATGAACACGTCAAACCCTTATGACGGGGACCGCATACCGGGAACCGTTGGCATGGCGTTGCCCGGTGTCGAAGCGCGGGTTGTTGATCCTGAAACGGGAGCGCCAAGGCCACAGGGCGAAATTGGCATGATCGAAGTGAAAGGCCCTAACGTGTTTAAGGGCTATTGGAACATGCCTGAGAAGACAAAAGCCGAATTTCGGCACGATGGATTTTTTATCACAGGTGATCTCGGGCAATTCGATGAACGTGGCTATTTGAGCATTGTCGGGCGCGGTAAGGATTTGATTATTTCAGGTGGGCTGAATATCTATCCGAAAGAAATCGAAGAAGAGATTGATGCGCTTGCGGGTGTCGTTGAAAGCGCGGTAATTGGCCTGCAGCATCCCGATTTCGGCGAGGGCGTTGTAGCCGTCATTGTGCGCGAGAAAAACGCTACCCTTGACGAAGACAAGGTGATGGCAGGGCTTGATGGACGCCTTGCGCGCTTCAAATTACCGAAGCGGATCTTTTTTGTTGAGGAGTTGCCGCGCAATACAATGGGCAAAGTTCAGAAAAACCTCTTGCGTGACGCGTATAAAGACCTGCGGTTTATCTAAACCTGCTTATAATCGCTTCCAAAGATAAGAGATTATTTTTCACGAAATACTTTGGCGAATTGATCGGTCGCAGGCTTTAACACATAGGAAAGAACCGAGCGTGTTGCGGTTTCGATATAAACCTCGGCGACCATACCCGGCAAAACAGCGCCTTCCGATACTTTGGCAAATTCGGAATCGGGCACGGCAATTTTAATGGCGAAACTGCTTAAGCCCGAGCGCTCATCGCGTACCGCATCGGCGGCTACCATGGAAATGGTGCCGATCAATTCCGGCGTCACGCGGCGATTAAACGCCGTTAATCGTAAGCGCGCGCGCCCGCCTACCCGCACTTGATCAATATCATTCGGCGAAACCAAGGCTTCAATCGTCAGCGGTTCATTGCCCGGCACAATTTGCATCAAGGTTTCACCGGGTTGAATAATTCCGCCAACCGTATGCACATTCAATTGAGCTACCACGCCCGACACGGGGGCTATGATGTCAAGACGCTTCAAGGTTTCTTGCGCAATCGCTTTGCGATGAACAAGCTCGGCCATTTTAGGCTCCAAATCTTGAATATCGCGATTCACCTCCGATAGACGCTCTTGATCGAGATTTGCGATTTGCAAGGTTACTTCATCAATTTTACCGCGAAGCTCGGCGATTTGTGTTTTGAGAACCTGAACATCCCCTTCTGATCGGGCCTGCTCCCGACGAAGCGGCATCACGCGCTGTACGGATGCGAGATTGGCGGCATAGAGGCTTTCAACGCCTTTTAATTCTAGCGCAATCAGCTCAAGCTCTTTTTGCTTTGTTTCAAGCTGGGCCTGATCGCCTTCGATTTGATTTTCAAATTGGGCTTTGCGTTCACTCAATACGCTTTTTTGGCCCTTTAAAGCATCGCGTCTTGCCATGAAAAGCTCGGTCTCACCCCGACGAATGAGCGATGCCGCAATCCCTTTCGGATTTTCGTCCAATACCAAAGCGGATGGATCAAAGGTCTGCCCATCGCGTTCGGCCATCAAGCGGGCGTGACGCACGATCATCGCATTCAATTGATCGCTGATGATCCCCCATTCAGATTGCGCCGATTGCGGATCCAGCCGGATCAACACATCGCCCGCCCTTACGTTGTTGCCATCTTTGACGCGGATTTCGCTGATAATTCCACCCGTCAAATTTTGAACCTTCTTGACGCTTGATTCAACCTTAACCGTGCCTGATGCGACGACCGCACCGGAAATATCGGATAAGGCGGCCCAAACAAAAAAGCCCCCAAAGAGAACGGCAATCACGATAAAGGAAACATATAATAGGCGGCGGGCCGAACGCCTGTTTCCTCTTAAGCGGAGCGTTGATTCAGGGATGGCCGTTATCAAGGAAGGATGGCCTGTATGGTTAAAGCCGTGGGGAATTTCGGTCATGATTTTATGGTCGCCAATTTGACGCTAACAGGGTTTTGGGGAACAGGGTGTTGCTCGTTTCTAAGCGAGCGCAAAACGTCATCTTTTGGTCCGAAGGCACGGAGTTTGCCCGCTTCGATCACGGCAATCAGATCGACATTGGCAATGGCGCTTGAACGATGGGCGATGAGCACGACAATTCCGCCGCGCTGTTTGATGGATGAAAGGGCAGCCGAAAGGGCCGCCTCGCCATCGGCATCGAGATTGGAGTTTGGCTCATCGAGCACTACCAAAAATGGCGAGCCGTAGAGCGCTCGCGCAAGCCCGATGCGTTGCCTTTGTCCGGCGGACAGAACCGCGCCGTTTTCGCCGATGGCCGTTTCATATCCTTTATCCATGCCGATAATCATGGTGTGGACATTGGCCGCCATCGCCGCATCAATGATCATTTGCGGCGTTGCATCGGGATCGAACCGCGCGATGTTTTGCGCGATTGTGCCTTCGAACAATTCGACATCTTGGGGCAGATAGCCCGTAAAGCGGCCACGCTCTTCATCGTCCCATTGATCAAGACGGGCGCCATCGAGTCTAATATCGCCTGCAAGCGGGCTCCAGACCCCCGCAATGGCACGCGCCAACGTCGATTTGCCGGCAGCGCTGGGGCCGATAACGCCAAGGGCTTGGCCTGCATCAATATCAAACGACATGTTTTTAAGGATGGCCGCATCGATGCCCGGGGCTCCGACGTAAAGGCCCGATAGGGACAGATGCTGCCGAGGCACAGGCAGCGCCATGGTTTTGGCGCGCACGGGAACGCGGCTAAACAAGAGCTCCAACCGCTCTATGCCCTTGCGGGCCGCTACAAAGCCTTTCCAATGGGCGATGACGCCTTCAAGCGGAGCGAGCGCCCGTGTCGACGTGATCGAGGCCGCTATGATGGCGCCCGCCGACATATCGCCGCGCAACACGCTATACGCACCCAAAGCCAAAATACCCGATTGCATAACCAGACGGAAAATGCGGGTAAGCGTGGCAAGCCCGTTTGATTTATCCGTCATGGTTTGTTGCTTCGACAGATAGGCGGCATTCGCATCGGAGAAGGCAGCGCCAAGCCGCTTTCCCAAGCCCATCGCTTTGACAATTTCGGCGTTGCGATGTCCGGCTTCCGCCAAAAGCGAACGGCGCGAATTGGCCTGCGCCGCTTCATTGTTCAACCGAACCGTTACCGCATCCGCACCAATGGTCAGCACGGCAAGAAAGATAGCGCCTATGACCGTGACATAGGCCAGAAGGGGATTGAGAAGATAAATCAGCAGAAGATAAACGGGCATCCATGGCAGATCGAGAAAGGCTGCAGGACCAGTGCCGGAAATGAAAGCGCGCACCGCATCCAGATCCCGCATCGCTTGCATGCCATCGGCAGTGCTGCGGGCGGCCGTCATCGGTAATGCGGCGATGACTTGAAACAGGCGCGAGCTCAACCGCTCGTGAAAATCCGTACCTGCACGGCTGACCACGAGGCCGCGAATATAATCAAGCAGGCCTTGGACAGAATAGAGAAAAAGACCACCGATTGATAATGCAATCAATGTTGGTACCGAATGGGAGGCGAGCACGCGGTCATAGACCTGAAGCATAAAAAGCGGACCGGTGAGATAGAGAAGATTGATAAAGCCAGACACAATGCCGATGCCACCCAAAAGCGACCACAAAAAGCTCAGTGCTTTACGAATTTCATGAGTGCCCGCGCCGGGAGCGTGATGGGGCTTCGGCATCTATATTCTCCCTTCGAAAGGCAAAGCGCTGCAAGGCTTTAAAAGCGCGTCGGGTGATTTATCATAGTTGTCGTGTTTTTCTTATTAGGTTTTTAATGTGTTTTAATAATGATAATTTTTTATATAAGTAAAATATCTTAATTTAGCCATGTTATAGTTGAGTTTAAGCTTTTTAATTATTGTATATATTTCATATATTTATTATTTTTTATTATAAAAATTTCTTTTTTATTTGACGGATACATATCCGTATTCCTACGGTCCGGATTAAACCGGACCCAATATCCGGTGACATGATCACTTTTCTTTCACCGGATTTCCGGACCCCTCCGTCTGCACCGCTTTTGGTGCTGATCGGTGTCCGCGAAAGGATTATGACGATGACGATCGATCCGAAAAATCTGGCCGCTACGGCGACCCTTACCTTTGATGACGAGTTCAACACGTTCAGCATGTGGAACGGAACAAGCGGAACCTGGCAGACCTCCTATCCCTGGTCTCCGGCGAGCGGTGGCACCAATGCTCCCAATCACGAGCTTGAGTGGTACATCAACCCCGCTTACGCACCGACGAGTTCGGTTAATCCGTTCAGCGATACGAATGGTGTGCTCACCATCGAAGCCAAGCCGGCATCGGCCACGATTCAATCGATAACCGGATTGCCTTATACGTCCGGCATTATCACAACCGATCATTCCTTTTCACAGACCTATGGCTATTTTGAAATGCGGGCGCAATTGCCCACCGGGCAAGGCATTTGGCCGGCCTTTTGGCTCTTGCCTGTCGACCAATCCTGGCCGCCGGAAATCGATGTGATGGAAGTGATTGGCTCAAGCCCGAATGAGCTCAACACAACGGTGCATTACGGCAATAATCAAGCCACCGGATTCGTGGTGAATGAACCCGGTATGACCACCGGCTTTCATACCTACGGCGTTGATTGGGAGCCTGATTATATAACCTGGTATTTTGACGGTAATGCCGTTTCCAAAACCCCAACGCCTGCGGGGATGAACAAGCCGATGTATATGTTGGCCAATCTCGCAGTAGGCGGCGATTGGCCGGGTGCACCCAACAGCACAACGCCGTTTCCGGCCGATATGAAAATTGATTATATTCGGGCCTATTCCTCGGTACCGGGCGGCGGCACTACCCCTCCACCTGTCACGCCTCCACCTGTTACGCCTCCCCCCGTTACTCCGCCACCACCCAGCACGACGCAGCATCTTTTTGATCTGCCGACCACGGCTGCAACAACGCATTTGATCACCGGAACATCCGGCAATGATGTGTTGACCGCCACGAGCACGCATACGTATTTCGACAGCTGGGGTGGCAATGACACGATGACGGGGCTCGGCAATGATGTGTTTGAAATCTATTCCAGCAAAAACATCATCAAAGAAGCAGCAGGCTCCGGCATTAATACGGTCAATAGCGGATCGACGAGCTTTGTCCTGCCTGACAATGTTCAAAACATCACGCTGATTGGCAATGGTGGTAATCACAATAACGGATCACAAAGTGCAACGGGCAACGGCCTTGATAATTTAATGATCTCGAACTCGACATCCTATGGCAATACGCTGATCGGAAATGTGGGCAATGATGAATTGATTGCCGGCAAAGGTGCCGATGTTTTGACCGGCGGAACGGGTGCGGATGAGTTTGTCTTCAAAGCCCTGCCGACCAAAGCCGGACATGTGACCGATTTCACCGCTGGAACGGATATGCTCGATTTACGCGGCATTTTCAAAACAGCGGGTTATACGAGCAACGATCCCATCGCCGACAGCCATCTCATTTTAACAGCCAATGCGAATGGCGGCACGGCGGTCTATTATGACGCGTCGGGCAATCCAACGGGAACCAAGGTTTTGATCACCACGCTTGATCACGTCCTTCCCTCCGCTTTGCATCTTCAAAGCGATATCTGGTTTGTATAAGACCGATTAAGCCTTTACCCGACGACTTTTCGATGCAGAATACCCATCGTGAGCAATCAAGCTCACGATGGAATTTTGTTGTCTCATGTCTGGTTTAAATCGCTCACCTCACTTTGCACCCATGCCGCACCGCGCGCTTTGCACGGATTGCGGTATTTCCCGCTCAAGCGAACCGGAGCGATGCGGTAAAGCCTGCCAGTTCATCGCGCCCGATTATGACGCTCTTGAAACAGCAGTGCATGGAAGGGCGCGTGACCCGCGGCGTACCGATGAACTCTTCTTCGGTCCTTTTAAGCGGATGGTGCGGGCCTCGCTTGCCAAGCCGCTCGCTGGCGCGCAATGGACCGGCATCACGACGCGGTTGGCCGAGCGGTTGCTTGAAGAAGGCGCGATTGATGCGGTGCTGACCATGGCACCCGACCCTTCCGATAAATGGCGTCCGGTTCCGGTGCTCGTCACCAAAGCGGAAGACATGGCGCACTGCCGTGGTATGCGGATGGGCTATGCGCCGCTGCTCGCTTTGCTGGAGCCTGCACTTGAACAAGGGTTCAAGCGGTTGGCGATTATCGGAATCCCGTGCCAGATTTATGCGCTCCGGGCGCTTGAAAAGGAATTGGGTTTTGAGCGGCTCTATGTGATTGGAACGCCATGCTCGGACAATACAACCACGGCAAATTTCCATGATTTTTTGAATCTTCTGTCGGATGAGCCCGAGACCATTACCTATCTCGAATTTCGCGCTGATTATCACGTCGAACTGCGCTTTAACGATGGGCGCATGAAGACCATTCCGTTCCTGCAATTGCCGCTCTCGACGCTGCCGCCTGACTTTTTTCCGCTGACCTGTCGCACCTGTGTCGATTACACCAATGTGCTCGCCGATATCACGGTTGGCTATATGGGCGGACAAGGCGAGCAATGGCTATTGGTGCGCAACGAACGCGGCGAAGAGCTATTGCGCCTTCTGGGCGACGAGGTGCGTCTGTCAGCGCCAGGCAATGCCGGAAAACGCAAAGGCGCGGTAACGGGCTTTATGGCGAATGTCGAACGCGCGGCAGGGGGATTGCCCTTGCGCAAAATGCCCGACTGGCTTCGCCCGATTGTTGGCTGGTTGATGCCGAAGATCGGGCCGCGTGGACTGGAATTTGCGCGGGCGCGGGTGGAGATGAAAGCGATTGAAACCATCCTCCATCTGCGCCGTCACATGCCCCGCAAAATGAAAAATATGGTGCCGCCGCATGTCTGGAAATTGGTTGAGCCTTATGGGCTGAAGCCCGATGAGGGCGAACGACCCGTCGACGCCGAGGCGCGGTGAAGGCGATGCGCCGGATCTTATCGCTTCTCATTGGTGCATGTGCATGCCTAGCGATTGGGTTGTCCGTTTTTCAGCTTCATCAAGCGGTCGATGGTCTTGTGACACGCGATGTGGAGATTGGTACCATCCCTGCCCGGATCTTTGAGGCGCAAGTCCACACCGCTGCGCCTGTTGTTGTCATCGCGCACGGCTTTGCGGGATCGCAGCAATTGATGCAATCCTTTGCCATCGCGCTTGCCCGCAATGGCTATGTTGCCGTGACGTTTGATTTTGCAGGCCATGGGCGCAATCCTGCACCGCTGACTGGCAGCATAACGGAAGAAACGGGTGCGACCGAAAGTTTGCTCGCCGAGCTCGAAAAAGTAGTCGCCTATGCGCGGCCATTGGGTGATGGGCGGCTTGCGGTGCTGGGGCATTCCATGGCGTCCGATATTGTCGTCCGATTTGCTCAAAAAACGCCTGATATCGCAGCAACGATTGCTGTATCGATGTTTTCGCCGGTTGTAACGGCGGCATCACCGCGCAATCTCCTCGTGATTGTTGGCGATTGGGAAGGCATGTTGAAAGATGAAGCGTTAAGGGCTGTTTCGCTGTCCACCGCACCTAGCAACGCCGAAGCGTCGATGCTTTATGGCGACCCGTTAAAGGGCACCGCGCGTGAGGCTGTTTTTATTTCGCATACTGAACATGTGAGTGTGCTCTTTGCCCGTGAAAGCCTGCGTGCGGCTGTTGAATGGCTTGATGCCTGCTTTGCTATCAAACGAAGCGCGCCGCTCCAACTTGACGCGCGCGGGCCGTGGATTGCGCTTTTAATTGCGGGTGCGGTGCTGCTGGGGTGGCGTGCGTCCACCACACTTCCGAAGGTAGCGCATGAACCCTCCGGTGCCGATCTCCCTTGGCGCCAATTATGGGCGCCGATGCTGGCGCCGGCCATCCTCACGCCTCTGCTGTTGCGATTTGTGCCTACTCATTTCTTGCCGGTTCTCGTGGCTGATTATCTTGCGGTACACTTTGCCGTTTATGGCTTAATCACCTTCGCCCTGTTGGCCTTTATGACGCGGTCTGTGCCGCTTTTAACGGTGCAGGGCCGCCTTCCTTATCGCCTGCTGGCGTCCGTGTTGATGGTTGTGGCGTATGAAGCTTTGGCCTTGTTTTGGCCGCTTGATCATTATTTTACGAATTTTGCGCCTTCCCTCCATCGCGCTTCGATAACACTCGCGATGTTCATCGGTACGGTGTGTTATTTTGTGAGCGATGAATGGCTCACGCGCGGAACACATTCGGGGCGCGGCGCCTATGCGCTGAGTAAATTTGTATTTCTTGTTTCGCTCGGCATGGCAACCGCGCTTGATTTTGAGCGGTTGTTTTTTCTGATCATCATCATCCCCGTGATCGTGCTGTTTTTCCTGATCTTCGGGCTTTTTAGTTCGTGGATTTATAAGCGCACGGGCGACCCGCTGGTGGCAGGCATCGCCCATGCGGTTGCTTTTGCGTGGGCGATCGGTGTCACCTTCCCGATTTTGGCAGGATAGCGACACCGATTAATCGCAATCGATCAAGGCGATGTTGATTCAATGCCAACCGTCGCGGCGCGATCTTCCATCGTTTCAAGATCTGTGTGACGCGTTTCTTTGACGAAATACAAAGCGATAAACGTCAATAGCCCGAGGCACGAAAGATAATAGCCAACGGCGCCCGGACCATATTGTTTGGCAAGCCATGCGGCCATAAAGGGCGTTAATGCTGCACCCAAAATCGAGGCCACATTATAGGCGATACCCGAACCTGTGTAGCGCGTATTGGTTGGGAAAAGCTCCGGCAAGAAGGCGGCCATGGGGCCGAAGGTCAACCCCATCAGCGTCATGCCAAGGCTCAAGAACACGAGCATCAAGGGCAAATTGGCCGTCTCTGCCGATCCCATCGTTGAAGGCGACAGGAATGGGCCGAAAGTGAGGCCGAAGAGGATGATGCCCGACGTTACCATCAATAAGAGTTTGCGACGGCCCAAGCGGTCCGCCAAAGCGCCCGACACGGGAATGAAGGCCGCAAAGAACAAGACCGAGATCAGTTGCAACGTCAAAAACGGACGATAGCCAATGCCAAGGGCACCGAGCTGAACCTTGCCGATGGCATAGGACAAGATCCACGTCGTCATCGTGTAGAAAATGCCATAAGTGGCGACCATGCTGAAGGTGCCGAGCAAAATCTGACGAGGGTTATTCGCAAAGACACGAAACAGGGGCGAACGAACGCGCTCGCCGCGCGCAGCCGCCCGCGTGAACACCGGCGTTTCAAAGAGCGCAAGGCGAACATAAAGCCCAACGAGAACGAGAGCGATCGACACCAAAAACGGAATGCGCCATCCCCACACGAAGAACGGATCATCCGCTGCCGATTTGGTGGAGTCGAAAGCGAAGAGATAGGTCAAAATCAAAAAGAAGCCGTTGGCAAGAATGAAGCCAAATGGCGCGCCAAGTTGCGGCCACATGGCAGCACGTGCCCGCTTGCCGGGCTCTGCCGTCTCGGCGGCCAATAGAGCCGCACCTGACCATTCCCCGCCAAGACCAAGGCCCTGACTAAAGCGCAAAATTGTCAATAAGACCGGCGCGAAAAGCCCTACTTGCTGATAGGAAGGAAGCAGGCCGATGATGAAGGTGGCAAGGCCCATCAAGAGCAAGGAGCCGACAAGGGTTGTCTTGCGGCCAATCCGATCGCCGAAATGACCGAAGAGAACGGAGCCAACGGGGCGCGCGAGAAAGGCGACGCCAAAGGTGGCCATCGACGCCAGAAGCGCCGAATTGCCCTCGCTGGCCGGAAAGAACAGGCTTGGAAAGACCGAAACGGCGGCCGTGGCGTAGATATAAAAATCGTAGAACTCGATTGTCGTGCCAACAAGGCTTGCAAAGATAATTTGCGCTTTCGAGTTTTGAGCTGGCAAATTCTGATTCACGGCACCATTCCTATGTTATCGTCGCTAGCCCTGAAGGCTGCGAACCGCGCAATAACGTTTCCCCGACGTCGCTATGCCGCATGTAAGCCAGCATCAGCGTTTCTGTTTTTCACCATTCCGCCACTAACGTCAACTCGGGAGCAATGGCCGTTTTGAGGCGGATAAATCCAAAATGCTAACAGGTTCGTAGTGACTTTTGAACAGCTGTGGCCAACAGTGTTCATGGTTGATGTCATTGGTTCGAGGTGCCCGTGTTACAGCTTATCTATACGAGTCGAGAATTCCGCCCTTTAAGCGATGCCGATCTCAAGCGTCTGGTTTCCCATAGCCGCGCCAGGAATGAAAAAGACCATGTGACCGGGTTTTTATATTATTCCAGCGGAACATTTTTACAGTTGCTGGAGGGCGAAGAGGCGGTTGTCGAAGCCACGTTTGCGCGTATTCAAGATGATTTCAGGCATGTAAACCCAACCGTTATTTTCAAAGACAATACCGCAACCGAGCGGCTCTTTGAAGATTGGAGCATGGAAATAGCCGATCCCAAATCGACTTCCGCCATTATGCGGAGCTTTTTTCAAACCGACAAAGATCTCGATCTCACGAAGCTTGATGGCGAAAAAGCGCTTTTGCTGCTCGAAGCCTTTCGGGGCATGCATGCCTCCTTGCTGCTCTGATTTTAGAGCGTGGGATTTCCCTTCACCAATGCGCGATAGGCAGCGATTACGGGTTCTCTGAAGTGCGGATTGAAGGACAACTCCGTGCCGAAGATTTTTTCCACACTCAAAATGGCATCAACCGCCTTTTCCGCATCCGGTCCCGCCAGTATCAAGCGCTCTTTCATCTCGCTTGCCATCGGATCGCGCAATTCAATCGGCTGGCCTTGGCGATCAAAACCTGACGCGTAATGCACAAAGGCGGCGATGCCGAATGCAAGACGCCCCAGCGGCAAACCACGGCTTAATCGATCGCGGGCAGTCGTTAAAAATCGCTGCGGAATTTTCTGCGAACTATCGGATGCGATTTGAACGAGACGGTGTTTAAGCGCCGGATTTCTAAAACGCTGGAGCAGAGCCTTGCGATAGGAAGGAAGATCAGCTCCGGTAGGAACCGATAGAACAGGCGAAACATCTTCGACCATAAAGGCTTCGACGAAATTGGCGAGCGCGTGATCGGCCATTGCATCGGCCACCGTTGCATGACCGGCAATCCCTCCTAACAAAGCGAGCATCGAATGCGCGCCGTTGAGAAGGCGTAGTTTCATGGTTTCATAGGGCGTCACGTCGTGCACCAGCTCAGCACCGACCTCGTGCCAGTTCGGACGACCTTCGGGAAAATGATCTTCAATCACCCATTGCGAAAAACCTTCGGTAACGATGGGCCAGGCATCTTTCAACCCAAGGACTTCCGAAACAGCGGCACGATCCTCATCAACCGTATGAGGCACAATGCGGTCCACCATGGTAGAGGGGAACGCAACCTGCGCGCCGATAAAATCAGCAAGCACAGGATCAACCTTCAGAGCCATTGCCATGATGAGCGCGCGCAGCTTTTCGCCATTCGCATTCAGATTATCGCAGGACATGACCGTGAAAGGCTTTAAGCCTCGTTCGCGTCGCTGCTTTAAGGCGGCGACGATAAAGCCCGGCGCGGATACGGGCTGATCGAGATAGGCAAGATCATGACGAATATCGGGGTGCGCTTCATCGAGCGTTCCTGTTGAAGGATCGATGCAATAGCCCTTCTCTGTAATCGTGAGCGAAACAATTTTAACATCGGGATGGGCCATGGCTTCGACAAGGGCCAAAGGATTTTCCGGCGCTACCATCACTTTAATAACCGAACCGATGATGCGATAATCGGTTACCTCGCTACTTCGGGCAACCAATGTGTATAAGCCATCTTGCGGGGCCAGCGCGTCACGCGTTTGAGGGGATCTGAGGCTTGCGCCTAAAATACCCCATTTCAAATCACCCTTTTCAAGACACGCATCGGTATAGGCGGCCTGATGGGCACGATGAAAGCCTCCGAGACCCAAATGCACAATGCCTATCTTAACGTCGCCGCGATCATAGTTCGGGCGTTTGATGGTGTCAGATAGTAGAGCAAGGGTAGATGCGGAAAGCGGGTTCACGAAAATGGGTCCCCTAAAGGGTTCACAATACGCAATAGCATCTTAGCTCTGCGTTTGATGGGGTCGCGCATGATACACAAGAACTTTGGCGGGATCAGCCGATAAGCGCAAGGCCGAGCCTATGGTGTGGGGGTTAGGCGATGTAAAATATAACCGCTTGCCATTTGCGGTTTGCCCTGATCCAGAAAAATGATCGCCCCGATATTCCATGGTCTCAATGGTAATGTTTATGCCAGTCATTGATGCCGCAGGCTTAAGATCTTGCGGGCGTATCAGGACTGCGACAGGACCGTCGGTTATCGGATCCATCATCACCCCTTCAAGCGTACTATCGTCCAGTGTGAACGTTACGCGATCACCCGCAATGACAGACGCATTGGTCTGCATCTGGCCTGATAGATGGTTGCGAAAGCCCATAAATTGAGCAAGGTCGGCGGTTAAGGGTTTTTCGTATAGCTCGGCCGGCGTGCCGATGTGTTGGATGCTGCCGTGGCGCAAAATGGCGATGCGATCGGCAAGTGAAATCGCTTCATCGAGATCATGAGTAACATAGATGGTGGTGCAGCCTAAGCGGTCATGAATCTCGCGAATTTCATGCCGCATTTCGAGACGCAATTGTGCGTCCAGATTGGATAACGGCTCATCCATTAGAACAAGGCTCGGTTCGATGACGATGGCGCGAGCAATACCCACACGCTGTTGCTGGCCGCCCGATAATTGATGCGGCATTTTATCGGCATGCGCTTCAAGCCGAACCATTCGTAACGCATTTTCAATGCGATGCTCACATTCGTTTTGCGGCAGCTTGCGCATTTTAAGGCCAAAGCCAATATTGTCGCGAACCGACATATGCGGGAACAGCGCATAGTTTTGAAAAATCATGCCGAAGCCGCGTTGCTCAACGGGCATATCATCAAGCCGTATATCATCAAGCCAGAGTGTTCCAGCGCTTGGCGTGATCAAGCCTGCAAGGCAATTCAGAAGGGTTGATTTGCCGGAACCCGACGGCCCTAAAAGCGCCAAGAATTCACCACGCTTGATATCCAAGGATACATTGGCAAACGCATGTGTTGCGCCGAAATCATGGCCGAGCCCCACAAGACGCAAGGTTTTGAATGTGTGCTGCGCCTTCATTGAGCGCCATTCCTAGTGGACGCTATGAGGTTGATCGGATCGGAAGCGAGAAAGGACGAAGCCGTCATCGCGTATGATGGTCCTTTGCCCGTGAGATGGATCAGATTTATGTTTAACATTGCGGCAAAACACTTAAATTAATCAGCCTATTGGTCAAGGCACCCTTTGCGTTGATGGACGGGGCGGGCACCCATTCTGTCCCGTTGAAGCCTTGCGCGCGCGTTAAGCGGAGCTGATCCGCCGTAAGCGGGATTGCTCCCACACGGGACTGCGCTACAGGTGAGTTCCATCTTGGCCGGACAGAATCGGCGCATCACAAGGAGCCAACCAATGTCCGAAGGGATTTCACCCTCACCGCACGCAACGCCCTATGGCATTGGGCTCGCGTTAACGGCGCTGGCCCTTGGCGGGTTTGGCATTGGCATTGGCGAATTTGCCATTATGGGGCTTTTGCCCGAGGTTGCGAATGGCTTTGCCATCACGCCGCCCGAAGCCGGACACGCCATCAGCGCCTATGCGTTGGGCGTGGTGATTGGCGCGCCCGTTTTGACGATCTTCTTTGCCCGCGTTCCGCAAAAGCCGATGCTGATCGGATTGATGGTGGCATTTACACTTGGCAATATTGCGAGTGCTTTTGCGCCTACCCCTTCCCTTTTGGTACTGTTCCGGTTTTTGTCAGGACTTCCCCATGGGGCTTATTTTGGTATTGCGTCATTGGTCGCGGCATCGGTTGTTCCGGTCAACAAGCAAGCGGGCGCGATCGGACGCATGATGTTGGGGGTAAGCCTTTCCAATGTGATCGGCGTGCCTCTGATCACTTGGCTTGGACAAGGGATCTCGTGGCGCAGCGCGTTTGCCATTGTCGGCGCCATCGGGCTTGCTACCGTTCTCATGATTACGCTCACGATCCCCTCTATTCCCGTAAAATCGGGCGCAAGCCCTAAACAGGAACTCGCAGCGCTTGCGATCAAACAAGTATGGCTCACGCTGCTCGTGGGTGCGATTGGCTTTGGCGGCATGTTTGCGGTCTATAGCTACATCGCGCCGAGCTTGATGGAGGCTGCCGGTGCGCCCGCTTGGAGCGTGCCCGTCGTGATGTCGATTTTCGGCATGGGGATGATCGGCGGCAGCATGATTGGCGGATGGTTGGCTGACCGTGCTTTGCACGCGACCTTGTGGGGGCTTCAGCTGTTCAATGTCCTCGTCATTGCCGCGTTTTATGTCGTGGGCACGAGCTTTGTGGCGACCGCGATCGATATCTTATTCGTGGGCTTTGGCGTGGCCATTGTCCCTGCGATGCAAATGCGGTTGATGGAAGTGGCCAAAGACGCTCAATCTTTAGCCGCAGCGCTTAATCACGCTGCGCTTAATATCGGCAATGCGATGGGGGCATGGCTCGGCGGCCTCGCCATTGCGGCGGGCTTTGGCTGGACATCAACGGGATGGGTGGGCGCTTTACTGGGCATCGCGGGTATGGTGGTCTTCGCCGTCTCAATGACGATGGAAGCCCGCTCCACATCAGCCAAGCCATAACCCGATCGGCGTCCGATAGGCGTTTTATTCGCCCATCGGACTGACTGATAAAATTCTGTCGTGAATCACCGCTACACCCCACCCATGTTTTCTATGGGGCGGATTAAGTCATGTTGAATCTCGCGAGCGACCATCTCGATTTCTTTGTCTGGAAGGATTTTCCAGTCATCTATGACGGACGGGATGAGAAAACGCCCGAGGCTTGGGTGAATATTCACGGCCATTGGGGTCGCATCAGCGTCGAGAGCATCGCCTTTGCGAGCGGCTGGATGTCGCGCGATGATTTTCTCGCACGGTTTGGTCAATTACCGCCACTGCCGATCGAAGCCTTCCGCTCCCGCCGTATGTTTGCCGCTTGAGCGTTCATCTAAACGCTCTCTACGATACGCCTTTTGGATGCCGCATGCTCGCGCATGAGATACAGCAGACCTGCACCGACGACGATGGACGCGCCCAAAAGGATCGGCCAATCGAGATTTTCGTTAAATAAAGTCGTCCCGATCAAGGACGCATAAACAAGCCCCATATAGGATAAAGGCTGAACGGCCGACGCATCCAGAAGGCTATAGGCGCGGATCAAAAAATAATGGCTTGATATGCTGGTGCAGCAAACGACGGCCAACCAGAAATAACCCATGCCATGAATATCCGTCCAATAAAATGGACCGATAAGCGTCAGCGTTACCGCACCGATAAAGCCCGTAAAAATAAACGTGGTCTCAGATGTATCCTGTCGACTGACGAAGCGTGTCAGAATCGCATAGACCGCAAACATGACGGTACCTGCCACCGCAAGTAGCATTTTAAAATCAAGGAAATCACCGTGTGGCCGCAATATAACCATCACACCAACCAGTCCCGCGATGATGGCGAGCCAGCGGCTGAGATCGACTTTTTCTTTCAAAAATAAGATCGACAAAAGGGCTACAACAAGCGGTGTGCCGGCAAAGATGGCTTGCGCATGAGCGAGACCGATCAGACTGAAACAGGTAATGGCCAAAATCACTTGCAAGGCCAACAGAGCGCTTCGAATGATTTGCAAAACCGGACGCTTGGACTGGGTAAGCGCGCCCCATCCAAGGCGTTTGCGCCAAACAACAGCCGATACAAAAAGGCCATATGCCCAATACCGGATCATCGCGATAAAGACGGGTGGATAATCCTGCGCAAGATGTTTTGAAATGGCGTCCTGAAGTGAGAAAATTGTTATCGCGAGGAGAGCAAAAACATAGCCTTGTGTCTTCGAACTCATCGCATGTTCCGCCTAAAAGGCGGCTTACTCCGTAATCGCAACGACATATTCGGCCAATTCGATAAAGGGTTCGCGTACGGCATAATTGGTGACGCGTTGTTGATCAAAGACCGTCATGCCGTATTCAATCGGGTTTTGCATGCCGGAACGCTCCGGCACATAGGCGGCGATTTCGACATCCAGCGTCTCGCTTAACACCTCGATGCGTTCGGCAATTTTTCCTGAATTGCGTGTCTTGTTGAGAACAACGGCCACTTGCGCATCGCCCTTTTCAACCTTGCGGTATTCCCATAATTTTTCCAGAAAATCGATGCTGGCTTCGATATCGAGCGGCAACCCGACGATGGGCACGAGGATCACATCGCTGATCTTAATGAAGTCCGTTAGAGGCGCGCCGCGGACGGCAGCGCGGCCATCGACAATCACGTAATCCAGCGTTTTGCGCTTTTTCAACGCGCGCAGCTCGTCGAGATTAAGGTCGGTGAAATCCAAGCCCTCAATGGTCGCACATTTGGCCGGACGCCGCTCGATCCAGCTCAGCGCGCTTTTCTGCGGGTCGCCATCGGCTAATGCTACAGCATAGCCCATATCGGTTAAGGCGGCGGCCAGATGGATGGCGGTGGTGGTTTTACCGCAGCCACCTTTGACGTTCTGGACGGAAATGACGTGTGCCATCGGGATTTTCCTTCTCTCAACTGGCGCGGAGGCCAATTTTTATCTCTGTTGGCCGTTAAATTAATAAGGATTTGAAAAGGCGTCGACTGAAATCTTTGAGATTGGGGAAAAACGCGCGTTTAATGCCGCGTCGAACTCAAAAATTGCTTCAGACGCTCGGATTTCGGGTGGCCGATGACCTCGGATGGCGTGCCCTGCTCCTCGATCTGGCCTTTGTGCAAAAATACGATCTGGCTGGCGACATCGCGCGCAAAACCCATTTCATGGGTCACGACCAACATTGTACGGCCTTCCTCGGCAAGCTTGCGCATGACCTGCAAGACCTCGCCGACCAATTCCGGATCGAGCGCGGAGGTCGGCTCGTCAAAGAGCAGCACGCTCGGATCCATCGCCAAAGCACGAGCAATGGCGGCGCGCTGCTGTTGCCCGCCGGACAGGTGATTGGGGTAGAAATTGCGCTTATCGGCAATGCCAACTTTGGCCAGCAACGCCTCGGCCTTTTCGATCGCTTCTTTTTTCGGGACACCCAAGACATGGACGGGCGCTTCAATGACATTTTCCAAAATCGTGCGGTGCGACCAGAGGTTAAAATTCTGAAACACCATCGCGAGTTTCGAGCGGATGCGTTCCACCTGCTTTTGATCTTCGGGCTTGGCGGTGCCATCAGGCATGGCCTTCATGCGGATCAATTCGCCATTGACATAGACGCGGCCTGAATTGGGCGTTTCCAGCAGATTGATGCAACGAAGCAAAGTCGATTTACCCGAACCGCTCGAGCCGATCATCGCAATCACATCGCCTGTATTGGCCGATAGCGAAACGCCTTTCAGCACCTCGGCATCACCGAAGCGTTTGTGCAAATCCTCAACCTTAAGCGTCGTATCCATCGAATTGAATTCCTTTACGCAGATTGAGGAGCGGCGCGATGCTGGTTGATGCGGCGCTCCAACCCATTGAGCAGGCGGGTCAAAATGAAAACCGTTACAATATAGATAATGCCCGCGGCAATCAGCGGTTCATAAATGCGATAGGATTCTTTTTGAATTTGCCGGGCGGTTCCCATGATGTCCCACACGGTGATGAGCGAGGCAAGCGACGTTGCTTTCAAGAGAAGAATGGTTTCACCGCTCATGGCCGGCAAGCAAATTTGAATGGCGCGAGGCAACGTGACGCGCCACAAAATCTGTCCGCTCGACATGCCATAGGCCTTTGCAGCTTCAATCTCGCCGCGCGGCACGGCTGACATTGCGCCACGTAAAATTTCGCCCGTATAGCCTGCCGTGTTTAACGAGAACGCAAAAACGGCGTACCAGAAACCATCTTTCAGATATTCCCATAAAAAGGTTTGCTGAATGAAACTGCCTGGTAAAATTTCGCCCAGTCCGTAATAGATCAAATAGGTCTGCACCAAGAGCGGCGTGCCGCGCATAAGTAGAATATAGAGGGCGCTCGGCATCCATAGCAGTGGATTGGGCGATAGGCGGGCAAGCGCCACGGGCACGGCTAGCGCGTTGCCGATCACGCCCGATATTGCGGTCAAGGCCAAGGTCAAAGGAACGGCCGCAAGCAGTCTCGGAAAGATCGAGAGAAGGAAGGTGAATGACTCATCCATTGTGACGCCCTCCCCTCATTTGTAGCCCCGATTCACGCGGGCTTCGAGAAAGCGAATGCCAGCCATCGAAACCAATGTAATGAGCAAAAAGCACAAGGCCGTCATCGTATAAAAATACGAATAATGTTTGGTGGTAGAAGCGGCGCGATAGCCCATGAATAAAATATCTTGGAAGCTGCCCAAGACGCTGATGAGCGAGGAATCTTTCGTTGCGTTGAGCCAAAGATTGCTCATGCCCGGCAAGGCAAAGCGCAACATTTGCGGCAAGATGATACGGCGCACGCGCAACAATGGCGACATGCCGCAGGCTTTTGCCGCTTCGATCTGTCCAACAGGGATCGATTGAATAGCGCCGCGCATCACTTCCGTCATATAGGCGCCACCGATAAAGCCCAAGGCCATAACGGCTGCGGCGAAGGGATCAACTTCGACGTCTTCGTAATCATCGCCCAAGAAGGAGAGGAGAAATTTGATCGCATCTGCGCCGGAATAATAAACGAGCAGCAGCAAGAGCAATTCAGGCAGAGCGCGCACCAAGGTGGTGTACACATCCGCAATGGATCTAAGCCATTTATAGGGGCTGAGCTTGGCACCGGCACCGAGCAGCCCGAACACAAGCGATACCGCGTAAGCCGCAAGCGATACTTCAACCGTCACCACAAGCCCATCAACAAAGCGTGCACCCCAACCATCATGGCCGAAGCTCATAAGCGCCAAGAGGGAGGGGGATGTATCCATGGGAGATGTGATTTTTTTAAGACGTTACTGGGTTAGAAATCCCTTATCCCTTGCGGGAGAGGGTGGCCCCCGAATGGGGGTCGGATGAGGGACTAATGATCGACCATCAGGCCCTCATCCGGTCGCTCCGCGCCCCCCTTCTCCCGCAAGGGGAGAAGGGGGGCAACGGTCAATCAATCGCCATAGACGTTGAAGGTGAAGTAACGCTTGGCAATCGCGTCATACTCGCCCGATGCGCGGACGGCCTTGATCGCGTCGTTGAAACGATCCTTCAGCTTGTCGCCCTTGCGGATGCCGACGCCGACGCCCGTGCCGAAGATCGGATCGTTCGGAACGATCAACTTCACACCAAGATCTTTCGCAGCCGGGGTCTTCAAGAATTCGTCCGCAACAATCGAATCTTCCAAGGCGTAATCGACGCGGCCTGCGACGAGATCGGCATTGTGGTTATCGGTCGTGTCATAGATCTTGATGGTTGCATCCTTCAGATAGGCATTGGCGTAGTCGGCGTGAATTGTGGCCGTCTGGACACCGATAATCTTGCCCTTCAAATCAGCAGGGTTGGCGATCTTGCCGCCCTTGCCATCCGGATTGGCAACCGTTGAAATGGCTGGCGCATCCTTCTTGCCGATGATTTCGGCTGGCGTGTTGTAATATTTATCCGAGAAATCGATGACCTTCGAGCGGTCCGCCGTGATCGACATCGAGGAGAAAATCGCGTCGATCTTCTTGGCCTTCAGCGCCGGAATAATGCCATCCCATGCGGTGCTGACGATTTTGCACTCAACCTTCATTTCTTTGCAAAGGGCGGCGAGAAGGTCGATTTCAAAACCTTCCCACTGGTTCGTCGCGTTTTGCGAGCTGAACGGTGGATAGGCTTCCGAGCTAATGCCGATCTTTAATTTTTCAACCGCCATTGCGGAGGATGACGCGACGACCACAGCGGCAATAGCTGCTGATTTTACGATAAATTTCATCATCTGACTTTTCCTATCCCTTTATGTAATCGGTACGATGGCAACCGACTTTCGACCTCGGACCCATAACTGGACCCTGATGATATTCCGGAGCGTGCCGCGGGACGCCTCAGGCGCCCGCCTACCCGCTTCCATGACAGAACTATTTCAGTAGTTTGACGGACGAACAAGCGCTATCTGTAACACGCCTACAGGAGATTGGTCGTATAAAGGGGGATCAAAGGCGGCTTGGCCTGCGATAAAACCCCTTAAAAGGCTCGAAAAGACAGGGAAAATCATGCGGTTTGCGGCGCGCGTTGAACATTTGGGTGGTGGTTCGGTTAGGGCGTGGGATATCCACAATGCCGGAAAAGAAGCGCAAGCGCGCGGCGAGGATGTGATTGTTTTATCGGTCGGCGACCCCGATTTCGCCACCCCTGCCCCCATTATCGATACCGCGATTGCAGCCCTTAAGGATGGCGACACGCATTATACAACCGTGGCGGGCAGGCGCGAGCTTCGAAAGGCGATTGCCGACCATCAGAATCAGCGTACGGGGCAAAAGCTCGACGAGGATAATATTTTGATCGTTGCCGGCACTCAGAACGGTCTCTTCTCAGCCTGCCAATGCCTGTTTGGGCCGGGCGATGAAGTGATTGTGCTGGAGCCCGCTTATCTCACCTATGAGGCAACCGTTGGATCGACGGGCGCAACGCTGGTGCGGGCGCCTGCAACGGCGGATGGCCTGTTTCGCCCCGACATTGCCGCCTTGGAAAAATGCGTGACGCCCCGCACGAAAGGCATTCTGTTTGCCAATCCGTGCAATCCAACAGGCGTTGTTTTCTCGCCCGCCGAGCTTGAGGGCATCGCCGATATTGCGCGCCGCCATGATCTTTGGGTCGTAAGCGATGAAGTCTATGCCGAGCTGGTGTTTGACGGCCACTTTGCCAGCACGGCTGCTTTACCGGGCATGGCCGAGCGGACCGTTACCGTGGCGTCCTTTTCCAAATCGCACGCGATGACGGGATGGCGGATCGGCTGGATCATTGCGCCGAAGGATCTCATTACGCATGCGGATAATCTCGCGCTGTGCTCGCTTTATGGCATTGCCGGATTCATTCAGGATGCCGCGATGACCGCGATCGCGCAAACGGATCACGTCGCGCTTGAAATGCGGGAGATTTATCAACGGCGCTGTCAGGTCTTGTGCGACCATGTCGACCATGCGCCGGGCCTTGTGTGCTTAAGACCTGCCTCCGGTATGTTTGCACTTGTTGATGTGCGGGGCACCGGCCAGAGCGCGCATGAATTTGCGTGGGGGCTGTTTAAAGCCGAAGGCGTCTCGGTGCTCGATGCCTCGGCCTTCGGGCCATCAGCAGAGGGCTATGTTCGCGTCGCCTTCACCGTTGGGGAAGATCAACTGGCGGAAGCCGGGCGACGGATTGTCCGCTACGCTATTTCGCTGACGGGGCAAGCCTAAGATGCGTACGCTTGGCGTCTATTTAGCCGAACTGCTCGAAGCCTATGGTGTTGATACGATCTTCGGTATTCCGGGGGTGCATACGGTTGAGTTTTACCGTGGGCTGCCGCTCACGAAAATTCGCCATGTGACGCCGCGCCACGAGCAAGGTGCGGGCTTTATGGCCGATGGCTATGCGCGCGTTTCCGGCAAGCCCGGCGTGTGCTTGTTGATTACCGGACCAGGCCTAACCAATGCGGCAACGGCTATGGCGCAGGCCTATGCCGATTCCATTCCGATGCTGGTGATTACGGCGGTGAACGCGGTTGGCCGCATGGGCTCGGGCGAAGGCTGGCTGCATGAGTTGAAAGACCAGCGGCAATTGACGCAAGGGCTCACCGCCTTCAGCCATACGGTATTTACAAAAGACGAGCTTGACCACGCCATGGCACGCGCCTTCGCGATATTTGCGAGCGCGCGACCGCGGCCTGTGCATATTGAAATTCCGACCGATATCATCCGCTTGCCGGTTGATGTTTCAGCGGCTGCACACGCGGCTGCTATGCCGCTGCGTCCCGCACCGCGCGCGGAGTCGATTGCCGAGGCGGTCAATATTTTGGAAGCCTCATCGCGGCCATTAATTCTAACGGGCGGAGGGGCAATCGATGCCGCTCCCCTTCTTCCTTTGCTGGCGGAAAAACTCGATGCGCCTTTGGTGATGACGGTGAATGGACGCGGGCTTTTGCCAACCGAGCACCCGCTTGCCGTGCCGTGCAATCCAAGCCTGCCTGCCGTTCGCGATTTGATGCTCGAAGCGGATGCGATATTGGCGATTGGTACCGAATTCGGCCCGACCGATTATGATTGGTATGAAACAGGGGCGCCACGCCTAACCGCGCCGCTGATCCGCATTGATATCGATCCGGAACAGGCGATGCGCGGGCATCGTGCGGCGTGTGTGATCGTGGCCGATGCGGGCGCGAGTGTGGCGGCCCTTGTCGATGCGCTTCCGGTACGCAAGCCAAGCGATGGTGCGGCGCGTGCCCAAACAACACGGGCGCGTGTCATGCGCGAGGATGTGGGCAGCGTTTACAAAGCCTCGCTGTCCTTGCTGGATGAGACACGCGCGACCCTGCCTGATGCGGTTATTATCGGCGATTCCGCGCAGCCTGTTTATGCCGCGTCTGTCGCTTATGCAGCGCCCAAGGTGCGCTCGTTTTTTGCGTCTGCCACGGGGTTTGGGACACTTGGTTATGCGCTTCCGGCCGCCATTGGCGCGCAATTGGGGGCATTACGCCGCCCGATCATTGCTGTAATGGGCGATGGCGGATTGCAATTCACACTGGCTGAAATTGCGTCAGCGGTTGAGGCTCAGACGCCAATCGTGATTCTTGTTTGGAATAATCACGGATATGGCGAAATCAAAAGCTTCATGCAGTCGCGCCAGATTGAACCGATTGGGGTTGATATCGGCACGCCCGATTTTATCGCGCTTGCACTGGCGTTTGGCGCGGCAGCGGAAACGCTTCAACGCGCCGATGATTTGCCGCGTTTGTTGCTTGAGGCCGTAAAGCGTAATGGGCCAACACTGATCGATATTGATGAAACGATGTATGTTAGCGAGCGGGGATAATTAAACCGTCATTGCGAGCGATGAGCGAAGCAACCCAGCTAACAGAATTTAAAAAAATGCGATGTTTGATGTTGCATTTTGTTCTGCATCATCAACTGGGTTGCTTCGCGTTCGCTCGCAATGACAGAAAAATGCGATTACTCAGCTCGCCATCTCAGTGACATGCAGGATAATCCTGCATCCACTTTCGCGATCTCGGAAGTAGCCAACGGCACAACCGTATAACCCGCGTTTTGTAACATCGCGATGGTTTGCGGAAAAGCGCTTCCGACAAAAACGCGATCATTGATGCGAAGCGCATTGGCGGCGCCCTCTTCGCCATCGGGCGTGAAGAGGATTTTCAACCCGTCAAACACACCACCCGCCGCCAAGCGTTTGGTGGAGAGCACGGTCTGCTCGTCGAGCAGCGAGCAATCGGATTTGAAATGCAAGACATTGGGTGGCGTGCGCACAATGACGGAAGTTTTGCCCAAGGCTTTAAGGCACTCGGCTAGAGCGTGCGCGCCTGTTTCATTGGTGCGATCGGAGAGGCCTATCATCACACGGTCTTGCAGCACCAGAATATCGCCCCCATCGGCAAAGCCGGGGCTTGGCAAATCGAGCACGCGGGCAAAAAAATGGTTCAGCGTAGGTGCCATTTCGGCCGCTTCACCAAACCGGCTCGCAGCACCCGGACGCATGACAATCGCGCCTTCAGTAAAGACGAGGGCCGGATCTTCGACAAACATCGAGTCAGGATAGGCATCAAGCGCGGCAAGCGTTTCAACCTTCACGCCAGCCTCTTCAAGCGCCTTCACATAGGCCGAATGTTCAGCCAGCACTTTGGCATAATCGGGCGCGCCGACATCCACCGCACGAAGACCATCGACGATGGCACGGCACGGGGTGCGGACGATGGCGTGATCAAACGCGTAAACAGGTTTTCCTGGCATCAGTTAGCCAATGCACCCGGTCCGGGAATGGCACTTGGAGGGCATTTGCCAGCGATAATCATACCGAGCACATCATCATGGCTGACATTATCGGTGCTGGCCGTTCCGACCACGCGACCGTTTTTCATAACCGTCACACGATCGGCAAGATCAAACACATCATGAAGATCGTGGCTGATCAGAAAAATACCAATGCCTTCCGCTTTCAACTGCTTGATCAATTCACCCACCTGCGCGGTCTCGGCTGGGCCGAGCGCTGCGGTTGGCTCATCCATGATCAGAATGCGGGCATTGAAATTGATCGCGCGGGCGATTGCGACCGACTGGCGCTGACCGCCGGAAAGCGCTTTGACCGGTTCTTTGAAACGGCGGAAATTCGGGTTGAGACGGCCCATCACTCCACGCGTTGCAGCCTCCATGGCCACATCGTCCAGCGTGCCGAATTTCGTTTTCAATTCGCGGCCGATATAAAGATTGGCCGCAGCATCAAGATTATCGGCCAAAGCAAGGTTTTGATAGATCGTTTCAATCCCCTGCGCCTTCGCGTCGCGCGGATTGTTGATATCGGCCAATTCGCCATTGATATAGATGGCGCCAGCATCGCGCTGATAAGCGCCAGACAATACCTTGATCAAGGTTGTCTTACCCGCACCATTGTGCCCAAGCAGGCCTACGACCTCGCCCGGATACAAATCGATAGTTGCATGATCGACCGCTTTAATACCACCAAAGGCAATCGAGATATCGCGCATCTCGACAAGAGGTGTCCCTCTTTTTGCTTTCGCGAGATCAGCGCCGTTTGAGCCTGTCGTCATAATGGCCTCTTACTTCATTCTACGGCGATACATGTGATCAAGCCAGACCGCAAAGCTCAACACAACACCCAGTGTCATTTGAAGCACGGGCGTATCAAAGCCCAGAAGCGTCATGCCCGTCTGAATTGACCACATAATCAGCGCGCCAAAAATCGCACCAAAAATTGTTCCTGTTCCGCCCGCCAGCGACGTGCCGCCGATAACGGTTGCAGCAATCACGTAAAGCTCGTCCGTGGTGCCGAGCGCGATGGCCGCAGCATTCAAGCGTGCCGTTGCAACGATGGCCGAAACGGCAGCGAGCAGACCCATAATCGTGAAGGCCGTAATGGTGATTTTCTTCGTGTTGATACCGGCCAGTTCAACGGCTTCCGGATTACCACCGATCGCATAGACATAGCGACCGAATAGGGTCCGGTTGGTGATAAACGTCATGATCAAACCGACAGCAATCGCAATCAAAACAGGCATCGCGAAGCCATGCGCGATGAAGAGCCCTTCCGGCGGAACCGTGATGTTATGCGCAGCCGCATATTCTTTCACTACACCCTTTGGCCAATAATAGCTGTTGACCAGAACAACCGTACCGATAAGGGCGACACACATCACGACGCCGATAAAGGTCTCGGCCCAGATGGGGCGTAATGGAAAGTTAAAGCGCTTGCGCTGCACACGGCCGTAATGAAGGCCCCATACGACGCCGGCGCAGGCAATAATCCCAACGATCCAGCTCCAAAATGCGCCGACAGACCCATAAGGACCGCCACCGATCAAAGCATAGGTTGGATCAAGCGGGGCGATGGTTTCGCCAGACGCGATCTTGAAGGCCGCGCCGCGCCAAAACATCAGGCCCGACAATGTTACGATAAAGGAAGGGATACCCGTATACGCGACCAATGTGCCATGAAACGCGCCAATGGCTGCGCCAAGCACTAGAGCAATCACCATGGATAAAATCCAAACCCATGGGCTTCCCGGCGCAAAATATTGCGGCAGTCCATAAACCTGCAAATAGGCAATCACTACGGCGATGAAACCGAGAATCGATCCAACGGAAAGATCGATGTGGCGCATAACAATGATCAGCACCATGCCGGTTGCCATCACCGAAATCGATGAGGTCTGAACCAACAAATTCCAAAGATTTCGAGGTGTTAAAAACAGCCCTGTCCCGGTAATCAACTTACCGGCAATATCGAACCCAATCCAAATGACGGCAAGAGCGATGACCATACCCACAACGCGGGTATCGATTTCTGTCGCGCGGAAGAAGCGTTTAATAGGCCCTTCAACGTCGCTGGCAGGGGTTTGGTTTGGGTGAATTTCGGCGGACACGTGAGCCTCTCAAGATATAATCGGACCACACTATGGGCGATCTTCCGTGAATTCATTATTTAAGAGGCTGCGCCACCCATAACAGATGGCGCAGCCTTATTGGTCGTCAAGCGGGGCGAGACGCCCTACTGATTACTTGCAAGCTGCAACCTTAGCTGGGTTAGCACCGGCGCAAGCCTTTTCCTTGGAAATCCAACCTGCCTTGATGACGAGGTCGAGATTGTCCACGGTGATTGGCTGTGGCGGGATGAGGATGGCGTCCATCTTCACCTTCTTGGCGCCGTCAGCAAACGTGTTGCCGTTAGCAACTTCCGATGGCTTCTTGCCTTCGGCGAGTGCGTTAGCGGCTTCACCAGCAACCTTACCAAGCTGACGCGAGTCCTTCCAGACGGAAACGAGCTGCGTGCCGAGAGCAACGCGGTTCAAAGCGGCAAGATCGCCGTCCTGACCGGTCACTGGCACCGAGCCAGCCATGCCCTGCGCGGTGAGCGCAGCAACAACACCCGAAGCCATGCCGTCGTTTTCTGACATGACGGCATCAACCTTGTTGCCGGTCTTGGTCAGGCACTGTTCCATGTTCTTCTGTGCGTTATCTGGCTTCCAGTTGTCTGTGAAGGTTTCGCAGACATTCTTGATTTTGCCAGATTCGATCAATGGCTTGATCGATTCCATCATGCCGTTGAAGAGGAAGGTTGCGTTTGGATCGCCTGGATCACCCTTGATGAACGCAAAATTGCCTTCCTTCTTGCCCTTTTCAAGCATCGTCTTCGCCATCAAACGGCCAACGCCAACGTTGTCGAAGGTGATGTAGAGAAGGCCAGCCTGCTCGATCTGACGATCATAAGCGATGACTGGAATGCCTTCAGCCTTGGCCTTTTCAAGCGCTGGCTTAATGGCTTCACCGTCCTGAGCGAAGATCAGGATCGCGTTTGCGCCTTGCGAGATCAGCGACTCGACGTCTGCAAGCTGCTTGGCAGCAGACTGCTGTGCGTCAGCCATGATGTATTTGTTGCCGGCGGCTTCGATCGCGCCCTTGATGGCCGCTTCGTCCGTCTTCCAGCGTTCTTCCTGCTTGGTGCCCCAAGACACGGCAATGATCTTGTCTTTAGCCATCGCTGCGCCAGCAAACGATGCAACAAGCATCGTTCCAGCCAACATTGAACCAATCATACGCTTCATTCGATTCTCTCCCTAAGTTTGCCGATCCGGTTATTGAACCAAACTCTAGGCCCAAGCCGGACTCGCTCGATAAGCGGTAGGTCTCTTTTATCAGAGCTTCGCTTTTGTCAAGTTTAAGGAAAGCCGTCAATGCACTTTTTGCAAGATAAGTTGCAAATTTTTTATTTCAGCAATTAATTTATCGAATATGGACTGCTTTGTTTAACGGACCTACTTGTTGTTCGTCCTAAAATATCCTTATTGGAGGACAATTAGGCGGATGGCGGGACTGTGCGCAAAGGGACACTGCATCCATTCTTTAGGCCGAAACGGCGCAAAATTGGCTGATTTGGGACGGAAATATGCGAAATTGGCGCTCAAAATCCTCTTATTTTTGGCTTAGCCTCGGTATTCGCAGCATTCTCGCGTTGGTCGTCTGCCTATCGATCGGGATCGCTTCGCCAAGCCACGCCTCTGGTCCGTCGGATGGTGCTAGCTCCGAAGTGGTGCTTAAAAATTGGTATGGCCTTATCTTAAAATTAATCCGCCATACCCCGACCTATTCGCCGCCCGTTGCCAGCCGCGCCCTCGCCTATCTTGGTGTGACGGCCTATGAAGCGGTCGCTAGCGGCTCGCCAAAATTGCAATCGCTCGCAGGACAACTGCAAGATTTAAAACCGCTGCCTCCAAGAGAAGCAGGCAAGGCCTATGACGAGGTGGTTGTTCTCGATTCGGCGCTCGCCGCGATGATGCACGATCTTTTTTCCAATACAGGTCCGAGCGGCCAGCAGGCCATCCGGCATTTGGAAGACGAATTAAAAAGCACGGCCGTTTCTGCCGAGTCAGCGCCCGAGACCATTGCGCGGAGCCAAGCCTATGGGCAGACGATTGCCGCTCATCTGGCCGCGTGGTCGCGTGAGGATGGCGGCGCGGTGGTTGAAAATATGGGGTTTCCGTGGAGCTATGAGCTGAAAAAAGGTCCGGAACATTGGGCGCCCACCAATCCGCTATCGCGACAGCAACAGGTCCCTTTATTGCCCGAATGGGGTAAAAATCGCAGTTTCGCCATGCCGGCGGGCGCTTCGTGCGCGCTGCCGCCTCCTTATCCCTATAGCGAGGATCCTGCGTCCGACTTTTATAAAGACGCGCTTGAGACCTACCAAACGGGCAAATCTTTGACGCCCGAGCAAAAGGCGATCGCGTTTTTCTGGATTGATGATGCGATGGCATCGCCGACACCCGCGGGGCATTGGGTGTCCATTCTGATGCAAATCGCCGAGCATGATCATTTGCCGCTCGAGCGTCAGGTTGATGCGTTGGCCCGTTTGGGTGTGGCGATGGCGGACGCGTTTATCGGCTGCTGGCATGAAAAATACCGTTACGATCTCGTCCGTCCGATCACCTATATCCGACGCGTGATCGCTTCCGATTGGACGTCGTTTTTGCTGACCCCGCCATTCCCTGAATATCCGAGCGGTCATTCCACCCAATCGGGGGCGGCAGCGGCAGTGCTTGCGGCCATTTTTGGCGACCCCTATCCTTTCTCAGATAATACAAGAGAGCGTGACGGAGCGGTTCCGCGATCCTTCAACGGATTTTTTGATGCGTCAAAAGAAGCAAGTATTTCACGCCTTTATGGCGGCATCCATTTTAGAGCTGCTATCGAGCGTGGATTTGAGCAAGGCAAATGTATTGGCGCTTATGCAATCGCCCTGAAAACGTGGCGGTGAACATGGTATTTTATCGACGGATTATTTCCTTCCTTGTTCTCCTCCTTGCGCCAATAGATGCGATCACGGCAGTGCATGCTTCCGATGGGTTGATTGTGCCTTTGTTCGAAGACGTGACAGCAACGGCGGGCATCGCCAGTGTTTATAAAGGCGAGTGGCAATATATGGTGGGTGGCGGTGCTGCCAGCTTTGATTGCAATGGCGATGGTTTTCCCGATCTCGCTTTGGCAGGTGGCGAAGGGGCTGCATCGCTGTTTGTTAATAAAAGCAAACAAGGCGGCGCCTTGACGTTTGAACGCTTCGAGAGCGGCATTGAACAAAACAATGTAACCGGCATATACCCCATCGATGTCGATGCGGACGGCATCACCGATCTTGTCATTTTGCGGGTGGGTGAAATTGTCCTGATGCGGGGCCTTGGTCAATGCCGTTTTGAACGCGCCAATGAAGCCTGGCATTTTGCAAGCGGCGATGCGTGGTGGACTTCTTTCTCAGCCACTTGGGAAAAAGGCGCCAAATGGCCAACACTGGCCTTTGGTGCCTATATCAATCCGAAATCCGCGGATAACCCTTGGGGCTCCTGCACCGAAAACCAATTGTTTCGGCCGAATGAAGACGGCAACGGATTTAGCAAGCCTTTTGCATTAACACCAAGCTATTGCGCGCTTTCAATGTTGTTCACCGATTGGAACCGTTCAGGCACGCCCTCGCTTCGCATCTCGAATGATCGCGAATATTACGAAGGCGGGCAAGAACAACTCTGGCATGTTGATGCGGGCCAAGAGCCGCGGCTTTATTCGGAAGCGGAAGGATGGAAATTTTTAAAAATTTGGGGAATGGGCATTGCGAGTTTTGTTTTTCCCGATGAGCAATATCCGTCCTATTTTCTCACCAGCATGTCGGACAATAAATTGCAGGTGTTAAATGGCGCAAAGCGCGACACCTCCCCTGCTCCCGTTTATAAAGATGTCGCCTATGATCGCGGACTGACCGCCTACAGGCCCTATACCGGTGGCGACTTAAAGCCGAGCACCGCTTGGCATGCGCAATTCGAAGACATCAACAATGATGGCTACATGGATTTATTTGTGGCCAAGGGCAATGTCGATCAAATGCCGGACTTCGCGTTAAAAGATCCGAGCAATCTCTTGATGCAACGGCCAGATGGACGCTTTCAAGAGGTTGGCGATGTTGCAGGCCTTGCCCGCTTTTCAACCGCACGCGGGGCAGCGCTCGCCGATTTTAACCTCGACGGGAAAATGGATATTGTCGTGGTGAACCGCCGCGAAAATGCCGCCGTCTGGCACAATATTACGCCAAACACAGGCCATTTCGTTGATGTTATGGTGCATCAATCCGGCCCAAATCGGGATTCGATCGGCGCTTGGATTGAAGTCGATGACGAACACCACATCACGCGGCGCGAGATAACGATTGGCGGCGGACATGCGGGTGGAAGCCTTGGATGGCGCCATTTCGGGGTTGATTCGGCGACATCGGTCAAAATGAGGATGATTTGGCCCGATGGTCAGACGGACGACTGGGCCATTTACGCCAGCGACGCCCGTTACCTCGTGCAGCGGGGGCAATCGGCCACGCTTTGGAGCGCCATCTCCGGGCAATAAAGGCGGGCGACCGAATTTTGCCGTGAACGAGTGGCTCGTCGACTAACAAATAAAATTGCAAATCCAATTAATCAGCAATATAAATTGCGTCTTATGGATTTGGGAGGAACGCACGTGGCATCAGCATCTCATTTTAGTCTTTTTATCGGCGGAGAATGGCAAACAGGCCATGGCGCACCGATGAGCGTCGTCGATCCCGCAACGGGCGAAACCCTCTATGAAATGCCCTCGGCCAATGCTCACGACACGGCAGAAGCGATTAAATCGGCTGAACTCGGGCTGAAGCACTGGCGATCAAGCTCGGCCTGGATACGAGCCGATATTTTGCATGCGATTGCCAATGTCATGGTGGAGCGCACCGAAGAAGCCGCCCGGCATATTTCGCTTGAAGCGGGCAAGCCGCTCGCACAATCGCGCCGCGAATGGGCGCTCTGTATTGATCAGTTCCGCTGGTATGCGGAAGAAGCCCGCCGCATCTATGGCCGCATTGTTGAGAGCCGCGCGCCGGGTGGCCGGATCGAGATTTTGCATGAGCCTGTGGGCATTGTCGCGGCCTTCACCGCGTGGAATTTTCCGGTTGTGTTGATAGCCCGCAAAGTGGCCCCTGCGCTTGCCGCCGGTTGCTCCGTCATCGTTCGCCCTTCGAGCGAAGTGCCCGGTCCGGCTGCGATCATCATTGATTGTATGCGGCAGGCGGGGCTTCCTGCGGGCGTGGTCAATCTCGTTGTTGGCCCCACTTCCGAAACCTATCAGCCATTGATGGCCTCGCAGAGCGTGCGGAAAGTATCGCTCACGGGTTCAACCGCTATTGGCCAGCAAATGATCCGCGATGCGGCTGCCACGATGAAGCGCGTCAGCATGGAACTCGGCGGCAATGCACCGATGATCGTGTTCCAAGATGCCGATATCGAAAAAGTGCTCGATGTGGCAGTACCAACGAAATTCGCCAATGCCGGCCAGGTTTGCGTGACGCCCGATCGTTTCTTCATTCATGAAACGCTGCACGATGCGTTTGTCGATGGCTTTGCCAAGCGCGCCAAAGCTTTAAAACTCGGCCATGGTCTTGATGAAACAAGCCAGATGGGCCCGCTGATCAATGAGCGCCGCCGCAAAGCGATTGAAACCGTGGTGGCAGACGCCGTAGCGCGTGGCGGTAAAATCCACGCGGGTGGCGGACGCCCTGCGGAACATAACCGCGGCTTTTTCTTCGAGCCGACGGTAATTTCCGATCTCCCCGATGAAGCGCTTGCCTTGGCTGAGGAAAATTTCGGCCCGATTGCCGCGATTACCCGTTTTGCAAAAGCCGATGAAGTCTATGCCCGCGCCAACAGCGGCGGGTTCGGCCTTTCCGCTTACGTCTTCACGCGTGATCCGTCGCGTATTCGGGAGGCGGTGGCATCCATTGAATCCGGCATGGTCGGCGTCAACAGCTTTGCTCTTGCAGCGGCTGAAGCGCCCTTCGGCGGCATTAAAGACAGCGGCATGGGCCGCGAAGGCGGCAGCGAAGGCATTCACGACTATCTGAATGTCAAACTCTCGCAAGTAACGCTTTAAAAGGAAAACCCCTTATGGTTCCGAACGGTATTCGCGCTTTATGGGCTGAGGGCAAATCGGCATTGAATGGTTGGCTTTCAACCGACAGCCCTTTTGTGGCCGAAATCATGGCCGCCCAAGGCTATGACAGCCTGACGATTGATCTTCAGCATGGCTTTGTCGGCTATGATGCCGCGCGCGGCATGTTGCAGGCAATGCGGGCCAGCGGTGTAACGCCGATGGTGCGCGTGCCATGGCTTGATCCAGCCGACATTATGAAGGCACTCGATGCGGGCGCTTATGGCATTATCTGCCCGATGGTGAACACGCGCGAGGAAGCCGAACAACTCGTTTCCTATATGCGCTATCCCCCCAATGGCGTGCGCAGTTTCGGCCCTTCCCGCGTAACGTTTTCAGCTGGTGCCGATTACGGCCAACATGCCGATCAAGAAGTGCTTTGCTTTGCCATGATCGAGACGGCGGAAGCCATGCGCAATCTCGATGCGATTGTTTCAACGCCGGGACTTGATGGCGTCTATATCGGCCCTGCCGATTTAACGCTCGGCCTAACGGGGCGGAAATATCCAACCGGCTTTGACCGTGAAGAACCAGAGATTGTGGAGGCCATCAAGCGCGTGCTGGAGGCGGCTCATAAAGCCGGTATTCGAGCCTGCTTGCACAATGGCTCGGCGGCTTATGCCGCAAAGGCTGTCGGCTGGGGCTTTGATCTCGTGACCATCTCAAACGATGTCCGACTTTTGGCAGGGGCAGCCGCAGCAAGTGTTGCGGAAGCGCGCAAGCTGATTGGCTCGGCACCCACGAACGCGCCAGCACAAGCCCGCGGAGGATATTGACGTGCCCCATCTTCTGATTGCCGGAAAAATCCACGACGATGGCATCGCGCTTTTAAAGGCGGCCAAGGGCGTCACCTATGATTATGTGACCGAAATTTCGCATGATTCCTACGCGCCCTTGATCGAGAAGGCCGATGGGCTCGTGATCCGCACGCAGCCATTGCCTGCCGATACAATTGCCAAAGGCAGCAAGCTCAAAATCGTCTCGCGTCATGGCGTGGGTTATGATGCGGTGGATGTTCCCTCGCTCAATGCACGCGGCATTCCGCTGGCGATTATCGGCGATGTGAACTCGCGCCCTGTGGCCGAACACGCGATGATGCTGATGCTGGCGCTCGCCAAAAAAGTACGCACCTATGATGCAGCAACACGCGTTGGCCCATGGGGCTATCGCAACAGTTTTGAAGCGATCGAGCTGCATGAGAAAAATCTGCTGGTCGTGGGCTTCGGGCGCATTGGCCGCCATGTCGCCAAAATGGCGTCAGGCTTTGGCATGACGATTTATGCCTTTGATCCCTTCCAATCCAATGAGGCGATCAAGCAAGGTGGCGCAGAGCCGATCAGTGATTTGAAGGCAGGCTTGGCGTTAGCCGATTTCGTTACGGTGCATGTTCCGATGTCGGGCGGCAAAGCAGTTATCGGTACAGAAGAGCTTGCCTGCATGAAAAAATCAGCCCTTATCGTCAATACGGCGCGCGGTGGACTGATTGATGAAGGCGCATTGCATCAAGCCCTACAAAGCGGCCAGATTGCGGGTGCCGGAATTGATGTGTTTTTGGAAGAGCCACCGCCTGCCAATCACCCGCTGTTTGCGAGTGAAAAAGTCATCCTATCGCCGCACTCGGCAAGCCTCACGGCAGAGTCGGCGATCCGCATGGCGGTGATGTCGGTTAAGAACGCGCTCGATTATTTCGATGCGAAACTTGACCCCGCCCTTGTGGTCAATCGCGACCATCTTTCAGACGAAGCACGCCTCCATCTCAAGGCCTAAGCACAAGAGGAATTGACCATGCGTACCATTAAAGGCCCCGGCGTCTTTCTCGCCCAATTTGCGACCGATGAAGCCCCCTTCAACACGCTCGACGGCTTGGCCGGATGGGCGGCAGGCAAAGGCTTTAACAGCGTGCAGATTCCAACCTGGGATTCACGCGTCATTGATTTGAAATTGGCCGCCGAAAGCCAAGCCTATTGTGATGATTTTCGCGGCACGCTGGCGAAGCATGGCTTGGAGATCACCGAGCTTGCCAGTCATTTGCAGGGCCAGCTTGTAGCGCTCCATCCGTCCTTCGATATTCCAGCCGATTCCTTCGCAGCCCCCGAGGTTCGCCGCAATCCTGCCAAGCGGCAGGAATGGGCGGTCGATCAATTGATGTTGGCGGCTAAAGCCTCGCGGCGTTTCGGGCTTGATCGCCATGTGACGTTTAGCGGTTCACTGCTCTGGCCCTATCTCTACCCCTATCCGCAATGGCCGGAAGGCTTGATCGAAGACGGCTTTAACGAATTGGCCAAACGCTGGCGCCCGATTCTCGATGCATATGATCGCGAAGGCGTCGATGTCGCTTATGAAATCCATCCGACCGAAGATTTACATGACGGTCTGACGTTTGAGATGTTCTTAGAGAAAGTCGGCAATCATCCACGCTGCAACATCATGTATGATCCGAGCCATCTGATCCTGCAGTCGATTGATTACCTGACCTATATCGACCATTACCATGAGCGCATCAAGTGCTTCCATGTGAAGGATGCCGAGTTCCGTCCTGACGGCAAAACAGGCGCTTATGGTGGCTTTCAACCTTGGCTCCGTCGTGCCGGTCGCTTCCGTTCACCGGGCGATGGGCAGATCGATTTCGGCGGCATTTTCGCAAAACTCTCCGGCTATAATTATGACGGCTGGGCAGTTTTGGAATGGGAATGCTGCTTGAAAAATTCCGAAGATGGTGCGGCTGAAGGCGCGCGCTTTATTCGTGACCATATCATCCGCGTCGCCGACCGCGCCTTTGACGATTTCGTTAAAGCGGGCGACGACCGTTCCGACAACAAGACCATGCTTGGCATTTGATAAAGGACGTTCCTCATGAGCACTGCACCCAACCGTAAACTCCGGCTCGGCATGGTCGGCGGCGGCTTTGGCGCCTATATTGGCGGCATCCATCGCTTCGCAGCCCGCCTTGATAACCACTACGAACTCGTTGCTGGCGCGTTCGACGTGAATGCCGATCGCGGCCATCAATTCGCGGCTGAAAACTACATCGCCGCTGATCGGTCCTACACCGATTACAAAGCGATGGTAGCAGGCGAATTGGCCCGTGAAGACAAGATCGATGTGGTGGCCATCTGCACGCCGAACCATACGCATTTTGCGATTGCCAAAGCCTTCATCGATGCGGGCTTCCATGTCATTTGCGAAAAGCCGATGACCACCACGTTGGAAGATGCCGAAGCGCTGCATGCATTGGCTAAAAGCTCGGGCCGTTTTGTTGGCGTCACCTATACCTATTGCGGCTATCCGATGATCCACGCCGCGCGGGCGATGGTGGCCGCTGGAGATCTTGGTAGCATTCGCGTCATTCAGGTCGAATATCCGCTCGAATGGATGGCGACCGCGATTGAATCGGAAGGCAACCAGCAAGCCAAATGGCGCACCGATCCGAAGCTGTCGGGACGCGGCGGCTCCATTGGCGATATCGGCACCCATGCCTATCATCTCGCAGGCTTTGTGACGGGGCTTAAAGCCGAGGCGCTCTGCGCGGACCTCACCACCTTCGTGCCGGGTCGTAGTCTGGATGACAACGCCCATGTGATGATCCGCTATGAAGGCGGCGCGCGTGGCCTGCTCTGGTCGTCACAGGTGGCGATTGGGTGCTCGAATGGATTGCGCCTCCGCGTGTTCGGCGAAAAGGCCAGCATCCAATGGCATCAGGAAGCGCCGAACGAGATCACTTTCTCGCCACTCTTTGGCAAGCCTGAAACGATTAAGCGCGGGCGCGATGATTTGGGCGATGGCGCAACCGTTCGCACCCGCACGCCTCCCGGCCATCCGGAAGGCTATATCGAAGCCTTTGCCAATCTCTATTCCGGCTTTGCCGAAGCGATGCGCGCGATCAATGAAGGGCGCAGCCCGAGCGCCATCGGCGTCAATGTCCCAACCTCCTATGATGGGTTAAAAGGCGTGGCTTTCGTCGATGCCGTCGTTGACAGCCACGAAAAAGCACCGTTTGGTTGGACCAAGCCGGCGCATGCGTGACCACTGAAACCATTAATTGAGTTTATAACCGTACAAAGGAAGCTAAAGATGACGATTAATTTTGGACTATTGGGCGCAGGCCGTATCGGCAAGACGCATGCAACGGCGATTTTGGGGATTGCGGGCGTAAAGCTTACGGCCGTGTTCGACCCCGTTGATGCCGCCGCCGAGCACATTGTTGCCATGTCGGGCGCGCGTCGTGCGAGCGTCGAAGAAATTTTGGCAGACAAGAACATCCATGCCGTTTTGATCTGCACGCCGACCGATATGCATGCCGACCAGATTGAATTGGCAGCACGCGCCGGCAAGGCGATCTTCTGCGAAAAGCCTGTTGATCTATCCGCTGACCGCGTCCGCGCTTGCTTGAAGGTTGTGGAAGAGACGAAGGCTAAGCTGATGATCGGCTTCAACCGCCGCTTTGACACAAACTTCGCCGCTGTTCGCGCACAGATTGATGCAGGTGCGATTGGCAATGTGGAACTCGTTCAAATCACCTCGCGCGATCCGGGCCCTCCTCCGATGGATTATATCAAGCGTTCGGGCGGCCTGTTCCGTGATATGATGATCCATGATTTCGATTTGGCCCGTTTCTTACTGAACGAAGAAATTGTTTCAGTTTCGGCAGCAGGGTCTGTTTTGGTTGATCCGGCTATTGGAACGGCAGGCGATGTTGATACCGCGTCCGCCACCTTGAAGACGAAGTCGGGCAAGATTGCGGTCATCACCAATTCACGCCGCGCAACCTATGGCTATGATCAGCGGATTGAAGCCCACGGCTCGAAGGGTGCCGTAAGTGCTGCCAATGTGCACAACAATACCGTGACGCTGGCCAATAAAGAAGGCTATCACGATACGCCATTGCTCGACTTCTTCATGGAGCGTTATGCGGTTGCTTATCGCACCGAGTTGCAGAGCTTTGTGAAAGCCATTGAAACAGGTTCACCGATTTCTCCAACGGGCCTTGATGGTTTGAAAGCACTTGAGCTTGCCGATGCCGCGGTGAAATCCGTTGCAACGGGTGCGGAAGTAAAAGTTTCGGTTTAATCGAAAGACGGAGAGGATGAGATGAAACTCGCAAAAGATTATTTGGCTGACGCCAATGCGATTGTAACGCGCATACCCACCGAGGAAGCGATTAAAATCCACGGCAAAAGCAACGCGCTTTTCATCGATGTCCGCGACAGTGCGGCCATTGCAAAAACCGGCACCATTAAAGGCGCCGTGCGAATCCCTCGTGGCTTTATCGAATTCGCTGCCGATGACAGCTCTCCCTATCATAACCCCGTTATGAAAAAGGACGCTGAAATCTATCTTGTATGCGGCGCTGGCGGCCAAGCAGCCTTAGCCGGAAAAACGCTCAAAGAAATGGGCTTTAAGTCTGTTGTGAATGTCGGTGGCTTTCCAGATTGGAAAAGCGCCGGCGGCCCATCGGAAGACTAAATTTTCCGATTATCTTTGATCCCCTTTGAAAGCGGCTTGCGAATTAAAACAGCAAGCCGCTTTTTTAATGCCTTAGTTCTTGCCTATTGTCGGATGCTTGATCCAACCGGCGATGATCTTCACTGTCTCGGATCCGTAATTGATATAACCATGCCAATGGGTCGCACCGCAGGGATCGCCCGTCGGATCGGATCCGCCTTCTACTTCAATAAATTGCTTCACCGGCGACGATGTCAATTGATCCATCAATTTAGCAGCATCCGTTGGCACGCAGATTTTGCATTGATCCTTCTGGTGATGGACGATGAGAACGGGGATTTTTAAACGATCAATCGCCTGAGTACCAATGCCATTGCGCTTTGCATCGGTGACGCTGGAGGTCAAAACAAGGCCACTGACGGCCGAGGGACCAAGCGCGATCGAGGCAGCGGTGGCCGAAACTGTTCCGCGGCTTGTACCAATCAACCATACGGGCTTTTTAAATTCCTGTTTGGCAAATGAGATCACCCGCTCGATTTTGCTGATATGGGGCTTTGTCGTGCGATATTCGGTATCGAGATCGTCCAAATCGCTCGCCCGATACATCACAATGACATTAAAACCCTCGGCTTGAAAAAGCTCACGCGACCGCGATAAAAAATTATTGCTTCCCGGTTGTCCGAGAATGATTTTGCCCGTGTCACCACCGCCGCCCGGCAGTAGAATAAGTGTTTTGGTGGCGGCAGGATTACCCAAGACAAAAATCGGGATCGTTGCACCGTTGCGGCCTGCATCAATCGTCGTCAGGCCATCATTTGCAAAAGACGGCTGCGCCAAGAACAGGAGGGCGAATAACGCTATCAGTAAGTGCAGCTGTTTCATGGGTGGCCTTTATCCTTGTTCGCGCTTAATCAACGTTTGAGTATCGCATAGGCTCATAATCATCCCGCCGCTTATGCAGGTGTGAACAAGCCTTGCATATGAGCGTGTCATTCCACAAGTTTTCAATCGAATGACCGGGATTGATCGCCTAGCCCGCGGCACCGTTTTGAAAAATATCTTCCCACGTGGCGATATTTGGGTTCTGATCCTCCTCAATTGGTCAATGAGGCAGAAACAATGGCTGAACTAGTGACGCTGAGCGTAAAAAAGGCGCGGTCCCTCATTTTTGACGCGCTGACAGGTGCCGGTGCATCGCCGAAAAATGCGGTCTATTTTACCGAAGCCATTCTCGATACCGAATTATCGGGGCTGGAAGGGCACGGCTTTTATTGGCTGTATTATTATTGCTTGCACCTTCAATGCGGCAAGGTTGATGGGCGTGCCAAGCCGAAAATCCGCAAATTATCACCAACGGCTTTCATGGTCGACGCCAATCGCGGATTTGCCCATCCGGCGATTGAGAAAGGTTTTAAAAAGCTCATACCGGCGGCCAAGAAAAACGGCATTGCTGCGATGGGCGTTGCCCATTCCTATAATGCCGCGACTTTGGGTTTTCACACAGGTGTGCTGGCCAAACAGGGACTCTTGGCGTTTGGGTTTACCAATTCCATCGCCGCGATTGCGCCTTATGGTGGGAAGAAGCCGATTATTGGCACCAATCCAATGTCCTTTGCTGTACCGGGCCGGAAAGGAAAAATTCGATTTTTGATCGATCAATCCTCGTCGCAGACGGCGTGGACATCGGTCAAGCGGGCGGCAGAGGAAGGCCATACCATCCCGTTGGGGTGGGCGCTTGATCGCGAAGGCATTCCCACGACCGATCCGAATGAAGGATTGGATGGGTCCATGGCGCCTGCAGGTGGCTATAAGGGCTTTAGCCAAGGCCTTATTGTCGAAGTTTTATGCGCAGCCCTGACCGGAAGCTCGCTCGGCACCGCGATGGGTTCCTTTACCGATGCCGACAAAGCGCCCATCGACAATGGGCAATTTTTTATAGCGATTGAACCGAAGAAATTTACGAAAGATCGTTTTAATGCCGTCATTGACGGGCTCGTCAATAATGTTCTCGATCAAGAGGGCACACGGTTGCCAAATGCGAGGCGCGAAGAAAATCAGCGGGTCCGTCAAAAAACGGGCTTACCGATTGAGCGTGAGCTGCTGCATAGGCTTCGCTCGTTTTATGAAAATTCTACCGCGTCATAAGGCTCGCCGAACTGCGTGATGTTCAACACGGGCAGCGGCCCACTGTGCCGCAACCCGTGTCTTATAGAATAAGCAGACGATCAATCGTCCTTTAGATGACGCACGGCGCCCTTTGAGGCGCTTGTAGCCATGGACGCATAGGCACGCAAAGCGGTACTAACCTTTCTAGGCCGTGGCTTGGCGGGCTTCCATCCCTTTGCGTCTTGGGCCTTACGGCGCTCAGAAAGCGTCTTGGCATCAACCCGCAATTGGATGCTGCGTGCGGGGATATCGATCTCAATCGGATCGCCCGTTTCCACAAGCCCAATCAAGCCACCCTCTGCCGCCTCTGGCGAGGCATGCCCGATGGAGAGGCCCGAAGTGCCGCCCGAAAACCGGCCATCGGTAATCAAAGCGCAGGCTTTGCCCAAACCCTTCGATTTCAAATAGCTTGTTGGATAGAGCATTTCCTGCATGCCGGGACCGCCACGCGGGCCTTCATAGCGAATGACCACAACATCACCCGCCACGACTTTACCGAGCAAGATGCCCTGCACCGCGTCGTCTTGGCTTTCGAAGACGCGAGCCGTGCCGTTGAACTTCAAAATGCTTTCATCAACGCCTGCGGTTTTAACGATACAACCGTCCTCCGCAATATTGCCGAAGAGGACCGCCAAGCCGCCATCTTTCGAGAAGGCATGCGCCACATCGCGAATAACGCCCTTTGAGCGATCCGTATCAAGCTCTTTGTAACGGCGGTCCTGGCTGAAGGCCACTTGCGTTGGCACACCGCCGGGCGCTGCGCGGAAGAAATTGGAAACAGTCTCGTCATTCGTGCGGCTGACATCCCAGCGATTAAGCGCGTCTGAAAGCGTTGGCGAATGCACCGTGCCGCATTGATTGTTGAGCAAACCACCACGATCCAATTGGCCGAGAATGCCCATAATGCCGCCAGCCCGGTGCACATCTTCCATGTGAACATTGGCGACCGAAGGTGCCACTTTGCACAGAACCGGAACCCGACGGGACAGGCGATCAATATCCTGCATCGTAAACTCAACGCCGCCTTCATGCGCTGCGGCGAGCAAATGCAAGACGGTGTTGGTTGAACCGCCCATCGCGATATCTAGCGTCATCGCATTTTCAAAGGCTGCAAAATTGGCAATGTTGCGCGGCAGAACCGACGCATCGTCTTTTTCATAATAGCGCTTGGCAAGATTAACAATCGTACGTCCCGCTTCCAAGAAAAGTCGCTCGCGATCATGATGGGTTGCGAGCACCGAACCATTGCCGGGTAGCGCCAAGCCCAATGCTTCGGTGAGGCAGTTCATCGAATTCGCCGTGAACATGCCAGAGCAAGAACCGCAGGTTGGGCAGGCTGAACGCTCGATCTTGGCGACGTCCTCATCGCTGATGCGATCATCGGCTGCAGCGACCATGGCATCGACGAGATCGATGGCTTGCTCAAGATCGTTGAGTGTTACTTTGCCAGCTTCCATCGGGCCGCCGGACACGAAGACGACGGGAATGTTAATGCGAAGCGCCGCCATGAGCATGCCGGGCGTGATCTTGTCGCAATTCGAGATACAGACCATGGCATCGGCGCAATGGGCGTTGACCATATATTCGACGCTATCGGCAATCAGCTCGCGGGACGGCAGCGAATAGAGCATCCCATCATGGCCCATCGCGATGCCGTCATCGACCGCAATCGTATTGAATTCTTTGGCGACCCCGCCCGCTTTTTCGATCTCGCGCGCGACCAATTGACCCAGATCCTTCAAATGGACATGGCCGGGAACGAATTGGGTGAAGGAGTTTACCACCGCGATAATTGGCTTGCCGAAATCCTCGTCCTTCATGCCTGTGGCGCGCCAAAGGCCGCGGGCACCGGCCATATTACGGCCATGGGTGGTGGTTCGGGAGCGATATGCGGGCATTTTGATGTTCCTGAATTCAGATAAGCAATATGATGCCGCCTAGATTATACAAGCGGCGATAAAATTTCCAGTCTACTTTATGCAGCCCCTTACCCGCCCCTTTTGGCGAGTGCTGACAGGTGACAGGCAAGGACGAACCACAGAGGGATGAAGTATCGCTTTAAAACGTGATAGATCTTCATAAATTTCTTTTAACTGTACTGCTTTTTCTTGATGTTAAAGCTCAGTTTAACAGTACGATTTTGTAAAAAATAATAGGACGTTGCATTTTTTATTTTTCTAAATTATTTTTTTGTCTCTCATCATTGAGTAGTATGTAGCCATGCGTAAAATTGAATCATTAGCGATAGACCAATTTACCGTTAAAGCAGATCTTGCTGTTTTTGGTTTTCATTTGCATGAGTTTCCGCTCGAGTTGCAACTCGCCCGCGAAGCGATTTCCGAATTGCAAATCTCGCATCCGGAATCGACTCCATCAAATGTTAATGCGCTCTATATGAGCCCGTGGAAAAGCCACACGCTAAACGGTAAATTTACGCCACTTATTCAAATCATGGCGGAGCTGATTAAGAAGACATCGCTCCAGCATTTAAAGACAGATATTGAAGCGCTCAATTTCAATCTCGCCGTTGCCGATTGCTGGGGTGCGATTTATGAAGAAGAGAGTTACGCCGTTCCGCATTGGCATTTCCCATCGGATTTTTCATCCGTCATTTATTTGGAAATCGCACCGGGTGCGGCACCGATTGTTTTCGCAAATTCGCTTGTTGTTCAGCCTGTGTCGGGATCCGGTGTTATTTTTCCGGGCAATCTTATTCATCATGTTCCCGAGACCAAAGGTCGACGGGTGATCGTGGCTATTAATTTTATCAAAGTTCCCAAATTCGATGTGCCGATCATTCCGCCCTATGCGGAGCTATAAGTTTTTTAATTTAATGCCAGTCGCGCGCGTTACCGATTGGGGTACCCTTACGAGGTGCGAAGCCAGTGAGGTGGCGGCATGCGGGATAGAAGAAACGCCAAGAGCAGCGCCGATAACCCCATGATCGATATCAGCCCGACAACGCCCGGCCAAGCCGCGCTTGCCCAAAAATAACCGCCTACGACACCCGCGACGCTGGAGCCCGCATAATAGGCGCACATGTAAAGGGTGGAGGCTTGCGCGCGGAAATGCTCGGCTCGCAATCCAACCCAACTGCTGGCCACCAAATGCGCGGCAAAGAAGCCGAGCGTGAACAGCGACATTCCCAAAACGACACATAAAAGCGTGTTGGCAAGCGTCGCCAAAAGGCCGATCTGCATGATGACAATCGACGCCCACAAGGCCGTGCGCCGGCCTATTTTATTACCGATCGGCCCCATAATGGCCGAGCTCACGGTGCCGAGCGAATAAATCAAAAAGACAAAGCCCACAAGCGTTTGGCTGAGTTCGAAAGGCGGCTTGAGCAGGCGAAAGCCGATATAGTTGAACAAGGTCACCAATGAACCCAGCAGCAAAAAGCCCTCGGCGAACAACATCAACAAAGCGGGATCACGCAGATGGCCGGTATAGGCCTCAACCGCGCCGCGCCATGACGGTATGATTTTTTTAAAATATTGCTCGCGCGGTAAAGTCCACCACAGAATGGCCGAGCATATCAGGCAAATCACCCCGATAACCCCAACGGCAATGCGCCAATGGGTGAAATCAAGCAGAACCGAAATGATTAAGCGCCCACCCATGCCGCCCAATGAATTACCCGCAATGGTGAAGCCAACGGCCACACCTAGCGCCCGGCGGTCCATCTCATCGGCTAAATAGGCGATGGCAATGGCCGGAAAGCCGCTGAGGGCCAGACCGGCCAACACCCTTAAAAAGAGCAGGCTGTACCAACCCGGTACAATAACCAAAGCCAGCGTCAGGAGGCTTGAGACCGCAAGCGACAGCGCCATGGTTGTCCTTCGCCCAACCACATCCGAAACAAGGCTGGAAACGAGCATGGCCAAGGCAAGGGCCGCGGTGCTGGCGGCCAGCGAAAGGCTGCTCTGGGCAGGCGTGAGGCCAAATTCCTGGGTAAACAACGGCATGAGAGGTTGCACGCAATACAGCGCCGCAAAGGTCGCCCATCCTCCCGCCACCATGCCGAGCGTCGTTCGCCAAAAGGCTGAACTTCCAAGTTGGATGCGAGGCGGCAGATCAGCCATGAAGGAAAATCCAGAATATAAAGCAAAAGGCAGGGCTCATTTCGTAGCTTTCGTCACCCGTTTTGCAACCAAGAAATTCATAAGTGGAGAATTCAATATCACTTATGTCGCCACTTCCCCGGACCGACACCCCTAATCCTTGCTTCGGCCATGCACCTCTCGCCCTTTATTAAACTAAAACCGCCTCAATAATCGTGAATACTTAGCGTTAAGGCCAATATAGTTCGGCCTGCTCTTTGAAATTTTTTAAAAATATTTCCGATTATCGGACATGCAGAGAACAGTCGATTATTCGTCGAAGGTGAAAATTTATGACGGAATTATTTATTGATAGTTCCAATATCAGTAGATCGTTGAAATAAATAGATAATTTCGGTTGTAAGCTCAATTTTTGAACCTTTTGAACCGGGTATTCGTTATAGAATTATGGAAAAATATCTTCGACTGAAGCAATCAAGAATAAAGGCAGGTTTCAAAACCGCAGCTTCAGCTGCTGCTTATTTGGGTATTCCCTATGGCACCTATAGCGGCCATGAAAATGGTTCTCGTGGCATTCGGGACGACGAGCTGCAACAATATGCCAAGACCTTTAAGGTATCGCTCTATTGGTTAGCCTTTGGTGAAAAAGCAACGCGCGCCAAAGTAAAGGTGCTCGGGACTGCCGGATCACGGGAGAGCTTGGTCAAGACCAGAACAAAAGTCGTTGAAATCGACTCCACGTTCCCTATTCCGCAAGAAACCAAAGCCATCATCGTGGTCTCGGATGAGTTTGAACCGATGGCCTCAAAAAATGACATTGTTTTTATTGAAGAGTTGCTATCGACCGAAGAATTGCTCAATTGCCGCGTTGCGATGATGACCGACGGTCACATCTTGCTCGGCAAGCTATTATCGGTCGATACAAAAAATGCGTGTCATTTGCAGCTACCCGCTGGGAAAGTTCATTTGAACAAAAAGCCAGCCTGGATCGCCAAGATCAGAGGAATTGCCTTTTCAGCGCATGGCCAATAAATCGGCTTTTATCCACCACCACCGTCCTTCATGAGATTTATTCGATCATGACCGATTGGCTGAAAATAAGACTGAGCTCATAGTTTAGAACTCAGCCTTATTTAGGGTTGATCGAGTAAATCGATTACTCGGGCGATGACGCGTTATCATTGCCGTGATGGTTCCGGTTTTTTTCAATATAGACCGGATCAGCCGGATTATATTCCGGGTTACATGCGTAAACCGTATTCCAATAAAACGTATCATAAGAACAGATACTGGTGAGTGGTTGCTCGGCGCCCTCAACCCGCAATGACCCCGTAAATTCAGGCTCATTCAATAATTTCATATTCGGATTATTGGTCGTCGAACGCTTGATGACCGTTGGATCCTTTCGAAGATGATCCAGAAGCGGATCGGCGCTGGCATAGGATATCAAGCCAATCATGGTGACGGCTGCAAGCGCAACCGATTTTAAGTGTAATACACGTGACATGGTCAACTCCTGTTATGATCGTAAACGGACCGTGTCCCCCCTTAGCGATTATTTTTTGATCGATGTAGAATAGTTAAAACCCATCCGAGCAATGGATCTTTGGTAAAGATCCCGTGAAGAGATGGCGGCAGAAACCATACCGTCTCATTCAAGATAGCGGGTTGGCATCCGAATAAGCATTCGGGCGAATACGGGGGTCATAAATGACACAGTAATTTTAAGGGTGATGATCGTTAAACGTAAGCGACACAGTGTTAACCGTGGTCGCATGAGACCTATTCGCGTCAGTCGATTTTTTGCCCAGCTTCGTTGATCAGCACCGATCCATCTTCTTTATAAAAGGGACCTTTTGGCCATTGATCCAGCACGTCTAGAACGGCTTCACTTGGCCGACATAACCGCACCCCTTTGGGTGTACAAACGATCGGGCGATTGACCAAAACCGGATGGGCAACCATCGCGGCCAAAAGCTCGTCATCGCTCACATTGTCAGAAAGGAGACCAAGTTCAGCGGCTGGCGATTTACTTATCCTGAGTGCCTCACGGGGCGTGAGCCCCGCCGCCGCAAACAGGCCTTGCAATTGCGGCCGTGTCCAGCCGGTGACCAAATAATCAATAACGACAGGCTCATAGCCCGAGGCCTCGATGATGGCCAATACGTTTCTCGACGTCCCACATTCCGGATTATGATGAATGACAATCGTCATCGAATAAATTGATCCGTATAGGCATCACCCAGACCGACCGCGCTGTAATGCTTTCGGCACATATCGATCTTGGTGAAGACGTCCTCATAGCCTTGCACGGCACCGTCAGGATCGACATAAATCATGGCACCATTGACTTGAAACATCGTTATCATTTCCGCCACATCGGGATCCACCACAAGCGTGTGCGTTTCACCCGGTGCTTCATAAACATAGGCACCCTCGGTAGCAACCCAATCGTGCTCAAGATACCGCCACGAGCCCTTAATGACGTAACCGTGAACCGGTTGCGGGTGACGGTGGCGTGACAAGACGCCCGACTTTCTGACGCGAAGCATATTCATCCAGTACCCGCGACTGGCTGACAGGCAAAGCGGACGGAACCAAACATTTTCGGCCTGCGGGACCCATAGCCGCTCATCCTCAGGAATGGCATGCGGAATCACGATTTCCGGAAACGCGTCTTTTGGTTGCGGATGGCGATAAGGCAGACGCGCTGTCGCATCGTCTTCTTTTAATCCGATGCGGTTGGGCGTTTCATTCGTCATCATCGTTTTCCTTCTACCTTATACGGCTGAATAACCGCCATCGATGGGGATAACAGCGCCGGTTATAAACCGTGAGGCATCCGAACAAAGATGCGCGACAACACCTCCAATATCGTTCGGCATCCCCCAGCGTTTCATCGGCGTGCGTTCAAGAATTGCCTTGGTTCGAGCCGGGTCTTCGCGGGCACCTTTGGTAAGCTCGGTCTCGATCCACCCCGGCGCGATCGCATTGACCCTAATGCCGTCCTTGGCCCAGGCGACCGCCAGTGATTTTGTAAGCTGCACGACACCGCCTTTGGACGCCGAATAGGCAGGCGTTAACGGCCCACCAAAGATCGAGAGCATCGATGCCGTATTGATGATAACACCATGGGCAGAACGCGTAAGCTTAGGCTTCGCCGCCATGCACATCCGCATCGTGCCGGTCAGATTAACATCAATGACTTTCTTAAACTGATCGATGTCATATTCAGCTCCACCACGGATGATCATCCCCGCACAATTGATCAATACATCAAGCGTTTCACAGCTTTGAATGAGAGCGTGAACCGACGCATCATCTGTTACATCAAGCTGATGGGCTGAGAGGTTGTCATGCTGAGCGACGGCGGCAACTTCATCGGAACCAAGTCCCGTCACGACAACCCGATAGCCGTCGCTTAATAAGGATTCGGCAATGCCAAAGCCTATGCCGCGGGCGCCGCCCGTGACCAGAGCAACTTTGCGGCCGGACGAAGAAGGCCTGTCTGTCATTGCCGCCTCAACTGCGCCGTGCGATTTTCATCCACACTCATATCATCGTAAAGGGCGACACCATAAATCGATTCCGCGCGCTCGCGGCTAACCCAGCCTTCGCGTACATCATGGGCGACACGATAGGCCTCGCGTTCATAAGGCGCTCCATACCCCCCGCCTCCAGCGCTAATCGACACCATCCGCTCATCTGCCGCAATCACCACTTCGGCGCATGCCGCCAAGGGCTCTAGCGATCCGTCGGCATGCATCCGAAACTGTGCCGAATTGCCACCTGCAAGGCCGCCTCGCGTTCCCAGCGCCGGGTTCACATTGCCGTCGCTGATATAGGCAACCGTCATGTCGCAATCGACCGGCGCAAATTCCGAATAAGCCCCCAATGCGCCTCTAAAACGTCCTGCCCCTTCCGAATTGGGAATGAGCCGTCGTTGATGCACAAAAATCGGGTGCCTGAGCTCGTCGACTTCGATCGAGTCTTGGTAGCACATGCCCGCATTGCCCGCGTGAAGAATGGTGAGCCAGCCATCGGCCATTGGCGCACCGGCACCCCCCGTGCATCCGAGATAGACCTCGTTCACAAACGGCTTGCCGTGGTGCACGCCAGAAACGACACCGCACGACGGTGGCAGCAAGGCACCTGTTTCTGCAAGCCCCAAACCATCCGCCAATTCCGCCAGAGCGGCCTGCACCGGATTGGCCACACGATCGGCGATATTGGTCGTGGCCGCCGAGCACGAAGTGGGATGACGCGGACGACCTGCGATGGAGCCGTCCTTCAGATGAATTTTAATCCGCCGGAAACTACCTTCGTTTTTCGGAACCGTGTGATCAATAGAATTAAAAATCGCCAACATCGGTGCTGAAAGGGCGCAAGCCTCGGAAAGGTTTAAACCGTTCTCCATGCTGTCGGGATTGTCGGTCATATCGACCTCGATCAACGCCTCTTCGGGCTTTACTTCTACGGTCGCCGTGATGGTTACACCGTCGGATGGCGTTGCAGGAAACGCATCATGCGTACTCTTGCGCGTCACGCGGCCTTTGGGCATGGCGCGGATGACATCGATCATGCGGCGTTCGCTATAGTCGAACCATTGTTGCGTATAGGCCTCAAGCTTTTCCCAGCCGATCTCCTTGCCCAGCGCCAAAATTTCGCGCTCGCCGACGCGTGCGGCACCAAGCGTGGCAAGATAATCACCCCACCATTGCTCCGGCACGCGAATGCGCAATTGGCACATACGAATGATATCCATCACATGTTCGTAATTATCCTGAATTTTAACGGCCGGAAAAATCAGCGCGCCTTCGGCATACACATCTTTTGCCGCCCCCATATAGGTTGTTGGCAACGCATTACCGCAATCGGCCTGATGCGCTTTGGCCAGCACCGTGAAGCGATGGATACCTTCATCATCAATCACCGGAATGAGGATAGAGTGATCGGCAGGATGCGTGCAGCCGTGATAGGGTGAATTGTGCAAAAACGCGTCGCCGCGCTTTAACACCGGATGATTATCCGACATGGTTTTCGCCATGATGTCCGGCCCGCGCAAGACGTGAATAGGCAGGCTTTCGGCGGTGGCGAGGAGCTCGTGTTTAGCGGTCAAGACCACGCAGGAAAAATCACGTGCAATCGTTAATATGCCGGAACGCCCCGTACGATGCAGCGTATTGGCCATCTTACGCGCAATGCCTTCCATGCGCGCGGTCAATAGGGCCAGAGCCGAACCGTTTAAAGGCGATGGGGAAGAATGTTTCATCGCGCGCCCTCCGTCACATCAATAACAAGATTACCCATCCTATCCCGCACAGCAATGGCGCCGGGCTCGATTACAATCGAGGTAAAATCGGATTCAATAATGGCGGGCCCGTGAATGGTAACGCCCGAGCGGATCGCTTCAAACCGATAGACTTTTGAATCAACCCATCCGGCACCGACATAGCGCACAGGCCGAGAAGGCAACGCTTCGGCGCGTTGATCGGGCGCAAGACGTCCCAGTTCATTCGAGCCGATCCGACAGCGCACTTCCGCATTCCATGTCACCGTTTCAATCGGTGCGTGCGGATCACTCACCGCAAATTTGTCTTGGTGCATTTGGTGGAAGTCCTCGACGAGCACCGCCGCATCCCGCGCATTTTCAAACGTACCTTTGCGCAGCGGTACTTCGATTTCCCAAGCCTGTTCAATATAGCGCGCCTCGCAAGACCAATCGATCTGCGTCGCGGCCGTGCCCGCGCCAGCATTTTTGGCAAAGTCGGCGCATTCATCCGATAGCGTTTGCAACACGCGGTTAACGCCCGCCTGGTCAAATGTTTCGCTCAACGTATGAAACATCGCTTGATAATGCGCGCTTAAATCGGAAATGAGCGCGCCTGAAGCCGAAAGCGCCGCTCCCGCTTCCGTAACAAGCACACGACGGCATCCCAGCCGCCGCGCAATGGCCACGCAATTCAAGCCCGCAGCACCGCCTCCGGCGACAAATGTCGCTTCAGACGGGTCAATGCCTTGATTGACCGTGATATCCATAATCGCTTGCACCATATGTTCCGTTGCCAGCGCCATGATGGCTTCGGCGGCGGTTTCAACATCGCATTTCAACGGGTCAGCGACATCGCGTTTGATGGCATCCATTGCGCCTTGCTGATCAAGCGACATCTTGCCGCCCAAAAAGAATTTGGCATCGATAAAGCCGAGCGCCACGGCTGCGTCCGTAACGGTCGGACGTGTGCCTCCCCTGCGATAGCAAACAGGCCCAGGAACAGCTCCGGCGCTAATGGGGCCCACATGCAGCAACCCGCCCGCATCCACCCACGCAATCGAGCCCCCGCCCGCCCCGATGCTTTTAACATCGACCGATGGCATGCCCGTCATATGGCTACGGAAGGGCTGGCCCAGCCACGTCTCGCGGCTACGCGGAATACGCCCGCGATGGACTAGCGAGACATCAAAGGTGGTTCCCCCCGTATCACCGACAATCAACGTATCCGTATCACCCGCCTCGCCATAGGCCTTTGCCGCAACAGGTGCCATGCTTGGTCCCGAATTGATGAGATGCACAGGCGCTTCGGCCGCATGTGCTGCATCCATAACGCCGCCTTGCGAGGTAACGACCAGCACGCGTCCGTTAAAGCCCGCTTCGCGAAGGCGGGTTTCAAGACCCCGCATATAGGCCCCCATAATGGGCTTTAAAGACGCATCAATGCAGGTTGAAATCGCCCGTCTATATTCGCGGATTGATGGATTGATCTTATGCGACAACGTGTAGGGAATGCCGGGCAAATGGCGTTCGATGAGGGCTCCAACGGCAAGCTCATGCGACGGATTGACCACCGACCATAGAAAACAAACGCCAATCGCCTCAACCTTAGCCGCTTTAATCTGTTCGAGGATTTGTAGAACAGCGGCCTCATCCAAAGGCATCTTGGCCAAGCCATTCACGGTCATACGCTCCGGCACTTCGTAGGTTAGCGCACGGGGCACATAGGGCTCGGGATAGGCAATCGTGAAATTAAACGGTTCCATGCGACCGCCTTCACGGATCACGAGCGTATCGGGGTGCCCTGCTGTCGTGATGAAAGCCGTACGCGCCGTTGATCCGGTGACAATGGCGTTGATGGCATGGGTCGTGCCGTGCATCAGCAATTCACCTCGGGCGAGATAAGCCTGCAATGATTCATGGGAGGCGTCAGCCGCCATCCGCAAACTATCAAGGACACCCGCTACAGGATCTTTAGGCGTGGTCGATGCTTTATGCATACTGAGCACGCCCGTCTCGGACGACACCATCAAATCGGTAAAGGTGCCGCCCGTATCAATTGCAAAACGAAGTCCCATTGGTTACTGGCCTTTTTTGAACATCACCGAACGACAGGCAGGATGGGTTAGAGACTTTTGACCGTGAAATTTTTTGGTGCTTCATTGCGCATTGTATTGCGCAATGGGCGCCCGAAAACCGGCACATCAATATCGAACACATCACCGCTTTGTGTTTTGACACCGTGGGCGCAGCTCAAGATCGCCGCTCCGAAGAAATAGGCATGAAGATCACCGGGCCTGCGGAACATGTCATAGCGGAAATGGTAATGCTCCAGATTGTGAACCGAATGAGACATATTGTCTTCACCGCTTAAAAATTGTCCGGTCCAGATCGCCTTACCGTCGCGCTTGACGCTAACCTTGCCTTCAACATGGCCGGGAAGGTCACCGGTTAAAAGCTCAGGGCCAATCGAACAGGAGCGTAGTTTTGAATGGGCGAGGTAAAGATAATTCAAAGCCTCGGTCACGTGATCGGAAAACTCGTTGCCGAGGGCAAAGCCGATCCGCCACGGATTTCCATCAGGGCCAATCAAATAGAGACCTACGATTTCGGCTTCTTCACCACCTGCCAGCGCAAAGGAAGGCGATGGCATATCGGCTTCTGGCGCAACAACGCAAGTGCCAACGCCCTTATAAAACCATTCCGGCTGGCATCCGATTCCGCCATCGGCAGGCTTGCCACCTTCGAGGCCCATACGGAAAATTTTCATTGAATCCGTCATGTCCTTGTCGTCGCCATGCGCAAGGTCGTGCATTTTGTCGCGGGCGTCTGCGCTGCCCAGATGCGTGAGGCCGGTACCTGTGATCCAGAAACGCGTTGGTTCAGGATGATCAAGGGGCGCGAGCAATCTTTTCTCGGCAATGATCGCATCATAATCAACCGGCGAACGCTTGCTCACGGCGGCTACGGCTTGCGCTAAGGTTTGCCCCTTTGCAATCGCTTGCGTCGCCAAATCATAAACCGACACCACACCCTCAAGGCATTCGACAGAACCAGACGTCGCGTCGACTAGGCCAACCCGACGTTCACCGGATCCTGTTTTGTATTGAATGAGCCGCATTTACTTACTCCCTTTTATTGTGTTTCCGACAGGTGCTTTGCGTACCGCCAGTTAATGTGAATTGCGTGGAATTCCGGCACCCCGACAGCCGCCAAGAAACGCAAAATCGGCGCCCTCATCGGCTTGCAGGACGGAATTTACATACAGACTTTCATAACCCGATTGAGCGGATGGGCGCGGCTGCCATTTCGCGCGGCGTCTTTCCAATTCGGCATCATTCACTTCAAGGTGCAAGCGGCGGTTCGGTACATCAAGTTCGATCATATCGCCCTCTTCAACGAGCGCCAGCGGGCCACCGGCTGCCGCCTCAGGTGCAACATGAAGCACGACAGTTCCGTAAGCCGTACCCGACATGCGCGCATCCGATATCCGCACCATGTCACTGACGCCTTGTGCCAAGAGTTTTGGCGGCAAGCCCATATTGCCTACTTCCGACATGCCTGGATACCCTTTTGGGCCACAGTTTTTAAGCACCATCACCGAGCTTGCATCAATCTCGAGATCGGGATCAACGATGCGGCGTTTGTAATCCTCAATCGTTTCAAACACTACCGCACGGCCACGATGCACCATAAGTTCAGGCGTTGCTGCCGATGGCTTTAACACCGCACCAAGAGGAGCCAAATTGCCACGCAACACTGCAATGCCACCTTGATCGGCTAAAGCATTAGCAAAGTCGCGAATGACCTCGGTATTGTAATTCGGCGCATCGGCTACGTTTTGCCAAGCCGTCTTGCCGCTTACCGTGATCACATCGCGGTTGAGTAGATCATGTTCACCCAAAGCCCGCATAACGGTTGGCAAGCCACCAGCATAATAAAACTCTTCCATCAGGAAACGGCCAGAGGGTTGCAAGTCGACAATGGTTGGAACATTGCGACCAAATTTATCCCAATCCTCGAGCGATAACGGCGTACCGATGCGGCGCGCGATTGCAATGAGATGCAAGACTGCATTGGTTGAACCACCAATCGCGCCATTAACGCGGATTGCATTTTGGAAGGCTTCGGGTGTTAAAATTTTCGAAAGTGTCAGGTCTTCATGCACCATTTCAACAATGCGCCGACCCGTTATTTGCGCGAGCGCTTGGCGGCGCGAGTCAACCGCCGGAATGGCCGCGTTATGCGGCAAAGCAATGCCGAGCGCCTCGACCATGCTCGCCATTGTGGAGGCGGTACCCATTGTCATGCAACTGCCCGCCGAGCGGCTCATACCCGCTTCAGCGCCGATGAAATCATCCACGCTCATGCGGCCAGCTTTGACTTCTTCATGGTAGCGCCACACAACTGTTCCCGAACCAATGCTTTCGCCGCGATAATTCCCGTTCAGCATCGGCCCGCCTGACAGAACAATGGTCGGGATATCGCATGAAGCGGCACCCATCACCAATGCGGGCGTGGTCTTGTCGCAGCCGACCATAAGCACAACACCATCAAGCGGATTGGCCCGGATCGATTCCTCGACATCCATCGACGCCAAATTGCGATACAACATCGCGGTGGGGCGCATATTGGATTCGCCGAGCGACATCACGGGAAACTCAAGCGGCAAGCCTCCCGCTTCCAAAATGCCACGCTTTACCCGATCAGCAAGTTCACGAAGATGCGCATTGCAGGGCGTCAACTCCGACCATGTATTGCAGATGCCAATGACGGGGCGCCCATCAAAGGCATCCGCCGGCATGCCCTGATTTTTCATCCAGCTGCGATGCATAAACGCATCTTTACTGGTACCACCAAACCACGCTTCGGATCTCAGTTTACGCCGCTCTGCCATTTTGTGTTGTCTTCCCGTGTGGTCATTTGATGTAAAAATCGGATGGACCCGTCACCGCCATCATTCGGCAACGGATCGGCTTTTGCACGTAGGGTGGAAGTTTTAGCGCTTAATGCTGACGAGGATCGCGATGCATCTTTCCATCCTTCATGATCATTGAGAAACGGGATGGCCCAACAAGGACAGACTGATCTTTAAGAGGATCCCCGTTCACCAATAATAAATCGGCCAATGCACCTTGCTTGATGACGCCTAACTCGCCTTTATGACCCATCAAATCGCCCCCA
>CANGLU010000012.1 GCA_947455025.1 Hyphomicrobiales bacterium
ATTCATTCAATCGAACTCCGGCGGCTATGCGCTTAAAGCAGGTTTACGGCCTGTTCACCCCATCGGTTCATAATTCCTTCAAAATGAACGCTATTTGGGCGCTATGGCCCTTGAGAATGATTAAATTTATATCGATTTGAGGGGTTTGGCGTTGATATCGCTGGATAATTCAAAAATTTGGGCATCGTACCTACGAATAATTGCATATCCGTCCAAATTGGCGCTATGGTCGGTTTTGTGCGGTGCAAAAAACGGCGTCGGCACGGTCCATTGCGGGAGTTTATCGAATGCAGTTGCCTTATTATATGTGGTATGAAGCGACCCATGCGCTTTTGGGCCCGGCACGCGCTTTGGCTGGATCGACCAAGCTGTTTTACAACAATCCCGTGAACCCGATGGCGCATTCGCCGTTCGGCCGTAGCATTTCGGCGGCCTGCGAGATGTTTGAGCGGGCCACGCGGCGGTATGGCAAGCCGGAATTCAACTTCAAGGACATAACCAGCGACGGCCAGACCGTTGCGATCATCGAGGAAGTGGTCTGGACCCAGCCCTTTTGCAACCTGCTTCATTTTCGCAAGCAAGGCGTGAAGAAGACCACTCCGCAGCCGAAAGTGCTGATCGTCGCGCCGATGTCTGGCCATTACGCCACGCTGTTGCGCGGCACGGTCGAAGCGTTTTTGCCAAACCATGACGTCTACATCACCGATTGGACCGATGCCCGCACGGTGCCCTTGGGTCAGGGTCGGTTCGATCTCGATGACTATATCGATTACGTCATCGCCATGGCTCAGCTTTTGGGCCCCGATGTGCATCTGATGGCCGTCTGCCAGCCTGCGGTTCCGGTGATCGCCGCGATTGCGCGGATGGAAGCGGAAGGCGATCCGTCAACACCCTATTCGATGACACTGATGGGCGGCCCTATTGATACGCGCGAAAGCCCGACCAAGGTCAATCAATTGGCGCAAGACCGCGGCATTGAGTGGTTTAAACAGAACTGCATCGTTAAGGTGCCGTTGCCCAATCCTGGCTTTATGCGGGAAGTCTATCCGGGCTTTTTGCAGCTCTCGGGCTTTATGGCGATGAATATCGACCGCCATATCGAAGCGCATGGCGAAATGTTCAACCACCTCGTCCACGGCGATGGGGATTCAGCCGATAAGCACATCGATTTTTACGATGAATATATGGCGGTGATGGATCTGAACGCCGAGTTTTATCTGCAAACGGTTGATACCGTGTTTGTCCGCCACGCTTTGCCGAAAGGCGAGATGATGCACCGCGATAAGCCCGTTGATCTGAAGGCCATTCGTCGTTGCGCTTTGATGACGGTTGAAGGCGAGCGCGATGATATTTCGGGCGTTGGTCAAACCCAAGCTGCGCATACGCTCTGCGTCAATATTCCGGAAGAGCGCCGCGTTCACTGGATGCAGCCAAAAGTCGGCCATTACGGCGTGTTTAACGGCTCACGTTTCCGCAATGAAATTGCCCCCCGTATTGCGGCCTTCATGGCAGCAAGCGCGGAACAGCCTGCAAAATCCGTTAAAGGCAAAGCGTCGTTAAAAGTGGTTGGCGCGTAACAGGCTCGATCAAGAGATGACAAACAGGCGATCAAAGGGCAGCATCGCCCGATGATTCCCTTTTTGTCCCGTACGCCAAAAGCCCCTCCGCCGACGCATCTTGATATTCCGCATGGCGAGCACATTTTTCGCGTCGCATTAAAGCGCAGCGCGACGGCGCGGCGCTACACGTTGCGCGCCAGTGTGGTGAAGCGCGAAATCACCCTCACGATGCCGCTTAAGGGCAGTCTTGCCCAAGCCACCGATTTTGCCTTGCGTCATGGCGGATGGATTGCCGAGCGTCATAAGAAATTCGTAACCCCCATTCTGTGTCAACCGGGTTCGATTATTCCGTTCAGGGGTGAGCCGCATCTCGTTGAACATCGCCCACAAGCGCGCGGCACCGTCTGGATCGAAGTGAACGATAAAGGCGAAAACCTCATCATCGTTGCGGGCAAAGCGGAATATACGCTTCGGCGGATCAAGGACTTTCTCAAAAAACAAGCGCATCACGATTTAGACCGCGCCGTTCAGCGCTACACCGTGATGCTTGGTCTGGCCGCACGGCACATTGCTTTAAAAGACACGACGAGCCGATGGGGTTCTTGCTCCAGTTCAGGCCGATTGAATTTTTCATGGCGGTTAATTTTGGCGCCACCTGAAATTCTCGAGTATCTCGCTGCGCATGAAGTAGCCCATCTCAAAGAGCTCAATCACTCAGCGCGTTATTGGCGCGTTGTCGAAAGCCTTTTTCCGGACTACGAAAAAGCCGAACTATGGTTGAAACGAAACGGCTCGTCGCTCCATCGCTACCAATAGAGCGAAGCGTTTAATTGCCAGCGGGAACAGGCGCCGAGGGACGAAGCGCAGGGGCCGTGTCGGTTGGTTTTCCGGATATCCAAGGCAAGTTCCATCCCGCAAATAAATCTGCGGGCGGGGTGTCGCTTGCAGGCAGCGGAGCGGGCGCTGTTTTGGCCAAGGCTTGCTTCATATAACGCGACCAAATTTCAACCGGAAGACTTCCACCTGCCACATGTTTCGTTGGCGAGTTGTCATCATTGCCCAACCAAATTCCGGTGACCAATGAGCTTGTATACCCAATGAACCACGCATCACGAAAATCTTGGCTCGTGCCGGTTTTTCCGGCGGCATCCCAGCCGGGCAAATCGGCTTTCTTGGCGGTACCGCTTTTAAGCGTCTCGCGCATCATCACATTAAGTTCGGCGAGATGAGCCGAATCGATCACTTGTCGCGATTGGCTATCGGCGCGTGTATAAATGAGGTCACCATCGCGTGAAATAACTTCGGTGATGATATAGGGGCTGATCAAAATACCGCCATTGGCGAAACTCGTATAAGCGCCCGTCAGTTCAAGCGGCGTTACGACAGAGGTACCCAGGGCGATGGACGCATTAACGTCGAGTTTTGATTTAATGCCGAGTCTTTGTGCCACATTCGCCACTGTCCTTGGCCCCACTTCTAAACCAAGCCTTACAGCAACGGTGTTAAGCGACTGCGATAGGCCTTCGGTTAAGGTCACGGGGCCGCGATAATCTTTCGCATAGTTTTCAGGCTGCCATCCTTTGATATTGATGGGCGCATCATCGCGTAGGGTTTCGGGCGTAAGGCCTTTTTCAAGCGCCGCCAAATAAACAAAAGGTTTGAAGGCAGAGCCGGGTTGTCGTTTGGCACTTGTTGCACGGTCGAACTGGCTGTCGGCATAAGAGCGTCCACCGACAAGCGCGCGAATGGCACCGTCACCATCGAGCGAAACAAGCGCGCCTTGGGTCACGCCATATTTTGCTCCTTTGATTTGAAGCTCTTCGGTCACCGCCTTTTCCGCGTAAGATTGCATCAACGGATTAATCGTGGTGGTGACTATGACGTCGCCATCAATGGTGCCAACAAGATCATCGAGCACATCGATCACATGATCGGCCGCATAGAGGATCGATCCGATCCCCTTAGGCTTGGCAGCCTCAGCCGGATGGGCAAGAGCCTCTTTCATTTGCGGCTCGGTTATAAACCCCTCGCGCTGCATCGCAGCCAGCACCAAAGCCCCACGGGCATGGGCCGCATCGGGATTGCGGTTAGGTGCAAGACGGGAAGGCGATTGCACCAATCCACCCAAAATGGCCGCTTCAGCTATGGTAACTTCGCGCGCCGATTTTCCAAAATATTTCTGCGCCGCACCTTCAACGCCATAAGCGCCCGCGCCAAAATAAACGCGATTGAGATAGAGTTCGAGAATTTGATCTTTACTGAATTTCTGCTCCAGCCAAAGAGCAAGGATAGCTTCTTGAATTTTACGCGAGGCCGTTCGCTCTTGCGTCAGAAATAAATTTTTCGCGAGCTGCTGCGTGAGGGTTGAGCCGCCTTGAATACCACCGCCGACACGTATCACATTTTTAACAACAGCACGCGCAATGCCGATCGGATCGATTCCCCAATGGCTATAGAATCGATGGTCTTCAATGGCGATAAAGGCCTGCGGCAAATATTTTGGTAATTCGTTCAGCGCAACTTCGCGTCCGCCTGTTTCACCGCGATTGGCCAGCAGGCTTCCGTCGGATCCCAAAATGGCAATATTGGGTGGCCGCTTCGGTACGGCCAATTGATCAATAGGCGGCAATTTCGAGGCGTGAAAAGCAATCAGGCCACACAGCGCAATAAAGCCCCACAGACCAAGAACAGTAGCCCAATAAAACGCACGCCCGATCAATGAACGGCGTTTTTTCTCTGGCGGTTTATTTTTTTGACGCGAGCCGCGGTTATTCCGCCGTTCGGTTTGGCTTTCGGCGGGCTCGGGTTCCGGTGGGCGCTTTTGCACGCGCTTTGTTGATTTAGCGGTCGCGTTTTCGTCCGCCACGCGTCGCGCAGGCGGAGCGCCGTCTTCAAAATACGGCTCGCGTCTATCGCGCTTATCGTTCATGCCCGTTGAATCTCGCCGCCCACACCGCTCAGGCAAGCTCTATCAAGCCGCGATTAAGCAGCGGTTAAGGCCTACCCACGATATCAATTCACGTCGTATGAAGCGTTCAGGCGGCCTTTTTGGGCGCATTGGTAAGGGTGCGGCATAGGCGTGCGATAGTGGCCTTCAACTCATGCCGATGCACAACCATATCCACCATGCCATGGGCTTTAAGAAATTCGGAGCGCTGAAAGCCTTCTGGCAATTTCTCACGGATGGTTTGCTCAATCACCCGCGGTCCGGCAAAGCCGATCAACGCGCCCGGCTCGGCAATGTGAATATCGCCCAGCATCGCGTAGGAGGCCGTCACGCCGCCGGTCGTCGGATTGGTAAGCACAACGATATAGGGCAGTCTTGCATCGCGCAGGCAACGCACAGCAACGGTTGTACGGGGCATTTGCATCAGCGAGAACATGCCTTCTTGCATACGCGCGCCGCCGGAGGAGGCGAAGAGCACGAAAGGCGTCTTCTTCTGAATGGCGGTTTCCATGCCTTTGATCACGGCTTCACCAGCCGCCATTCCAAGCGAGCCACCCATAAAATCGAAATCCTGCACGCCGATCGTCAGATTGACGCCTTCAACTTTGCCGGTTGCGATTTTTACGGCATCAATCAACTGCGTCTTTGTCTTTGCATCCCGCAAGCGATCCACATACCGCTTTTCATCGCGAAATTTGAGTGGATCAAGCGGCACTTCCGGCAGTGCAATTTCTTCATAGACGCCATCGTCAAACATCGACTTCAAGCGCGGCACGGCGGCCAACCGCATATGATAATCCGAGCCTGGAATAACGTTTAAATTGGCTTCAACATCTTTGGAGAAGACGAGTTGGCCGCTCTCCGGACATTTGATCCAAAGATTTTGTGGCGTATCACGTTTCAAAAACGACCTGATCTTGGGTCTGACGACATTGGAGATCCAGTTCATCGTTTCCATAGCCAATTCCTTTTCGTCGACTTACTTTTTAACGGCGCGAACGCCGGCCGCGATTTCGCTGACAAGGGTTGTCACCGCACCAATTGTTTTCGCAGTCGATTTGCCATCCGCATCAAGCGACTTTCGCACAGCTTCCACCAGTGCCGATCCAACAACAACACCATCAGCACCCTTTGCGATGGCAGAGGCATCGGCTGCAGTCTTTACCCCAAATCCCACGGCTACTGGTAAATGGGTATGAGCCTTTATCCGCGCAACGGCCGTAGCCACTTTGCTGAAATCGGGCGTGGCTGAACCGGTGATACCTGTAATTGAAACGTAATACACAAAGCCCGATGTATTCGAGAGCACTTTCGGCAAGCGCTTTTCATCGGTCGTGGGCGTGGCAAGCCGAATAAAATTCAAACCTGCTTTAAGGGCCGGTTTGCACAATTCATCATCTTCTTCCGGTGGGCAATCGACAACGATCAAGCCGTCAATTCCCGCGTCTTTGGCGTCTTTGAGAAAACTTTCAACGCCATAGATGTAAATCGGGTTGAAATAGCCCATCAAGATGATGGGTGTTTCCGCATTGCTTGCCCGAAAGGCGCGAACCAGATCAATCGTGCTGTGCAGTGTTTCACCATTCGCCAAAGCGCGCAGACCAGCCGCTTGAATAGCCGGTCCATCGGCCATCGGATCGGTGAAGGGCATGCCGATTTCAATGAGATCAGCGCCAGCCTTTGGCAAAGCCTTGATGATGTCGAGCGAGGTTGCATGGTCGGGATCGCCCGCCATTACAAAGGTGACGAGCGCCGCGCGCCCTTCAGCTTTGAGGGTTGCAAAGCGTGTATCAATACGTGTTGTCATTCCATGCCACCCAAATGCTCGGCTACCGAGAAAATATCTTTGTCCCCGCGACCGCACAGATTGACGATCATGAGATGATCTTTTGGCTTCGTCGCAGCAATTTCAACCGCACGAGCAATAGCGTGTGCTGGCTCTAAGGCCGGAATAATTCCTTCGAGTTTTGAAAGAAGTTGAAACGCTTCCAGCGCTTCTGAATCTGTTGTCGAGAGATAGGTCACGCGGCCTGTATCATGCAGCCATGCATGTTCAGGCCCGATGCCGGGATAATCCAGTCCAGCCGAGATGGAATGCGCTTCGGCAATTTGGCCATCGGCATCCATCAACAAATAGGTGCGGTTGCCATGGAGAACACCAGGACGTCCGCCATTGAGCGATGCCGCATGCGCGCCGGAAGCAACGCCATGGCCTGCCGCTTCAACGCCATAGATCGCTACGGAAGCATCGTCGAGGAAAGGATGGAACAGCCCGATTGCATTAGAGCCGCCGCCGATACAAGCGACGAGCGAATCCGGTAAGCGGCCTTCGCGCTCGAGCATTTGTTCGCGCGCTTCTTTACCGATGATCGATTGAAAATCACGCACCATCATCGGGTAGGGGTGAGGCCCTGCCGATGTGCCAATGCAATAAAAGGTATCTTCCACATTCGAAACCCAATCGCGCAGCGCTTCATTCATCGCGTCTTTGAGCGTCTTGGAACCTGACACGACAGGAACGATCTCCGCTCCCAACATGCGCATACGGAACACATTCGGCTTTTGCCGTTCCACATCGACGGCGCCCATATAGACGACGCATTTAAGCCCGAAGCGCGCACAGGCCGTAGCCGTTGCGACGCCATGTTGACCCGCACCTGTCTCGGCAATAATGCGCGTTTTACCCATGCGGCGGGCCAACAAAATTTGGCCGAGCACATTGTTGATTTTATGCGCACCAGTATGGTTGAGCTCATCGCGCTTCAAATAGATTTTGGCGCCGCCAACATGCTCGGTAAGACGTTCGGCAAAATAGAGCGGGCTAGGGCGGCCGACATAATGCGTGTGGAACGAGGTAAGCTCCGCGTGAAACGCCGGATCGGCTTTCGCTTCGGTATAGGCTTTTTCGAGATCGAGAATGAGCGGCATCAGGGTTTCGGCGACAAAGCGACCACCGAAATTACCAAAATGCCCCGTCTCATCCGGTCCCGTCCGGAACGAGTTGAGCGTCTGCTGAATGGTCATCGAGCCGTATTCCTTCCCAATCTTGCCCTATCCGCCTCGCGAGCGGCCTCAATAAAAGCTTTGATCCGAACCGGATCTTTAACGCCTAGTGCGCTTTCAACACCAGAGGATACATCGACGCCCTGCGCAGCCGAAATCCTTATGGCTTCAGCAACATTGGCAGGATCCAACCCACCTGAGACCATAAAGGGCTTTGCAAGGTCAAGTCCCGCTAACAGGTGCCAATCAAACCGCACACCGTTTCCGCCCGGCAAATCGGCACCTTTTGGTGGCTTGGCATCCAATAAAAGCCAATCTACCACGGTTTCATAGCCGCGCGCCGTCTGTATATCGTCCGAATTGGAAATACCGACGGCTTTAATCAGGGGCAGGCCAAATGTCGCACGGATCGCTGCGACACGCTCCGGAGCCTCCGAGCCGTGTAGTTGGAGCATATCGGGCTTCAGTGCACCGATGATGGCCGCAATCGCATCATCATCGGCATCAACCAGTAAGGCTATTTTTTGGGCGCGTCCTTGCACAAGCTTGCCAAGCGTTTGCGCTTCTTGATGGGTGATGTGGCGCGGCGATTTCGCAAAAAACACGAATCCGACCCAATCCGCCCCCGCATCTAAAGCAACAGCCAGCGTTTCAGGCGTTTTTAATCCGCAAATTTTGATGATCGTGGACATAGGAACGGTTTCGCACAGCGTCTGAGGCAAGTCTATATCGGCGGTGAATTTGATTTACGCCTGCCCGAGACGATCCCAAACGAGCATCGCGGCAGCCAAATCCTCAATCGAGGCGCCAACCGACTTAAACATCGTAATTTCCTGCGAACTGGCCCTGCCGCGGTGTTTTCCGCGCGTCAAATCATATAAATCGGCCCTGATATCGCTTTCACGGATGATACCGGCGGCGAGCGGTTGGGCGTAATCGCCGCCCTCTTTTAAAGCGCCGCCGCGGGTGTCGCAGAAGAGGCTTGCGCGTTTGACCGCCTCGTCATCGGTTTCCCGCATCGAGGGTTTAAACGCTCCAACGCAATCCAGATGCGCGCCCGCCTTCAGCCATTCGCCGCGAACGAGCGGTTCGTTTGACAAAGTAGCGGTCGAAATCAGATCGGCCTCGCGCACCGCCGCCTCTAAATCGGTGACCGCACGGACGGGATAGCCTTCCTGCCGCAAGTCGGCAGCCACGGCCTCGGCGCGCTCGGGACGATGGTTCCAGAGCGAAACCTCCTTGATCGGACTCGTCGCGCAATGGGCTTTGATGAAGAACGGGGCAAGCGCGCCTGCGCCCACCATCACCATGTTCGACGCGTCCGGCCGCGCGCAATACCGCGCTGCAAGCGCCGAGGCCGCCGCGGTCCGCCACACGGTGAGCCTCGCCCCATCCATCGCGACTAATGGCGCACCCGTTGCGCCATCGAGCAAAAGATAGGTGCCCATCACCGCCGGAAGTGCCTTGGCCCCATTGCCCGGATAGACGGTCACAATCTTGGTGCCGACAAAAGGTGCTTCCGCGTCACGACCGGTCCAAGCCGGCATCAAAAGAAGCGTCGCATCCGCATCCGGACGCTCGATTTCATGGTGATGCCGTACGGGGGGCACAATTTCCGCGCGAAAGGCGTGGGCCAGCGCATCGGCCAATAAAACGGGATCCAACGCTGCGTCGATATCGGCGGCCGATAGAACTTTCATGAGATCCTCGTGGCTTTCATTCAGCCGATAAAGGGAGCAGGGGGCAGGTGCTTATCAGCGCGCACTTCAGCGCGCTCATCCATCTGGCGGCGCTGCATTTCGATGGTCCGCAGATGCGAGCGAACCGCCCGCCTGTGCCGCCCTTGCGAAAGCCACATCGCCGTACCGCCAATAAGGACACCGACCATCACGCCCACAAAAATCGGCAGAAAAAGCGGCATTTCAAAGGTAGGCGGCGGATCGATCACGTCAAAAGGGTCAAGCCGCAGCGTAATGAAGGCGCGATTGGCAAGCGCGAAGCTCACCATCACCACCGCCACGGGAACAAGAATAACCGCCCGCAGCCATGCCTTCATGATATCCTCTTGGCTTAATCGCTCAGCCGCGTGGCGCTTCCATATTCAGGCGGAAGCGCATTTCTTTGCCAGCTTTGAACACCGGCACCACCTTCTCGGCGACCGACACATGTTCGCCGGTGCGCGGATTGCGGCCGAGGCGGGCATCGCGCTTTTTCACAGAAAACGCGCCAAAGCCACGAATTTCGACCCGATCGCCCCGTGCTAACGCATCAACAATCTCATCGAGGATGGCGTTTACGACATTTTCCGCGTCGCGTTGATAAAGTTCCGGATATTGATCCGCAATTTTTTGAACGAGTTCTGACTTAATCATTCTGCTTCTTCTATCTTCAAACAACGATGGCGGATCGAAACCCTTGTAACTATTAGATCTTAAGGGTGCCAGAGGACCAGCATACCGTCAAGCACATGCGCCCGAGAGGCTTCGGCGAGTTGCTCTATAGCCGAACCAATCTGCTCAAATCCCGCCATTTTGAGGAGGGAGGCGGCGTTTTCGGTTAGCCCCCAGCGTTCGGCAAGGCCATGCGGATGCCATTCGCGGATGGGCAAGCCTTTTGCCAAACCCCGTTCCTTTTCAAGCCAAGCAATCGCCTGATCTTCAGAGCCCACTTCATCGACGAGCATCAGCTCAACGCCTTGCTTGCCGGTAAAGACCCGCCCATCGGAGACGGCGGCCAATTGCGCATCGTCCAAATGCCGGCGCTCTTTAACGAGGGCTTTGAACCATTCGAAATTCGCGTTGACCAAGGCGGCAATTGCGGCGCGGGATTCGGGCGTGGCCGATTCAATCGGGCTCGGAGCCGCCTTCAAGGGCGATGATTTGATCGATTCAACCTTTACCCCGATCATATCCAGCATCCGCACCACGTCCGGATATTGGAATAAAACGCCAATGGAGCCGACAATCGAAGTTTCGCGGGCGATTATGTGATCGGCGCCAATTGCGGCAATAAAGCCGCCAGAGGCCGCCATTCCGTCCACAATGGCTACCGTCGGCTTCTTGGCAGAAAGCTTTCTCAACGCCGCATAAAGAGCCTCGGAACCCGTCACGGTGCCGCCGGGACTTTCAATAACAATCAAGGCGCCTTTGGCATTACTCTCTTCCACATCGTGAATGAGCTTTAGGGTCGCGTCATCACCTGTAATCACGCCGGAGATTTTCAATTTGGCAATATGTGCCAATCGCCTTTCCATCTGGCCGCCACCGGCCGCATAAAATCCGGCCCCAAGAATGGCTGCGAGCGCAATCAGAAACGTCAAAGCGCGCCAAAACGTCACGCGGCGGCTCAATTTACGTCGTTCGACCAAATATTCGCGATCCATCGATAGTTTCCTCCAAGCCAAGCGCTCGTTTGATGGGCTTTCCTACTCCCATGAACGGTCTTGGGCAACACCCGCCGGGTTGCGTATAGGCTTAAGGCAAGCTAGGGCATTTGCCGTGCGTGCTTCGGTAGGTCGGGGCAGCGCGAAGGAACAAAGGAAATTATCCATGACGATTACACGCATTGGCGCGGGTCCCCGCATGAGCAAGGCCGTTATTCACGGCAATACCGTCTATCTCGCAGGTCAAGTTGCAGATGCCGCAAAGGGCAAAAGCGTTGGCGAACAGACAAAGGATATTCTTCAACAAATCGATGCCATCTTGGCCGAAGCCGGTACCGATAAGACAAAGATTTTATCGACCAATATCTGGCTTGCCGATATTTCGACCTTTGCCGAAATGAATGCCGAATGGGATGCGTGGATTGTTCCAGGTTCAACGCCAGCCCGCGCTACGGTTGAGTCAAAGTTGGCCGCACCGATCTATACCGTTGAAATCATGATGACGGTTGCACGCTGAGTACAATAGGATGAATGCATCCGATCTTTTGATGGAGCGCTTTTTAGCGCTCCATCCCAAACTGATTGATTTATCGCTTGGTCGGCTGACGCGATTGCTCGACGCGTTGGGCAATCCGCATCGTCGATTGCCGCCTGTTATTCATGTTGCAGGCACCAATGGCAAAGGTTCCACGGTTGCTTTTATGCGATCGATTTTGGAAGCCGCCGACCTTAAGGTTCATGTTTATACCTCGCCGCATCTTGTTCGTTTCCATGAGCGTATTCGCTTGGGCGCTGTGGGTGGCGGAAAGCTTGTTTCTGAGGCGCTTCTCGTTGATGCTTTTGAGCGGTGCGAAGCGGCCAATAAAGGCGAAGCCATTACCGTTTTTGAAATGACAACGGCTGCCGCTTTTCTGCTCTTTTCCGAGCAACCCGCCGATGTGCTTTTGTTGGAAGTAGGTTTGGGTGGCGAGTTTGATGCGACTAATGTGATTGATACGGCGCTTGCAACGATTGTCACGCCGGTATCAATGGATCATTCCGAATATTTAGGCGACACGCTCGAATTGATTGCCAAAGCCAAAGCCGGAATTTTTAAGCGGGGCGTTCCAGCCATCATCGCGCAACAAGAACATCCTGAAGCCGAGGCTGTGCTTGAAAGGCAGGCGTTCAAAGCGGGCGCAAAACCCATGGCCAGCGGTCAACACTTTCAAGCCTATGAAGAAGATGGCCGGTTGATCTATCAAGATGAAGCAGGTCTGCTTGATTTGCCCCTCCCTCGGTTACCCGGAAAGCATCAGCAATCAAATGCCGGAACCGCGATCGCGGCGTTAAGGGCGGCTGGCTTTGCTTCCTTGCCGTTATCGGCGTTTGAGAAGGGCATTGCTCAGGCATCATGGCCTGCACGGCTTCAAAACTTGCGCCACGGCACACTTATGCAATCGATCCCTGAAGGCGCGGAATTATGGCTCGATGGCGGGCATAATCCGGATGGCGGAAAAGTATTGGCCGCTGCTATGCGCGATTTTCAGACCCGCCTTCCACGTCCGCTTGTTATGATTGTCGGTATGCTGGCAACAAAGGATTCCTCTGCCTTCCTTCAAGCCTTTGGCGGATTGGCAACGGAAATCATTGCGGTGCCGATTCCAAGTCAAAAAATGGCGCGCTCGCCAGAAGAAGTGGCCGCAATGGCTAAAGCAGCTGGGATGCACGCGCGGATCGCCGAAAACTTCACAGCAGCCTTGCAGTCGATTACTGTACAGACATGGCCCGTTCCGCCCCGCATATTGATGACCGGCTCGCTTTATTTGGCGGGTGAAATTCTGGCCGCCAGCGAGACCTATCCGGATTAGCTTGTTAACTCGCAGCGTTTCCAATGCTCCGGTTCCGATGGCATTGTGCCATCGGCGGAAGCAACCACTGATACCATCAACAGCTCCCCTATTAACCGTAGGGCCATCAATTTTCCCGCATCGGCATCGGGCATTGGAATCGTAAAACTAAAGCGGTGACGGGAGTATTCACCGATAATCTGCCGCCCTCCAGGCAAGGTCGCGTGAGGCCCTGCAATCGTTATCTGCCGATGGTCACGTTCCGAGCACCAAGTGCCATCGATTGAATCGGCCAAGGCCGCCATTCCACTAGCAAACACGATGCCCAATCCAATGGTGCTAATCTGCAAAGCCTTGACCATGGTCGCCCCCGCAAGCATTAAATGGGATATCAGCATGCGCCGCGCTTGAATCTGATGCAAGCTTCCCGCACAGTCAGCCTTGAAAACAGGATTTAGGACGAGGGGTGCATCCCATGACACTTACACGGTTGGGTTATATCGACATGCATACGGCAGGAGAGCCGGTGCGCATCGTTACGAAGGGTTATCCTTCGCTAAAGGGCCCATCGATTTTAGACCGCCGGCGGGATGCGAAGGAAAACCACGACCATCTCCGTCAGGCCATGAATTACGAGCCACGTGGCCATTCGGGCATGTATGGCGTTATTCCCGTCGAGCCATCACACCCAGAAGCTGTCATAGGTGTTCTCTTCACGCATCATGAAGGTTACTCAACCATGTGCGGGCATGCGACCATTGCCATTGGCCGGTGGGTGGTCGATCAGGGACTGGTGCCCAAGACGGAACCCATCACGGCTTTTGCCATTGAGGCACCCTGTGGACTCTTGCGCCTTGCGTGCACCGTTGAAAGGGGTGAAGTGACGCATGTGAGCTTTGAGAGCGTGCCGGCCTTTCCCTTCGCTCGTGATCTTAAAGTCGATGTTCCTCGCTTTGGTTCTATCACGACCGATATTTCATATGGCGGTGCTTTTTACTGCATTCTTCCCGCTTCCCGCTTCGGTCTTGATTTTTTCAAGACACCGGTCGACGAATTGGTGAATGCTGCCTCCGCCCTTACCGATCAGGTTCGTGCCCATACACGTCTCACGCACCCAGAAGCAGCGGATCTTGGGTTTCTCTATGGAACCATTCTCACCGATGATGCGGCCATTGAGGAAGAAAGTTGGAACCTATGTGTTTTTGCCGAGCGACAAATTGATCGCAGTCCAACAGGTTCCGGAGTCACGGCGCGTATGGCACTCGATCACGCAAAAGGTTTAATTAAACCGAATACGACCCGAACGTTTAAAGGCATATCCGGTGAGCCTTTTACTGGAAAAGTGAAGGGTCGAGTCGAGTTTGCTGCATCCGATGCTGTAACCGTTCAGGTTGGTGGGCAGGGTTATTATGCAGGGGAGGGCGAGTTCATAATTGAACCCAACGATCCTTTGGGTTGGGGATTTGAATTGGCGAAACGCTTCGCGGATGTAAAGAAATAATCGATTATTTCGTGCTGATTTCATGAAAGGCAAGAAATGATAAAAGGGGACTACCGATGAGCCGGTATCGATATTTTTTGATTGGCTTTGTTGCTTTCCTTGCATCACCAAGTTCGGCTTTTGCTTCTGATGGCATTGACGGAGCAGTCTTCGGTCCTTTTTGGGCGCTTCCATTTTTGGGATTGTTACTCTCGATCGCTATCTTTCCGCTGCTAAGCCATCATCTATGGGAACAGCATCAAGGCAAGGTCGCCCTCTTTTGGTCGTTCCTTTTGCTTGTGCCGCTTTTAATCTTTGCAGGCAACGGCGAAACGATTGCAGCACTCGTCCACACGGTTGCACTCGACTATATCCCCTTCATCGTGATGTTGCTTGCCTTGTTCACAACAGCGGGAGGCATCGTCGTTCGTGGCAACCTTCACGGTGCACCTGTCACCAATGTTGTTCTTCTTGTTATCGGATCAATCCTAGCAAGCCTCATCGGAACGACGGGCGCTTCGATGGTTTTGATCCGCCCTCTTATCCGCGCCAATGATAATCGAAAGCACAATGTTCACGTCGTCGTTTTCTTTATCTTTCTGGTTTCGAACATTGGCGGTTCGTTGACGCCGCTCGGCGATCCGCCTCTGTTCTTGGGATTTTTAAAAGGGGTCAGCTTTTTTTGGACCACGATGAATTTATATCGTGAAACGCTCTTTGTCGGGGGCATTGTCCTTGCTTGCTTTATGGCGTTCGATATTTATCTGTATCGCAAGGAAGGTGTAGAGCGGGATCCCACACCGGACTCCAAACTTCAGATCAGCGGGCTCATTAATGTCGTTTTGATTGCCTTCATTATCGCAGCCGTCTTGATGAGTGCATCGTGGAAGCCGGGTGTTCTTGTTACACTCGTCGGTATTCCGCTTGAAGGACAAGATGTGGCGCGCGATGTCATCATGATCCTTATCACCTTCGCATCGCTTCTACTGACGCGTCAGAAGGATCGAAAAGACAATGAATTTAATTGGGGCCCGATCCTTGAGGTCGCTAAATTATTTGCGGGCATTTTTATAACGATGATTCCGGTCATCGCGATGTTAAAGGCAGGAACCCAAGGTGCCTTTGCGCCTCTCGTCGCACTCGTAAGCCACGCGGATGGTACACCCAATCCGCAAGCTTATTTCTGGCTGACGGGTATCCTGTCATCGTTTCTCGATAATGCACCAACCTATCTTGTATTTTTTGAGCTTGCAGGCGGTGATGCTCATCACCTGATGAGCCAAGATGCGCTAACACTGATCGGCATATCGGCAGGTGCTGTGTTTATGGGGGCTAATACCTATATCGGTAACGCCCCCAATTTCATGGTCTATGCGATAGCAAAAGACAGAGGTGTAAAGATGCCAAGCTTCTTCGGCTATATGCTGTGGTCGGGAAGCATATTAATCCCGACCTATCTTTTAACGACTTTGGTCTTCTTCTCATAGGCCCGAATTAAACGGCAGAAGAAATCCATTTTGAAAGATCGTTCTTTGATGCTGCGCCAACCTTCTGTGCAGCCAATGCACCACCTTTGAAAATCATCAAAGTAGGAATGGAGCGAATGCCATATTGCGCGGCAATGCCAGGGTTCTCATCGACATTCAATTTAACGATCTTGACCTTACCAGCCATCTCCTTCGAAATGTCTTCAAGGGCAGGAGCAATCATGCGGCAAGGGCCACACCACTCGGCCCAGAAGTCAACAACCACGGGTTCGGCGGCTTTAAGTACATCAGCATCGAAGCTGGCATCAGTTACGGCGGCGGTCATATCATATCCCCTCGGCCCAGAATCGGGCTGTTCGGCCTGAACCTATGAACGAGGACCCTGATCGTCAAGGGAACATCTATCATTCAATAATCGAAAGTGCCCTGTTGAGTATCTCAACTGGCAGTTCTATTGCTTCTGGGCCTGCGGTGTATATCGCAAAACAGCGTATTTTCTTGTCTGGAAACATCTCAGAAACCAACGCCCCATAAATGGCAATCTGCGCAACCGTATGTTCCGGCACCTCATCAACCGAACGCGGCGGAGACGCCGTTGTTTTAAAATCCCCAATGAAAACAGTATCTTCCGTGATCGCGATCCGGTCAATTGTCCCTATCACCTGCCGAGGTGGCTTGCCATCGCGTTGCAATTCTCCCGCAATATCGATTTCAGCTCGGCTTTCTTTCGAAAAGAGCGGTGAAATCTCCAACAAATTCAGAGTGTTAAGCGCGTTATCGCGAATATCAAAATGCTCGTCCTCACTCAAATCCTCAGCCTGCGCTTTTAGATAGGTAAGCGCTGCCAAAGGCCTCTGCTTCTCTGCGATTTCTGGTAGGTATTCCAATATCTTATGAACCAAAACACCCCGTCGTCGGGCGTTCGGAGAAGGCGTTGGCTCGGCATTTGTCACGCTTGAAGGAATAAACCGCAAAGCCTCCGACGGCCGCAATGGCTCAAGAACATGCTCTTCATGCGGAGCATTCGTGTTAACCCATTCAGGTAACACAATTTTTTCTTCAACCCGGTCAGGCTCCACGATTGTCTCAAGTGGCGGAAAAGGCTTGAACTGCAATCTTTTAGCACCAACCGGCGCCGAACCGTCGACCACTTCGACCATCTCATCAGAAAGTGCCGCCTTAATAATCGAGTACCAACAATCTTTCGGGCTGCTTTTTTTATTATTAAAACCCAATATATATAATCGGTCACGTGCGCGAGTCATAGCAACATAAAGTAATCGCCTATGCTCCTCGGCTTCTTTATTGTAAGCATCTTTACGTAATTTAGCGATCATCTTGCTATCAGTTGCCTGCGACGGCGACCATATAGGAATATACTCATTCGGATCCGCTGAAATATTGAAAATTGGGTCGATTTTTTGCTTATCGACTGCATTGCCGAACGTATCAGGCATATAAACTATCGGAGCTTCCAACCCCTTCGCGCCATGAACTGTCATAACGCGAATTTGATTTCGCCCAGAATCCATATCCCGCTTAACCGTAAAATCGGTCGAAATAAAATTATCAATAAACTTAAGCAAAGAAGGAGCCTGCTTTTGCTCATGCTCCAGTGCCAGACGCAAAAATTCATCAATTACATCGTCTGCCTCCGCCCCTAAGCGCTTTCTAAACGATTTTCGTCCGCCGCAAGCCCCCAAAACAAACGAATAAAAAGAAAACGGCCCACTCTTCCGTGATGCATCACAGAAATTTTGAAAAATTAATTTTGCCGATTTAAAGCGGTCACTTCTCGTATCGTTAAATAAGGCATCTACGAGAGACCCCTTTCGTTCAGCTGCAAGCAGCATAAGTTCGTCTTCAGTAAATTCAAAGAGAGGTGATTTTAAAAGGGTCGCAAGGGTTAGATCATCCTCGGGCGTAATGACGGCCTTACCTAAAGCCACTAAATCCATAACTGCGATATGATCGTTTAGGTTTAGCCGGTCTGCTCCTGCAACAGGAATCCCATTTTCCTTGAGTGATCGAATTATCGATTCAAATAGTTTTCCTCTTTTACGTACCAAGATTAGAATATCGCCTGCGTCTATTCTGCGTTGTCCTATATGGCTCTCATAAATCCGTTCATTTGAACCAGAGCCGATAAGCCCTTTAATATGGTGAGCCAAATTACGAGCAAGAGTGACAACGGCAGAGTCACCTTCAATTGCATCCAAAGGGGCATCCCAATTCTCGCTTGGTATCGCTTTTTCCGATCTAAGAGGCTGCCAAAACTCCACCAAACCCATATCATTCATCCGTCGACTTGAATGTACGGTCGGCTCGGGCTCTTGGTTGAGGCCTTGATAATTTTCTGGATTACTAAAAACCTTATCTACGGCATAAAGAATTTCAGGAGTAGAGCGAAAGGAAACGGTCAAATTTTCTTCATAAAATGTTCTCCTCTCCTTTTCATTTTGATTAGAAAGAGGTTTGAATTTATCTTTGAAGAAAGACTTATTTATAGCAAAGGCATTTGGTTCCGCGCCCTGAAAACTATAAATCGATTGTTTTGGGTCGCCGACAGCAAATACGGTTCGTATCCCTCGTTTATTGGATTCGCCGGAATAGAATTCCTCCGTAAGAAGTTTTAATATGTCCCATTGGTTTGGACTTGTATCTTGGGCTTCGTCTAATAATATATGCTCAATGCCGTTGTCTAATTTGTAAAGTACCCATTGCGAGCTACTTCTGCTCAACAATTCCTTCGTCTTTAAAATTAAATCGTCAAAATCTAGCACTCCCATCGAATTTTTTTGAGCGTCATAGATATTTAAAAATGCACCCGTAATAGCGAGTAACGCCCTTGTACTTGTATAGATGTTATTAATTTTAATGCGATCATAAAGCTCCGAAATTCTATCCTTTTCTTTTAATAAACTGTCGAAAATAATCGGATATTTGGCTCGAAATCCGGTTGTTATGAATCCGCGATCAGACCTTGGTTCCATCGTTGTGGTAAAAAATGCCGATAAATACAGTGCTTTCCATTCTTCACCAAAATTCCACTTATTAGATTCAATCATGGAATAGCCAATTTTTTGATCATTTGCAGTTGACTTCAGAAGTAAATCTCCAATTTCATTACATTCGCTCTCGGTTAGGCGACGATTATATATTTTTACCCAAATGTCCTCAGCTGTTTCGTTTGTCTTTAGTCGAAGATTATTATTAATTTTAATGAATAAATTTTCTAATAAATTTGAATCTTTGAGCATACGCCGAATATCTTGAGTGCGTTTAATTGTAACCGTGAGCAAAGATTCAAATTCGTGTTCTCCAATTAAATTAATAATATCCATAATACTTGATGTAAGATTATCGCCTATGGCCAACGGTGATCTGTTCAGAAGTTTATCTCGTGTGCTGGCCATTAATGACGACTGATTATGATCATCAATAATTTCAAAATTTGCTGGAACATTTGCTTCAAATGGAAATAGATGAAGTAGTTTTTCACAGAACGCATGAATCGTTTGAATTTTTAAGCCACCGGGGGTTTCAACCGCACGAGCAAATAACTGCCTAGCTTGCTTTATACGTATTGCAGTTACCTCTGCTTTATCTAATTGGAATATTTTTAATTTTAACGCTTCATCGTCTAAATTAACCCATTCGGAAAGTTCACGGAATACACGGATAGACATATTTGCCGCAGCTGTAGTTGTATAAGTCAGCGCTAATATTCTTGAAGGGTCGACACCTTCAATGAGCAAACGGAGAATTCGAGTTACGAGTACATATGTCTTACCGGATCCTGCATTTGCCGATACAAAGGCCGATGATTTTGGATTGGACGCCCGTGCTTGCTTAAGTTCCGTTTGTTCTAATATGCCGGATAAATTCATTCGTCATCTCCGGCGTCTGTATCTGTGCTATTGAGAGACCATTCTTGCACTCGAGCTAAGTGATCATATCTTCCGAAATCCGTTGTAAATTGAGGATGAGGTCGTGAATAAAATGGGCGGGATCCATTCCAGTGTTCGTCAACAAGCTTAATAAATTCGGAGAAATGACGTTCTACGATTTCGTCGTAATCAAATGGCTCCTTTAAATCACGTATAGGCTTCTCTTCGCCGCCGTCCTTGCCGCCAATTTTTACGTAAATCAAACCATGGGTTCGAATTCCAAAGAGTCCGTTGAATGCATTACGTTTCAACATTGCTGCTTCAAGAGTCAATTGTGGTGAGAAGCCTGCTCGTACTTGCAGCTGACTAGGAACTTTTCCAGTCTTAAAATCAACAATATTGAATTTCCCATTTTCAACAAACTCAATCCTGTCAATTTGCCCGCTGAGTGTGAAATCACCGCCGCGAGGTAGCTGAATCAAAAACGCACCACGGCGCTCTACAGCTAAGGGCGCCGTAAATTTCTGACGCCTTAGTTCCTCCCAACGAAGGTACCATCTGCCCGTTTCCCGAAGTCTAACGTCCCAGAATGGTTCAAGGCATAATTGATAATGATATAAGGCTAGAACCTCTGCGCCAATGGTCAAAAACTTATTCAATGCATCTTCTGGAAGTATTGCCGGCCAATTTTCAGAAAAGCGAGACAGAATTAAATGAAAAATATTTCCGCGTTCTCTACTTCCAATTTGGTATCCAATTTTTTCCAGATATTCGAGTTTCAATACATGTTTTGCATAGATCGAATATGGATCGCGGCGAAGTAGCTCCACCTCGGTAACGCTCAATTTCCTTGGCAAAAGGTGGGGTGGAGGAATTGGTTCAGGTCTAGAAACTTCTTGGGTAATTTCAACGTCATCTAGCTTACGGGCCAAATTTAATATCACTTCTCCTCTATCACTCAAAATTTTAAACTTTTCTGTACCAGCAACCGCAATCATCCTTTGAATAAACCTAGATGCGATCATGGGCGATCCGTTCCGCTTGAGGGAACGAGTTATAACAACTTCGCGCGCTCCAAGCGCCGATATAAAGTCGTGTGCCGTTTGGCCTATACGTCGCTCTGGAGTTGGAATTCCGAGCTCTTCACGCCACGGCCTGTTTAAAAATGGGTCGGATTGTGTCTCCGGAGGCCAGATACCTTCGTCTAGTCCCCCTAAGATAATTAAATCAAAATGAAGAAGACGTGCCTCGAGCAAACCTAAAATCTTCACTCGGGGGTGTGAAGCTGAATGATTGGGTACAGTATATCCGGCCATTAATTGCTCAAAAAAAGAAACAAAACTTCCTATCGAAGCTTCTAATTCCAAATCTGGCATTGAGCGTATAGCAGTGAAAAGTTCCGACATCTCAGTCGAACCATTAATATTACTGATTTTATGTGTATCAAATGGCGAGGCTAATATTAAATTGAGTGATGGTTCGATCAAATTAAAAAAATAATTTACTTCGCTGCTATTTAATTCATGAAAGGGTTCGTAAATTAACTCCAATTTTTTAAGGACAACATCGGCATAATTCCAATCTTCTAACGTCAGACGTTGAACCGAATTAGCTGGGATTCCCTCAGTATCCTTTTTACTTAATAAGTTAAAAGCATCTCTAATGCCGCCTATATCATTGCTTTTAATAAGTGTGCGCGATAGGGCTAGATCAATCACGGAAATACCTATTTGAAGGATTTCCTTTGTTAAACCTAGGCGGACCTCGCAATGATTTAATAAGGCCAAAAGAGAAACGGGTGAAAATCTATCCACCAGAGCACTCACTAACAGGCTCGCTAATGTTCCTATTGAAGACTTATGTAAGGGTGTTCCAGCACTATCGTCGCTGTAAATGCCCCATCTTAAGAGTTCCGAATTAACACGCTTAGCCAATGATCTATCTGGCGTAATAAGTGCCGCCGTTTTTCCTGGAATTTCGAGAGATGAACGCAGCATCAATGAAATAGCTAATGTTTCATCGCGTTCATTATCCGCCTCAATATAACTTACACCCTGAAGACCTTCAAATATTTCTGCTTTTTTTTGGTTTCTATCTAAATTAGACCATAGATGTGTTGTCTCGTGAGGCCGCATGCATTCAGATAGGAAGACCTCTTTAAACTTTAAAGTATTATTGGGCTCCGATAGTTCAACAACATCATCACGATCAACTCCTATTTGCCGGATCAATTTAGATAGAATTGTTTGAGGATGGCTTGCACAATTATTTTGATTTTTATCTTGACTTAAAATTTCCCACGATTCGCGATCAAGATTTTGATCAATACCGGGTAAAACTACTGAACCAAATGGTAACTTTGAAATCGCACATATTAATTTGGAAGTTGACGGCATAGAGCCAGTAGAGCCGGCAATAATAATGGGTGTTCGGGGCAATTCTTTTAATAGCCTATCTGCCTCGGTTGAAATAATTAAATCTCGGCGCTCGGCGGCGTCGATGACGCCCTCTTTATGACAAAAAGCTGGCCAAGCTTCTGCTGCTATTTGTAAGAAGTCTTTCGAAATACTCCAGTAAGCATCCGAAAGCTCTTGTGGCAAAAGTGAGTGGACGTCTTGCCACGTTTTCTTATATATTACTAATGTATCAATTAAATGACCGAGCGAATCTGCCAGAGTGAGTGCATCACCAATTGTTTTTGCTACTGAGAAGGACCCTTCTTCTACAAGCGGAGAAGAGTATCCAAATTCGATCGGAATTAAATCGGTATTTTTTTCACTCAATGAGCTTTCAATTCGTCTAGCCCAAGAACTAATTAATTTGGTTAGTATCAGTCTTCGTATCAGAGGAGATATTTCTCTTTTTTGATTCTTTTCAGAAAATATATTTTCTATTGTACTCTCAACAGAAAATATATTTTCGGCGTCGGTGATTTCTCCAATAGAAATGATTTTAGGAAGAAAGAGGCTCTTGATTTTTTTTTGTGACTTGAGAGCTTCCGCCAAGCCTACTGCAGACCTCTTGGTGGGCATGTAAATTGTGGTTGAAGATAGAAAGTAAGGAGATTTTTGATCCGGACACTCCTCATTTATTCTTCGGGTAACAATGCTTTTGGCTAAGGTATCCACGAACGAAACCATCGGAGATATAGTATAAACTTTAGGGTGTTCACGTTTGTCCATTGCCATTAATACTTATTAAGCATCATTTTTTGTTCGGCTTCGTCAATTGATTCAGGGGTACCAACGTGGTACCAATCCCCATCTAAGCGAATTCCATAGAGCCTTTGAAGTTCGATTGCTCGGTCGAAGAGAATATTCAATGAAAATGGCCCACTAGGTGTTTCATGAAATATTTTTGCGCTTATGAGCGCTACGCCCGTGTACACAAATGGCGATACTGCTTTTTCAGGCCGCCGTATTAATTGCCCATTTGAATTCATCATAAAGTCGCCGCACCCTGCGTAGCCCATTATTTGATTTCCTGCGGCAAGCAACAGCAAAATATCCATGCGTTCTGGTTCCCACGCTTTTGACAGGCGATTTAAATTTGAAGTAGCGCCATCGATCCAAAATGAGTCTGCATTAAGGATAAAAAATGGGGCAGGGCCAAGAAGATGAAGCGCATTTTTTATTCCACCTCCTGAATCCAATAGTTCATCGCTTTCGTTTGAAATTTGAACATCGAAGTCGGGATAGTTCCGAAGAAAATTGATCATTTGAAGCGGTAAGTGATGTATGTTAACGACGACTTCCGCCGCAGAAAATTTGGATAAAGCCTCAAGATTAAATTGGATTAATGGTTTTCCAGCAACTTTTATAAGCGGCTTTGGCGTTTTGTCCGTAAGGGGCAGCATCCGTAGACCTAAGCCAGCTGCCAAAATCATTGCATTTTTTGACGGTTGGCATTTATCTGTCATGATAATGAAATTCCCTCGATATTGTCATTAAGCACAGAGGGGCAATTCATATTCAGCCACTCACGATATTCGAATAAATCAGGATGCGAAATATTTCGATTAAGATAAAAAATTAATTGAGGTATAAATTTGAGATATTCCGGTTTGTTATCTCTTAAGTTAAGGCGAACAAATATACCCAGTATTTTTGTGACTCTTTGAAGGGCATAAGTTGCATATGCTTTAGAAAATGCTTTTGCGTCAAAATTGGCAACGTTTTTAAATTTTAATTTGATATAAAATTCATATAATTCTAGCTCAAGGTCATTTGAAATTGGAATACGTGCATCTTGTAATAAAGATGCTAAATCGTAAGCAGGATGCCCCCAAACAGTATCCTGAATATCGATTAATCCAATTCGTTTGACGCCCGAACGCTCTTGTAACCACAATATGTTAGGGGAATGAAAATCTCTTAACGTCCAACCGTGGGGTTCGCTTTGCAATGGCTCGAGCAATCCCTTCCATATATCCAAAAATTTTGCACGCTGTTCTTCCGAAATTTGATAATCTGTCAAATTTGGAATGTACCAATCAATGAACAATTCCGCCTCAATCAAGAGGGCCTCGGTGTCATATTTGGGGATTTGGTAATTAGTACCATCATAATTTGGTATTTCTTGCGGTGGATTTACTTGATGAAATGTTTCTAGGAAGCGAACTGCTTCTTTGTATCTTTCAATAATGGGGCCATCCGTATTAAAGATAGTCTCTGATCCAAGATCTTCTGTAAGTATCAGACCATTCTGAATGTCGTGCTTCAATATTTTGGGGGCACTAAATCCATAAGTGAGTAGACCATTTGAAATTGCAACAAATGTATCGAGAGAATTCGATAATTTGGCGATTTCCCGATAGGTTTTATTAGCTCGAATAGCTTGATCTGGCTTTGTGGGCGGTACAATCATAAGTACGGCACTGTTAAAGTCACTTGTTATGCGTTCATACCGACGGCCAGAGGCGTCGCCTGCAATTAATTCCCGTGATGCGTTCCTCCAAGTAGAATCTTCTAAAAGCGTTAGAATATGATATTGAGTGAATAGAGACGATAATAGAATTGTTTCTGCATTTAACGATGCAATCCTAGATAAATCATGAGTTATGTTCGCCATATTGAATTTTATAGTGATATCGGCATTTTCTATTAGTCCCGGAAACCGTTCTGGCCATTCTACAATAGTAATTGCGTTCTCAATGATCTCGCTAAAGCCGATTTCCGTTAACTCGTCTTGACTTATTAATCGATATAAGTCGGCGTGGACTAGTAGACACGATTTTCCTTCGTATTCTTGTAGCAGTAGATATGTTGGGCTTGTTATTGTTAATTCGGGCTGGTTTGCAAGAAATCGAATTAGGCTGCGGGCAAACGTTGTTTTTCCAGCACCAAGTTCGCCGCATAACGCTACCAAATTACTAGACGTAAGAAAGGGAGCTAAACACTTGGCTAGGCGTTGTGTTTCTATTTCGTTATTTAAATATAAATCACGCGTCGATTTATGATACGCATTGTGCGAGGTTAAGATCATTAATTGGCCTCAATTTTGGAAGGTTCAAAGTTTTCGGGCGGGAAGGAACAGCTAACAATGGTTCCCTTGCCAGGCTTTGATTCAATGTTTACCGTTCCACCATGTAGCTCTACCAATGATCGTACAATTGATAACCCTAATCCGGCGCCACGATGTCGCGAGCCAATTGTATATGTTTCAAAACGATCAAACACCCGTTGGATTACGTCTTCTGGTATACCTCTTCCATAGTCTTTTATAGTTATATTTAAATGAAAATTTTGCAGTTCAGCAGCTATGGAAATCACTTGTCCGTCGGCTGAAAAGCCTATGGAATTAGATAGCAAATTGAATAATATTTGTTGGATACGTTTTTCGTCGAGAAAAAATTTATTAACGTTGTCGGGGATATAAATGTCCAGTATTAGATTTCGCTCTGTCAATCGGTCTGTATGAGCTTCAATTGCCTTGTTTATTGCGTCTTTGATATTGATTGGCTTCCGCTCAAGTATAATCTCGCCACGATCGAAAGATGCAAGATCTAGGATATCGTCAATAATAGTCATTAAAGCGTTTGACGATTGAAAAACGTGATCGACATACTCACTTTGCTTCTGAGTGAGTCGGCCGGCAGCTCCCGATGCTAGAAGTTCTGTGAATCCGATTACGTTGGTTAAAGGAGAGCGTAATTGATACGAAACATGATGTACAAAATTCTCTCGCAATCTAGCGGCATGCTCGAGTGCATCGTTTCTATCTTTTAGAGCGCGCTCAACATGAACACTCGCAGAAATATCAACAAAAGTTGCTAGGGTGGCGCCGTCAGGAAGTGGCGCTAGTGTGCACTCTACAATCGTTCCATTATTTCGTTCCATACGGAACGAATGCCCTTTTCTGGCGTCGTTAAAGCCACCAATAATTCCTTTTATATTATTCCAAACTATTGGCGCATCGTAAATTTGATTTGAGTGTTTAATAATCTCGTCAATATGTGGATTTTGGGATATCTTTTGTGAATCGATTTCCCACATGCTTTCAAATGCAGGGTTATTCAACTTCAGCCTGCCATCCGTTCCGAAGACGGCTACACCTTCTTTTAAGGAATCTAGTGTCTCGCTCTGAACACGCGATAGGGCGTTAAAATTTGATTGTAAGATGAATTGCGCAGTTACATCTTCAAATAAATAGGTAACGCCACCTTGTGGATTTGGATTTACAACAACGCGTAAAGTTCGCCCGCCAGGAAGATACCATGCTGCTTCTTGCGTTTCCAATGAATGGTAGGCTTCATGGAGTGACTTTTTCCAACTCTTATAATCTGCCTGTTCGGGAAGCCGTCTGGCGTCGCGTAAGTAATCCAATATTTCACTATCTGTTGGTTTTGATTGTATGAATGCTTCGTCTATTTGCCACAGTGTCTTATATGCAAGATTGCAAAAGACGAGGCACTGCCTTTCATCAAAAATAGCGACAGCTGTTGGTAATTGGTCAAGAGTTAAAACGTGGCTAGCCATCTGCCGGTGTAGGTCATTTCGTGTGGCCTCTAAGTCAGATACGTCTATTGCATATCCTATGGAACCAGACACCAGTGGTGTTTCAACAATATCGAATATCCTTCGTTGGCCAGAAACAATTACGGGTATTCGAATTTGAAAAACGTCGCCCTTTTTTAGTGCATTTATTGTATCTGATTGTATGCTTGAATCTAGAAATTCAATTTGTGCTGAAATTACATTACTCGTATTATCGACATCGACAGCGTAAGCGTATTGTTCATTGACCCATGAAAGACGCCCACTGCGCTCCCTTACCCATATTGGGTGTGAGAGTGTATCTAGTATGGCCCTCAGGCCGACGGTCTCTATCTTTAAGTTTTCATACTCATTTTTTAAAATAGAATGGCTTTGCTTCTGCTGATCAATATTCTTGATCTTAAGTGTGGCTAAATTATTTATAATTTTGCCATCAAACTCGAAATATTTTCCGGTAATTTCTTTTAGAACTATTTGAAATGGCGTCCCGTTCATTCGTAACTTAGCAAGAGACGCATCTATTTCCTTCCGGTCATCGATACTAAGCCAGGTTGAGAATAATAGAGGATCCGCCTTACCAATATCTTCTTTTAACTGATTTATGTCGCCAATGATATTAGGAAGGTTGAAGTCATTCCAATATATAATTACTTGAGTCTCTGATTTAAAAAACTCGTAAAGAATATCTGGATTTGATGTGTGACTTTTTCCGCTATCATTTAGGAATGAGGAATCGGGAAAATAGAATGGAACAACTTTGGAAATTACTATTTTGAAAATTAATAATAAACATCCGATGGTCAATATAATAAAGCCAGATGCAATAGTAGTGCTCTGCTGAAACCATTCAATTAGGAAGCCTATTGCTCCGTCGTTCAACATTCTTTGTTAAACTCTGATGATATGCCGATGAAGTTCGGCGATAGTATTTCTCGAATCGACACAATTGTACAAGTTTAGCTGTCTCAAACGAAGCAATATTTGGTATTTTAGCGTATGAATTTTAGGGGAATAAAAAAATCCGGCCAATTGGCCGGATTTTTCAAATTGTTTTGTGAATTTTTCAATAGCGGTAATGGTCAGGCTTAAATGGCCCTTGAGACGGTAAGCCCAAGTAATCGGACTGTTTAGAGCTCAATTTAGTAAGCTTAACGCCAATTTTATCGAGATGAAGGGCCGCGACTTTCTCATCTAAGTGCTTAGGTAGCGTATATACTTTTTTGTCGTATTGGCCTTGTTTTGTCCATAATTCAATCTGGGCTAAAGTTTGGTTCGTAAATGAGGCGGACATGACGAATGAGGGATGTCCCGTGGCATTTCCGAGATTAACCAAGCGGCCTTCAGACAACACAATGATCCGCTTTGAGTCGGCGAATTCGACCTCATCGACCTGTGGCTTAACATTGTGCCATTTCATGTTTTTGAGAGCGGCGATCTGAATTTCGCTGTCAAAATGGCCAATATTGCAGACAATGGCACGATCTTTCATGGCTCTCATATGATCGATTGTAATAACGTCCACATTTCCGGTCGCCGTTACGAAGATATCGGCCCGCGGTGCCGCATCTTCCATTGTCGTGACCTCATAGCCTTCCATGGCTGCTTGTAGCGCGCAAATCGGATCGACCTCGGATACCATCACGCGGCAACCGGCGTTACGTAGCGAGGCGGCCGAACCTTTGCCGACGTCACCAAAGCCTGCAACCATAGCCACTTTCCCGGCCATCATGACGTCTGTGCCGCGGCGGATGCCGTCTACGAGTGACTCGCGGCAGCCATATATATTGTCGAATTTCGATTTCGTAACCGAGTCGTTGACGTTAATGGCCGGAAATAGAAGCTTTCCTTCGTTCGCCATAATATAAAGACGGTGAACGCCAGTAGTTGTTTCTTCGGTCACGCCTTTAATATTTTGGCCATTTCGGCCATACCAGCCCGGATTTGACTTCAATCGCTTTTTAATGGACGCAAAAAGGACTTCTTCTTCTTCGTTTTCGGCTTTTTCGAGGAAGGCGGTGTCGCCGGCTTCGGCTCGCATGCCTAGGTGGATGAGCATTGTGGCGTCGCCGCCATCATCTAGGATCATATTGGGCGTGCCGCCATCGGCCCATTCGAAGATTTTGTGAGTATAGTCCCAGTAATCTTCAAGACTTTCGCCCTTGATGGCGAAGACGGGTGTTCCTGCTGCTGCGATGGCCGCTGCTGCGTGGTCTTGGGTCGAATAGATGTTGCACGATGCCCAACGGACATCGGCGCCAAGCGCCTTTAAGGTCTCGATCAAAACGCCCGTTTGGATCGTCATATGAAGCGAACCCGCGATTCTGGCGCCTTTTAGGGGCTGGGAAGCGCCAAATTCCGCTCTGGTTGCCATCAGGCCCGGCATTTCGGTTTCGGCGATGGTTAATTCTTTGCGGCCCCAATCTGCGAGACCCAAATCGGCAATCCGATAGTCGTTAAAGTGCGTGCTCATTGTATTCCCGTCAATTTCTGGAGTGGAGACCATGATAATCGACGCACCTTATACCCGCGCTCTTCGCAGAGCGCAATCGAAGATATAAAGAAAACTTTATATGAGCAAAATACCTATTCGGATTCACCAAACCGGCTATTAATCAATGCCGTTAAAGCCTCGATGGCCGCCTCCGCCTGGGGGCCCGACGCGGTTAAGGTGATTATTGAGCCGATTCCAGCGCCGAGCGTTAAGATGCCCATGATGGAAGTACCGCCAACGGTTTCACTAGAACGGGTCACTGTAATATCGGCTTCAAAGCCATCGGCGCATTGGACAAATTTGGCGGTGGCGCGGGCGTGGAGGCCTTTTTTATTAATGATTTCAACGTCTCGGATGAGGGTGGCGCTTTGAATATCCTGCGTCATGAATGGCAACTCCGAGACTAACGTTAAGTAAAAACCAGTATTATTTTCCGGCAAGGACCTGGCTGGCGACATTGATATATTTGCGTCCAGCGTCCTGCGCTTGCATGACCGCTTGCTGGAGATCGCAATCACTTCTGACACTGGCCAGCTTAATCAGCATCGGAAGATTGATCCCCGCGACAACCTCGGTCCGGCCTGATCCCATCACCGAAATGGCTAGATTTGAAGGGGTTCCGCCGAACATATCGGTCAAAACCACGACACCATCGCCGGAATCGACATGGCTTACCGCGTCGATAATTTCCGTGCGTCGCACTTCCATATCGTCTTCGGGGCCAATCGTGACGGTTTTAATCTGTTTTTGCTGGCCGACAACGTGTTCCAACGCCGAAAGGAACTCGATCGCAAGCTTGCCGTGCGTGACGAGTACCATTCCAATCATTGCGACATCCCCTTCATACGCGTCATCGTAATCATGAACGCCAGCGACGACTGGATAATACTGACCCAATTCATCTTTTGTTGTTGTATCATAAGAACTTAAATCGACAAGCTGCCCATTCCCAACGCGGCCAAAACCAGTTCGGCGCTCTGGGGTGTTACCCTAATTCGGCGAATTGAAATGCCCAACAGCGTGTCGGACATATCCAAATGATCCGGATGTCGAATGCTTAGCACAGGTTCACAATCGACGAGAAGTCGAATTACAGCCCGATTTTCGTAGTCGGCATCTCTAATTCCGATGCCCCGGATTTCAATTTGACCGGCGATCAGCGGATGCCCTTCGGCCAAGAGCCGCCCGCCGATCGCGCGCAGCAAAATCCGATCATCGCCGACCAATCGGGCAAAATGACCATTTTGCTTCGCCAAATCGAGCAAACGGAAAGAAAGCGTGGATTTCCCGCTGCCCGAAAGCCCGCGAATGAGGATGCCGGAATCCCCGATGACGAGGCAATTGGCGTGGATGGCCTGCTCGTCCACAGGCCGCGTCATGGGTTGGCGGCAGGCAGTTGGATGACGAAACGGGCACCAATCGGCTCTGAATCAGGGCCTGTCGCTGGATTCCGATAGCGATTTTCCGCCCATATCGAACCATTATGCGCGGCGATGATCTGACGTGAAATTGAAAGGCCAAGCCCCGAATTTTGACCAAATCCCTGATCGGGCCTGTCCGTGTAAAACCGCTCAAATATCCGCTCAAGGGCGTGAGCGGGAATGCCGGGCCCTTCATCATCGACGATGATCTGGATTTTATCCGCTACGCGCGACAGAGAAATGTGAACCGCAGCTCCCGCGTTGGAAAAGGATTTAGCGTTATCGATCAGATTATTGATCACCTGACTGATGCGTGAATCATGCCCAATCATTTCATAGGCTTGCGCCCCTAAACCATGATCTGAAACATGAAGCTCGGTCTTAATGGCTTCGCCCGACCGGACACCATTGGCAATCGCAACAACGGCGGAAACAAGCTCCGCCACATTGAACCGCTTTTCGTCATTGCGGGCCAGTTCGGCGTCCAATCTGGAGGCGTCTGATATATCGCTGATCAACCGATCTAGGCGGTTCACATCGTGTTTAATTACGTCGAGCAAGCGGGTGCGGCTTTCGTCGCTCTTTGCTAAAGGCCAGGTTTCAACGGCACTTCTTAACGATGTGAGCGGATTTTTAAGCTCATGCGCCACGTCGGCTGCGAAGCTTTCAATCGCCTCGATCCGATCATAGAGCGCGTGCGTCATGTCCCGAAGCGAGCCCGATAAATGCCCGATTTCGTCGCTTCGGTCGGTAAAATCGGGGATTTCCGTGCGGGTCCTGATGCCGCGACGGACGCGATCGGCCGCCGACGACAGCCGCCGGATGGGCCCTGCGATGGTTCCGGCAAATAAAGCCGAAACAATGATCATGACGGATGCGGCAATGGCAAAAATTCGCAGAATAGAAAGGCGCTCGGTGCGGATAATCGAGTCGATATCGCCGCCAAGCGTTGAAAGCAGGAGGGCGCCGCGAACCATGCGCGATTTTTGGATGGGTACGGCAACGGAAACGATCGTCTCGCCCGCGCTATTGACCCGCACAACACTCGCGGGTGAACCACTAAATGCCTGTTTGACTTCAGAAATATTTTGCCCGTGGGTAGCTGACGGGTCATCATTTTTGATCGAAACGCGCGGTCCGAACCCATGTTTGACGATATCCCATGTGCGGGAAATCAGTGTTTCTTCGCCCTCATTTGGGGGCGGTAACTCCGACCGCAAAATATCGCCCGGCGAATACATGGCGGCTGTATCGATCAATAATTCGCCATCTTGATCGAAAATGCGGGCTCTTGTGCGTGTCGGTGTCACCAAACGGCGCAAAAGCGGGGCTACTCGCGCCGGATTAATGGAAAATTCTGTGTCATCGTCGCCGGCAATGGTGCTTTCGCCCGCCTGTAACATCAGTAATTTTTCGGGATCGATGGTAATTGATTCAACATCCAGGGTCGCTGATGCGGCTACAGCCGAGGCGATGATTTCGCCTTGGGTGAGCAGGCTTTCGACGCGGGAATCGATTAATCCCTGCCGGAATTGGTTTAAGTAAAGAAAACCCAATAAAAGCGCAAAAAGCCCGGCGAGGTTGAGGACAACAATGCGCCGGACAAGGCTTGAAGATGCTCTTAAAACGATGAAGCGAAAAAAACGACGGACGCGCTGGATCAATGTGTAGCTTTGGGGGGCTCGACCTGATCGCGCATCGTCATTGTGTGGCCGTTTCATGGGTTAGCGTGCCATTCATTCCGAAAATCGGTAGCCGACGCCATAAAGCGTGTCGATCTTATCGAAATCATCATCAACCGCTTTGAATTTTTTGCGCAGCCGTTTGATGTGGCTGTCGATGGTTCGATCATCGACATAGACCTGATCGTCATAGGCGGCGTCCATGAGGGAGTTCCGGCTTTTGACGACGCCCGGGCGCAAGGCTAGGGCTTGGAGGATTAAAAATTCGGTCACGGTCAGCGTTACCGGAAGTCCCTTCCAGGTGCAGGCGTGGCGCTCGGTGTCCATGCGCAGCTCGCCGCGGTCCAAGACCTTCGCATCGCCTTCCTTGGCGGGTGGCGCGTCTTTGGCGCCAATGCGCCTGAGAATGGCTTTAACGCGCTCGACAAGGAGGCGTTGGGAGAAGGGTTTGCGGATAAAATCATCCGCACCCATTTTCAGCCCGAACAATTCGTCGATTTCCTCGTCCTTCGAAGTGAGAAAAATTACTGGCAAATCTGATTTTTGCCGTAAACGACGCAGAAGCTCCATGCCGTCCATTCTGGGCATTTTAATATCAAAAATGGCCAAATCGGGCGGGTTTTGCTTCAATCCTTCGAGCGCTGTTGCACCATCCGTGTAAGTTTCAACGCGATAGCCTTCCGCTTCCAAGGCGATGGAAACGGAGGTGAGGATGTTACGGTCATCATCAACAAGGGCGATGGTGGGCATAGGCGCTGGCTCCGACAGTTCGGGTTCAATCTAATCGCAAATTCTAGAACATAGCGAGGCCAAATTGTGGCAGAGCCCACGCTTTGATCTAAAAAATGCTGAAAAGCCTTGACGGAAGGGGATTCTATGCTTCTCTCAGGGCATGGCTAAGCCCTTTGACCCCGTCCAATCCGCGAATGAAGAAGCTCGCGAAACCACACGGCAATTGCTGCGTGAGGCGCGGTTTGGCACGCTCGCGACCATCAATGAGAATGGCTATCCCTTTGCAAGCCTTGTGACATTTGCGCTTGATCGGGCGCAGACGCCGTTTTTGTTGGTTTCAAGGCTTTCAGGCCATACTAAACACCTTTTAGCGGACCAAAGATGCTCGCTTTTGGTGGGGGAGCCGGGCAAGGGGGACCCGCTGGCGCATGCAAGAATAACCATACAGTGTTCGGCTAGTATTATTGACCGTGCCAGCGACGAAAACATCATTTTGCGGACACTATTCATTGCACGCCACCCCAAGGCGGCGCTTTATATTGACTTCCCCGACTTCCTATACATTCGACTTACTATGATGGAAGCCAGTCTGAATGGCGGGTTTGGCAAGGCTTTTCGCCTCAAAAGCGATGATTTGAGATAGATAAGTCCAGTACTTCGGGTGAATAAGCCCAGTGGGTTCGATACATAAAAGGCAGGTTCCTATAATCAGATCGATTGATTATAGGCTCCAACCTCGGGGCTGAGCCGAATAAGGTCATCAACGGCCTTAAACATCTCCCGCATCCGCGCTTCCGAGACGGGGCTCTCGCAGACCACGACCAGCTCGGGCTTGTTCGACGATGCACGTACCAACCCCCATGTGCCATCGGCGGAGGTGACGCGGATCCCGTTGACGGTGACGATGTCGCGGATCTTTTGGCCGGCGAAGGCGAGACCATTTTTTTGCATCGCTTCGATATCGGCTTTGACCCGTTCGACGACGCCGTATTTTACTTCATCGCCGCAATGGGGCGACATCGTGGGCGTGCCCCATGTTTTGGGCAGCGCACGGTAAAGATCCGCCATGGATTTATCCGGATTGCGCTCCAGCATATCGAGCACGGCAATCGCAGTGACAAGCCCGTCATCATAGCCGCGACCGACCGGTGCGTTGAAGAAAAAGTGACCTGATTTTTCAAAGCCTGCGAGGGCTTTTAAATCAGCAACGCGGCGCTTGATGTAGGAGTGGCCTGTCTTCCAATAATCGGCTTTGACACCGTTTTGGATGAGCACCGGATCGGTTGCAAAAAGGCCGGTCGATTTCACATCAACAACGAAGGTTGCATGAGGGTGCAGGCTCGATAAATCACGTGCCAACATCACACCAATTTTATCGGCAAAAATTTCATTGCCTTCATTGTCGACAACGCCGCACCGATCACCATCACCATCGAAACCTAAGGCGACATCGGCTTTATGCTCATGTACCGCATGCGCCATCGCGTGCAGCATTTCCATGTCTTCAGGGTTTGGGTTGTAGCGCGGGAACGTGTAATCTAATTCCGCATCCATCGGCACAACTTCAACGCCGAGCTTTTCTAAAATGCCCGGTGCGAAAGCACCTGCCGTGCCATTGCCGCAAGCCGCAATGACTTTCATTTTACGGGTATAGGGTTTGCGTGTAGTTAGATCGGCGATGTAGCGATCGGCAAAGTTTTCGACGAAGCGATAGGCGCCGCCATCGGCATAGGAACCGCGCCCTTCGAGGACGATTTCTTTTAAGCGATTCATTTCATCAGGGCCAAAGGTGACAGGGCGTTGCGCGCCCATTTTTACACCCGTCCAGCCATTGTCATTATGCGAGGCGGTGACCATGGCGACACACGCCACATCCAATTCGAATTGCGCGAAATAGGCCATGGGCGACATCGCCAAACCAATATCATGCACTTTGCATCCAGCGGCCATGAGGCCGTTGATCAAGGCCATTTTGATGGAGGATGAATAGCCGCGATAATCATGGCCGGTGACGATTTCGGGCTTCACGCCCATTTCACGGATCAGCGTGCCGAGGCCCAACCCCAACGCTTGCACGCCCATGAGGTTGAGTTCTTTTTCAAACAACCAGCGCGCATCATATTCGCGAAAGCCCGTTGGCTTGACGAGAGGAAGAGTCTCGTAGCCGAGCGTGTTGGGGGTAAGCGAGGATACGGGCTTTGGGAACATGGGGTGGCTTCCGGTGATCGTGAGCTAGGCTGTTGCGTTTACTGTGTCGCCTTAGGACGATGATGCGTCAAGGGCGTAATGTTACGCTCTCATCTTCAGCCTTTAAGGGCAGCTTCAATGGCCGCTTTGGTCGGCAGGCTCGGCTGGGCGCCGTGTCGCGTGCAGGCGAGGCTTCCGGCGGTTACGCCTCTGGCCAAAGCGCCCGTGAAGCCGAAGCCTTGATCGAGCGCTGCGGCAAAGGCCCCGCAAAACGCGTCGCCTGCGGCGGTTGTGTCGACAACGGTGACGGATGGGGCGGGAACCTGACGGCGCACGCCGTCCGTCCAGCCGACCGCGCCCTCGCTGCCTAAAGTGACGATGCAGGCCATGTTGCGCGCCGAGGCGATGGCTTGTGCGGCATCGGTGGGGTTTTCGGCGGAGAGGCCAAAGCCTTCCGCGACCACCATCGCTTCGTGCTCGTTGACGAGGATGATGTCGACAAGATGGGCAAGTTCATCGGAGACGATGCCTGCGGGTGCGACATTCAACAAAACCCGTGCGCCGCGTGCTTTGGCATAGCGGGCGGCTTCTATTTGCTCCGCTTCCGGCACTTCGCGCTGCATTAAAAGCGTATCTTTCGCGTCGATCGTTATCGATTCAAGCGCCTTCGCGCTCGCATAGGCATTGGCGCCTGACGCAACGGTGATGGCGTTTTCGCCGTTCTGATCCACCGTGATAAAGGCCGCTCCGGTGGGGGCTGTAACTTTCGCCACCGCGCTGCAATCAACGCCCGCTTCGATCAAGAGCCCAAGGCCGATGGCGGCGAAGGGATCATCGCCCACCGCGCCCGCCATAAACGTAGGTGATCCGGCGCGTTGGGCGGCGAGAGCTTGATTGGCACCCTTGCCGCCTGGGATCACATCATAGCCCGGCCCCAACACGGTTTCGCCGGGCTTCGGTATCGACGTTACGCGGGTGACGAAATCGACATTCACGGATCCGAAGACAATGATCATGGGCGGCTCGCTTGATAGGCTTTGATGAAACGGGCGGCGCGAAGGCCAACTTCCTGCGGTGTAACACCTGGCGCATAGAGCGAGGAGCCGATGCCATAGCCGGCCAGCGGTGTTGGCGCGTAAGTGGCAAAGCTTGCCTCTCCCACGCCGCCCACCAGCACCATGCGCGAGCCTTTGGGCAATATGGCGTTGAGCGCTTTGACGCCTTGGGGCGACATGAGTTCACCGGGGAAAATTTTAAGCACATCGGCTCCGGCATCAAGCGCCGCGATGGCCTCTGTCGGCGTGAAGAAACCGGGGGCGGAGACGAGGCCCAGGTTTTTGGCGTGGGAGATGACTTCGGGGTTGGCGTTTGGCGACACAATCAACGTGCCGCCCGCTTGGGCGACGCGATCCACTTCGGTGCGGCGATAGACGGTTCCGGCGCCTACCACGGCGCGGCCCTTTAAGGCAGTCGAGAGTTTGCCGATGCTGTCATAGGGCTCGGGCGAATTGAGCGGGACTTCTAGAATCGTGATGCCCGCTGCGACAAGCGCTTCGCCGACCGCCACCGCCTCATCCGGATGCAGCCCGCGCAGAATGGCGATCAATGGGCAGGTGGCGAAGGCTTGGTTAAAGGCGGAGAGAGCGGGCATGATAAAAGCGTTCCTTAAGCCATGAGCAACCGAGCAAGGCCTGCAGTGAAGCATGATTCGGTGGCGATGGTGCGGCAACTACGACCGCGCGCGGCGAGCGCTTGGGTATAGGAGTCGATGATGATGCCATCGGCAATCAGCACGATATCGCCGCCCGACGGATCCATGGCCAAGCCGGCATCGACTTCGGAGCCTATCAGCAGGCCTGAGAGGAAGGGTGCGACTTCATGCCCGCTGATATCGCCGAGCAGCACGGACGTGCGCGCAGCAAAGGCTAAATGGGTCAGGCCGCCTTTGCGCTTGGCTGCTTCGACGCCCTTGGCAAAGCCTGTCGCCTCATCGGGCTCTTCGCGGAGCTTGCCCAAAATGGTTTGGCCGAGCAGCGTGGCGTAGAATTCGCCTGTCATGAAAGTGGCAAAGCTTTTGATTTGGCCGTTTTCGATGCGCACCCATTTGGAATGCGTACCCGGCAAAATGACGGTACCGTTTTCAATCCCTGTGCCGAGCGCCAAGGTTTCCTCGCCGCGCATGACATCGGGTGCGCCTGTTGCATCGCGTGTGGAAAGGCCCGGCACGATGCGGGCTTTGCGGCCATTGCCGATATCGACTTCCGCCATGGCTTCGGCAATGTCGGATGCAGTAGCCGGGCAGGCGCGATAGGGCGCCTCGACCCAGCCATTGCGGCTGCCGACCATGCCCGCCATGATGACGGGCAAATCGGGGTGACGCGCCAGCCACATGCCGCAGCGGATGGCGAGCACGGCGGGAAAACCGCCTGGCTTGACCGCCATAATGCCATCTTCTGAGGAAACGCGCTCCAACACCGCGCCCGCGCTATCCAACAGATAGGCGCGGAAGCGGCTGGTGCCCCAATCAATGGCGATGAGCGCAGGCGTTGTCATGGGGACGATTAGACCCAACCGCCATCGACGACATATTGCTGGTTGGTGCAGGCGCCCGCTTCATCGGATGCCATGAACACGGTGAATTTGGCGAGATCGGCCGGCACCAATTTGCGCTTGAGGCACTGGCGGATCATCAATTCCTTTTCACCTTCCGGCGTGAGCCAGAGCGACTTTTGCCGCTCGGTCATGATCCAGCCCGGTGCAATCGCGTTGCAGCGGATGTTCCATTGGCCGAAATCGCGGGCGAGCGAACGGGTGAGACCGAGCACAGCCGATTTGGCCGCCGTATAGGCTGCCATGCCGCCTTGGCCGACCATCCACGAGGTCGAGCCGAAATTGATGATGACGCCGTCATTGGCCGCCTTCATATCCTCGATCACCGCTTGGGCGCAGAAGAACTGGTGCTTGAGATTGGTGGCGAAACGCTCGTCCCAATATTCCGACGTCACGTCTTCCATCTTGTGGCGCTGGTCATGCGCCGCATTGTTGACGAGTACGGTGATCGGGCCAATGGCCGCGCGGCAATGCTTCACCGCCGCTTGCAGTGCGGGGATATTGGTGAGGTCGCACGCTTCAAAATGCACCTTCCAGCCTTTGGCGGCGCAATCGGCAACGACTTTTTTACCCGCTTCGACATTGATGTCGATAAAGGCGACTTTCGTCTTCTGGCGGGCGAAATGATGCACGATTGATTCGCCAATGCCCGAACCGCCGCCCGTGATGAGCACGCCCTTGCCTTCGAGATCCGGATAAATTGCGCCTTTGATGTCGGTCATCTGTCGTTCCTCGGTTGAGAGTGTGGGTTTTCGATTGCGGGCAGTGATGGCATGGCGGTGATACGCTGTCCAGATTGCGGGCTGAGGATTGAAGGCATCGGCCTGACACGATACGGTCTTGCGCCATGAACCCGATTTTTTCGAATATCCAAACCTCTGTCTTTGAAACCATGTCGAAGCTGGCGCGCGAAACCGGCGCGATCAATCTCGGCCAAGGCTTTCCCGATGGCCCCGGCCCGCGCGACGTGTTGGAAAAAGCGGCCGACGCGGTGGTGAATGGATGGAACCAATACCCGCCCATGCCGGGCCTGCCCGAATTGCGACAAGCGGTCGCACACCATTATGCCGAGCATCAGGGCGTGACGCTAGATTGGCAAAACGAGGTGATGATCACCTCGGGAGCGACCGAGGCGATTGCGGGCGCGTTGATGGCGCTGATCACGCCGGGCGATGAAGTGATTTTGTTTCAGCCCATGTATGACGCCTATTTGCCGTTGGTGTTGCGCGCGGGCGGCGTGCCGAAATTTGTGGCGCTCCAGCCGCCGCATTGGCGCTTTGACGAGGCGATGCTGGCGGCAGCGTTTACGGATAAAACGCGGGTGGTGTTTTTAAACAATCCGATCAACCCTTCAGCGGTGGTGTTGCCGCGCGAAGACCTCGAACTGCTCGCACAGTTTTGCGTGAAGCATGATGCGATTTTGCTTTCCGATGAAGTGTGGGAGCATGTGATTTTTGACGGGCGCGAGCATGTCTCGGCATTATCGATTCCGGCGTTGCGCGAGCGTACGGTGAAGATAGGCTCGGCGGGTAAAATCTTTTCGCTCACGGGCTGGAAAGTGGGCTTTACCTGCGCGGCACCGGAGCTCTTTCGCGTGCTGACCAAAGCGCATCAATATATCACCTTCACCACGCCGCCGAATTTGCAAACGGCGGTGGCGTATGGGCTTGGTAAAGAACGGGAATATTTTGATACGATGCGCGCGGAATTTATGCGCAGCCGCGACCGGTTTACCAAGGGCTTACTCGATTTGGGCTTTGATGTGCTGCCGAGCCAAGGCAGTTATTTTGTGAATGTGAACATCGCTGCATTGGGTGAGACGGATGACGTCGATTTCTGCCTGCGGCTTGTAAAAGAACATGGCGTGGCGGCGATTCCGGTCTCGGCTTTTTATGCGGAACATCCGGTGAAGACGGTGGTGCGGTTTTGTTTTGCTAAACGCGATGAGGTGCTTGATGGGGCGCTCGAGCGGTTGGCGGGAGTAGCGCGCACTTAAAACCGTCATTGCGAGCGATGAGCGAAGCAACCCAGCTAGCGAAAAACGATAAGAGCGTGATATCACCATTGCACGTTTAAAATAAACATCAACTGGGTTGCTTCGCGTTCGCTCGCAATGACGGATGAGGGTTCGCTTCGCTAACCGCTCTTCACCTCGCAATGACGGTGTAGCAAGGGTAAAATATTATCCGAGGTTCAACTCCTTAAAAAAGTCATTCCCTTTATCGTCAATCACGATAAATGCGGGGAAGTTTTCGACCTCGATTTTCCAAATAGCTTCCATGCCAAGCTCGGGATATTCCAGCACTTCGACATGCTTGATGCAGTCTTGCGCGAGCCGTGCCGCGGGGCCGCCGATGGAGCCTAAATAAAAGCCGCCATATTTTTTGCAGGCTTCGCGCACTTCCGCTGAGCGGTTGCCTTTGGCGAGCATCACCATGGAGCCGCCAGCGGCTTGGAATTGCGCCACGAAACTGTCCATGCGGCCTGCGGTGGTAGGGCCGAAACTGCCTGAGGCGTAGCCTGCCGGAGTCTTTGCAGGGCCTGCGTAATAAACCGGATGATTTTTGAAATAATCCGGCATCGGTTCACCGCGGTCTAAACGCTCGCGGATTTTGGCGTGGGCCGAGTCACGCGCCACAATCAGCGTGCCGGTGAGTGAGAGGCGTGTGCGAATGGGGTGTGAGGAGAGCGTGGCGAGGATTTCCGACATGGGTTGGTTGAGATTGATGTTCACGCAATGCGCGGTGAATTCGCTCTCGTCCAAATCGGGGAGATAATGCGAGGGGTCCGCTTCGAGCTGCTCTAAAAACACGCCGTCTTTAGTGATTTTGCCGATGGCTTGCCGGTCCGCAGAACACGACACGCCCAAGCCGATGGGCAGCGATGCGCCGTGGCGGGGCAGGCGGATGACGCGGACATCGTGGCAGAAATATTTGCCGCCGAATTGCGCACCGACGCCTAAGCTTTGCGTGAGCTTGTGCACTTCTTCTTCCATCGCTAAATCGCGGAAGGCGTGGCCTGCTTCGGAGCCTTCTGTTGGCAGGGAATCATAATAGCGCGTTGAGGCGAGTTTCACCGTTTTCATGACGAGTTCGGCCGATGTCCCGCCGATGACAATCGCCAGATGGTAAGGCGGGCAGGCGGAAGTGCCCAGCGTCAGGATTTTTTCTTTCAAAAACGCGATCAGCCGATCATGGGTGAGTACCGAGGGTGTGGCTTGATAGAGGAAACTCTTATTGGCCGAGCCGCCGCCTTTAGCGACGAAGAGGAATTTGTATTCGTCCTCGCCTTCGGCATAGAGATTGATTTCGGCGGGCAGGTTCGTCTTGGTGTTTTTTTCTTCAAACATCGAGACGGGAGCGACTTGCGAATAGCGCAGGTTTTTTTCGAAATAGGCGTCTTTAATACCGCCCGCAATCGCGTCCTCGTCAAAGCCCTCGGTGAGCACGTAACGGCCGCGCTTGGCGGAGACAATCGCGGTGCCCGTGTCCTGACACATCGGCAAAACGCCGCCTGCCGCGATATTGGCGTTCTTCAACAGATCGAACGCAACGAATCGGTCATTGGGGGTGGCTTCCGGATCATCCAAGATTTTGCGCAACTGGGCCAAATGGCCGGGCCGGAGCAGATGGTTGATGTCGATAAAGGCCTGTTTGGCCAAAGCACGGATGGCTTCGGGCTTCACATTCAAAAAGCTGCGGCCGCCGACCGTCTCGACGCTGACACCTTCGCTTGAGAGTTTGCGATAGGGTGTCGTATCGGGGCCGAGTTGAAACAGGCTGGATGGGGATTGGGACATGACGGCCTCCGAAGATACAAAGATAATTTCTAGTGAAAGAGATAGATCAACTCTTCGTTCCACGCTACACCACGATCTATCCTACTATGGGCTTGTTTCGATAAGGTGACCTCTTCATGTTCGCGCATCCGGTTCTCATTGCTGATATTGGCGGTACCAATTCCCGTTTCGCTCTGGCGACCACGCCGGGGAAAGATCCGGTCATCATCAACCGCTTGCAAACCAAGGATTTTTCTGATCCTGAATCGGCTATTCGCACCGTTTTGGCGGATATGAAAGACAAGCCGCGCTCGGCGATTATGTGTGTTGCGGGGCCAGTGGTGGATAAGCGCGCGCATTTGACCAACGCGTCCTGGACGATTGACGGCCCGAAATTGGCCAAGAATTTTGGTTTTGAAAGCGGCCTCTTGCTGAATGATTTTGAGGCGCAGGCGCTGTCTTTGCCCGCTTTACGGTCGGAATGGTTAAAGCAGATCGGCGAGGCTGCTCCCGCTTTGGCTGCGGGGCCGCAGGTGATTTTAGGCCCCGGCACGGGCTTGGGCATTGGCGCGTTGTTGACGATTGATGGCCGCTATATCCCGGTGGCGAGCGAAAGCTGCCACATTGATTTCGGCCCTGTGGGTAAGGATGAAGAAGCGTTTTGGCCGCATCTCGAGCGGGTCTTGGGCCGGGTGACGACCGAATCGGTGATGTCGGGACCGGGCCTCGTGCGGGTGCACCGCGCGCGGCTTTTGGCGAAGGGCCAATCCATGCCGCCGGAAACGGGGGTTGAAATCGTCAATGCGGCGCTGGCCAACCCGAAATCGGAAGAACGCGCTACCGTGAACGCCTATGTGCGGATTATTGCGCGCTTTGCGGGTGATATCGCGATTACCTTTATGGCTTCGGGCGGCGTCACTTTGGCGGGCGGGATTTTGCCGCGCATTGCCTCGATGATCGATAAAGGCGCGTTTAGGCAGGCTTTTGAGGCCAAAGAGCCCGTCGATGGCCTCACCCGCCGCATTGCGACGCGGCTTTTGATGGAGCCCGATGCGGTGCTCTACGGCATGGCGGCGATTGCCGGTGAGCCGGATCGCTATGCGATTGATTACAAAGCCCGCGCTTGGAAATAAAAGCGGGGGTTTAGGCGGCGGTGGCCGTTGGCGTCTGCGTCAGCAGGGCGAAAAGCGCCGAAGCATCGTGCGATTTGCGTAATTTTTGGGCAATTGCCGGATCGCGCAGCGCACGGGCGACGCGGGACAGGGCTTTGAGATGATCGGCACCCGCGCCTTCCGGGGCTAAGAGCAAGAAGACCAGATCGACCTGCTGGCCATCCAGCGCATCAAAATCGACGGGTTTTTCCAGCCGGGCAAAGATACCGATCAACCGGTTGAGTTTGGGTAATTTGCCGTGCGGAATCGCTACGCCGTGGCCAATTCCGGTCGAACCAAGGCGTTCGCGCTGCAAAAGCGCCTCGTAAACGTCGCTTTCGGCCAGGCCGGAATGAACGGCGGCAAAGGCGGAAAGCTCTTGCAGGAGCTGCTTTTTCGAAACCGCTTTCACAGAAGCAAGAACGGATTGAGGCGTCAGAATGTCGGTCAAGGGCATTTAAGTCTTCTCTAAGTAAAGTACCGTACCGATCAGCAAAGCATGAACCGGGCCAACCCCTGCCAACGAGCGGCCCGTCCGGTTTGCCGTCCAAGCAGTGGTTGCTGACTTAGTTCTCAAGTGACGGCGGGTCAACCCATCCGATATTTCCGTCCGTCCGGCGATAGACCACATTGATCCGGTCCGTCGACGCGTGGCGGAACAGGATGAGCGGTGCGCCCGTCATATCGAGATCCAGAACGGCATCGCTTACCGACATGGCTTTGATGTTCTTCTTGGTCTCGGCGATGACGACGGGGCTGAACTCGCCTGCATGGTCCTCGGCCCATTCCTCGCCGGGGGCTTCGATCACATAGGATGAGGCTTCCATCGGATGAGAGGCACCATTTTTCGCGGCATGGTCTTTGAGCCGCTGCTTGTAGCGTCGCAACCGGCTCTCGACCTTTTCAGCCGCCCGTTCGGCGCTGAAATAGGGCTCTTGGGCGGAGCCTACCGCATGCAAGGTAACGCCTGAGGAAAGATGCAACACGCAATCCGTCTCATAGCCCGAACCTTCCGGCCGGAGCGTGACGTGACCTGTGACAAGGCCTGCATAAAATTTAGCGACTGACTCCTCGATCCGATGGGTAATTTGCAGGCGAAGTGCTTCGCCCAGATCGAGGTTTTTACCGGAAACGCGTAGTGGCATGTGACCCCCCGCTTGCCGTCCATAAGGGAGCCTGATGAAGCCGGCTCCTGCATTAGAGTTAGGGAGCGTCGGGGTTCGTGTCAATGGCGCGGGATGGGGATCGGTAAAACGACGATCAAGCGTGATTAAAACACGGCTAACGATCGAATTTTAAGCCATCGTGACGCGGTATTACCCAGCCTTGGCCTGTACCATGCCCTGCTTCTCGCGGCGGCGTTCGACCGAGGAGGGGATCTTTAAACTGTCGCGGTATTTGGCCACCGTGCGGCGCGCGATATCGATGCCGGAGGCTTTGAGTTTGGTGACGATCGTATCATCCGACAAGATATCATCGGACGCTTCTTGATCGATCATTTGTTTGATGCGGAAGCGGACCGCTTCGGCCGAATGGGATTCGCCGCCGCCGGACGCGTTGATTGAGGCGGTGAAGAAATATTTCATCTCGAAAAGACCGCGCTCGGACGCGATATATTTGTTCGATGTCACGCGCGAAACGGTCGACTCATGCATGGAGATGGCATCGGCTACCGTGCGTAGATTCAAGGGTCGTAAAAACTCGACGCCTTGATCGAAAAACAGGTCCTGATGGCGGACGATTTCGCTGGCGACTTTGAGAATGGTTTTGGCGCGTTGCTCCAAGCTTTTGGTCAGCCAATTGGCGGTTTGCAGCGCCTCGCTCACGAAGCTTTTTTCATCTTCGGTTTTGAGATTGCCGGAGATTTTGGCGGCATAGGTTTGGTTGACGAGCACGCGTGGCAAGGTATCGGAATTCAGCTCGACAAGCCATGTGCCATCGGGTGTTTTGCGCACATAGACATCGGGGATAACGGGTTGGATCGTGCCGCCGCCAAAGCGCAGACCCGGTTTCGGGTCGAGCGACTTGATGTCGGACACCATTTCCAAAATGTCTTCGTCATCCAAACCTGTGAGTTTGCGCAGCGAGGCAAAATCGCGCCGCGCCAACAGATCGAGATTATCAAGCAGCGCCGCAATTGCCGGATCATAGCGGTTGCGCTCGATGAGTTGGAGGCGGAGGCAATCGGCGAGATCGGCGGCGCCAACACCCGATGGATCAAAACGTTGAATGATGGTGAGCACCGATTGAACGCGCTCAACACTCACGCCCATGCGATCGGCTACTTCATCAAGCGGATCGCGCAGATAGCCTGCTTCATCGATGAGATCGATCAGCGATGCGCCGATGAGGCGATCCACCGGATCGGTGGTGGCGACGTGTAATTGTTCGGTTAAATGATCGTGCAGCGAAATTTCAGCGGCGACATAGGCTTCGAGGCTGTTTTCATCGCCGTCAAAGCTTTGTCCGCCGACGCCGCTCCAGCTCGTGGCCGATAGACCCATCGGCTCCATCTCTTGGCGCGCGGCAGGTGTGGGCGGCGGGGCATCGTCTTGATAGACATTGTCGAGCGATACTTCGATGCGCGGATCAATTTCGCCGCGCTCTGGTGTGAGCGCGCGGCCTTCCCAATCGCTGTCAGAGCCTAGGGCTGAATCGGGTGCTGGCGCCTCGGAAGCCGCAACGGGGCCCGAATGTTCGTCGGCGACGCGTTCGAGTAACGGGTTCTTTTCGAGTTCGGCTTCGACATATTCGTTGAGCTCAAGACCCGACAGCTGCAAAAGCTTGATCGCTTGCAGCAATTGTGGCGTCATCACCAGAGACTGGCTTTGCCGCAATTCCATCCGTTGCGAGAATTTCATCGACACGGTTTGGCTTTTAATCCCTACGCATTACTGTGACCTCTAACGGCACAGATTTTGCTTAATATCAGATTAATAAGCTTATTATGGTGAGAAATCAAACACCTAATGCGTGTGCACCCCGGTGATTACATCCTGAATTCGTCACCAAGATAGACACGGCGGACATCGTCATTGGCGATAATGGCGTCGGGTGTGCCTTCCATAAGCACTTGGCCGGAATGGATAATATAGGCGCGGTCGATCAACCCAAGCGTTTCGCGGACATTGTGATCGGTGATCAAAACGCCGATATTGCGGGCGGTTAATTGGCGCACCAGTGCGCGAATATCGCCGACGGCAATGGGATCGATGCCGGCAAAAGGCTCGTCGAGCAGCATGAAGGAGGGGCGGCTTGCGAGCGCGCGGGCGATTTCACAGCGCCGCCTTTCGCCGCCCGAGAGCGAGATGGACGGGCCTTTCCGGACGCGTGTGATGTCAAACTCTTCCAAGAGATGGTCGAGTTCGGCCTCGCGGCGGTCGCGGTTGGGCTCCACGAGCTCCAGCACCGCGCGGATATTGTCTTCGACCGAGAGGCCGCGAAAAATCGAGGCTTCTTGCGGCAAATAACCGATGCCGAGCCGCGCGCGGCGATACATCGGAAAAGGGGTGATGTCGTGACCATCCAGCGTGATCCGGCCTTTATCGACCGGAACAAGGCCCGTGATCATGTAGAAAATCGTGGTTTTGCCCGCACCATTCGGCCCTAAAAGGCCGACAGCCTCGCCGCTGCGGACGGCCAACGACGCCTCGCGCACGACTCGGCGGCCACGATAGGCCTTTTCCAGACCATGGGCGACAAGCCAGCCGGTTTGATCCGTGGGTGTCGATGAGAGATGCGAGGCATTCACGTGTTCGGGGTCTCGCTGATTATTTGGTTGTTTTGGTGGGCGGAACGGGAGCGGCTGCCCCGCTTTTCGGCTTATCGGACGGCACAAAGGTACTCGACACACGGCCCGTTGCGCCCGCGTCAACATTGGCAACTCCGGTGCCGAGATTATAGACGAGCTTTTGACCCTTCGTCACGTTTTGCCCTTTGCTGAGCGCGACATTGCCCGTGAGCGTCATAATATCGCTGGCGCTTTCATAGATGCCGTGATCGCCGGTGGCGACTTGCTCTTTGTCGAGGATCACGACATTGCCCTCGGCCTCAACGCGGCGGACGGAAGTGTCGCCATCCGGCGTTCCGCTCGTGGCTTGGGCCGCGCCATCGGCGGGCTTATCGTAAAAAATGATCATTTTTTGGGCTTTCATCACGGTCTCGCCTTGCGTGACCACGACATTCCCTGAGTAAATCGCGCGTTGTTCCTTATCGAACACTTCGAGCGAATCCGCTTCGATCGCGATGGGATCTTTCGAGTTTTTGGACAGGCCGCCTGCCTTTTGCGGTATATTATCCGCCATGGCCGCGAGCGTTAGCGCGCAATAGGCAAGGGTGGTTGCCAGTACCCTGATTTTCATTTGGTAACTCCCACCGTACTGCCATCGCCGGAGCGACGGAATTTCGACCGTACTTTGCCGTTAAACTGAACGCGGTCACCATTATCAAAGACGTTCATGGCGTTGGCGTCAATTGTACCACCCGCCATCTCCACGGTTACCGCATCGCGCGAAACAACGCGGTTGGTTTTAAAATCGATTGTGCCGGATTGCATCAGCACGGTGTAGCGGGGGGTGCGGATTTCGACATGGCCTTTGACGTTCAATACGTCCTTTTGGCTGTCATATATACCCGCATCGGCTTTGATCGTGGCGGCCGAGCGGTCCGGCATCACAATATCCGAGGTTAAGCCTTCAAGATTGACGATATAGGGCGTGCTGACGTCTTGAATGGCTTTGTTCGCCAATATGGTGAAGGGCAGGTCACCGTCTTTAAAGCCGCGCAGATTGGCGTGGTCCATCGTAATTTTCGAACCGTCGAGGTTTAACGAGCCGATATCGATATTGATTGGCAAGGGTTTAAACGGGTCGAGATAGATAAAAATAAAGGTACCGCCGAGGGCCAAGACCGAGACCAGCGGCAAAGCGATGCGCAAAAATCGAACAAATTTGGAATGCCGAAGCGCCCGGCGATAGGCGACGTGCCGCGTTGTGTCTGATCGGGTCTGGAACACACCGGCGACGGTCATTGATTGAAAGGCTCCGGCGGGATCATTGCTGCACGCGCCTGATATAATACAGAAGCGGTCAGCTATGCGAGAAAATATCGACGTCAGGCCAGCCGGCAAGATCGAGGACAGCGCGATGCGGCAGGAAGTCAAAACAGGCTTGTGCAATGCCCGTGCGGTTTTCGCGGGCCAAATTGATGTCGAGCTTGGCTTTGAGCTGATGCAGATAGAGCACATCGGAGGCGGCATAGGCGCATTGCGCCTCGGTTAGGTCTTTCGCGCCCCAATCGGAGGATTGTTGCTGTTTGGAGAGCTCAACGCCGATGAGTTCGCGGGTTAAATCCTTCAACCCGTGCCGATCGGTATAGGTGCGGGTGAGTTTGGAGGCGATTTTCGTGCAATAGACGGGCGTGGTCAGCACACCGAAACGGTGCATCAGCACGGCGATATCAAATCGGCCGAAATGGAAAAGCTTCAGCACCTTCGGGTCGGCCAGAAGTCGCTCGAGATTGGGTGCGCGGGTCTGATCGGCGGCAATTTGAACGAGATCGGCACTGCCATCGCCGCGCGAAAGCTGCACAAGGCAAAGGCGATCCCGGTGCGGATTGAGGCCTAAAGTCTCGGTATCAATGGCAACGACAGGGCCGAGAGCGTGATCGTCCGGCAAATCGCCGCGGTGAAGCCGGATGGTCATGGAATAGGATAATCCTCAAATTGTATGAAGTGTTAGATCGGCGGGGTCGGCCCTCCTACGCTCGCCTTTGGCGAGCTTCGAAGGGCAGCCTTCGCACTATCGTGCTTGCTGACTTACTGGCGTAAGCCAGCCGAAGCACGATAGTGCGAAGGCTGGTGCCCAGGAGAGGACTCGAACCTCCACCTCTTGCAAGACTGGTACCTGAAACCAGCGCGTCTACCAATTCCGCCACCTGGGCATGGACGCTGTCTTAAGAGGGGTGGCTATGGATTGTCAACGCTTGGCGGAATGGGCCATGGACAAAAGGGGAGGGTCAGCCTGCATTTGCTTTTCCCGTTCGATGTCGCGCACCAAGTCCATAAACTCCAAAGTGGCGGGCGGGAGTTTTGTTTGGCGCAAATGCACAAACCCGTAGCGGGCCATGAGCCAAGGGGTTTCCAACTGGTCGAGGATGACCAGTTCCTCGTCAATGAAATGGGACTCGAGCACCGACCGGGGCGCCAGACTTACAGCGTCGCTGCTCGCAACCACTTGGCGAATGCCTAAAAAATCATCGGTATTGATCGTGCACTGCACGGTGCCTGTTAAGGTGTCATACCGCCCAAATGCCCCTAAATTTTCGCCCAAATATTCCCTAAAGCGAGGGGGTAAGGGGCCGCAGCACAGCGGGTATTGCTTCAAATCATCGAGCGTTAGCGTTTTGCGGCGGGCTAAAGGATGGTTGGCGCGGCCGAAAAAATGAACGGGCGTCGAACTGAGCAGCTCGGTCTGAAAAACGGGATCATGTTCGGCAAGGCCCAATTCCATGATGCCTAAGTCAATTTCGCCGGCCAGAATATCCTTGATCACGAGCTGCCAGTTTTTGTGGCTAATCTCGAATTCGATTTCTTTGTATTTTTGGCTCATCCGTCCAATGGCCTGATAGACGGAGGTATGACCGGCAAATACACCGGTGGCGAGATTGAGCCGGCTGCCGTTCAGGCTCTTGATCTGTTCGATTTCGGATAAAATTCCCGCTAACCCTGAGGCAATTTTGCTGTAGCGCTTGAGGATGGTATTGGCGGCCTCGGTTGGATCTAAACCGCGCGGCGTGCGGATAAAAAGCTCTCTTCCGATCTGGTCTTCCAGCGTTTTAATCGCGCGGGTTAGGGCCGGCTGCGTCATCTCCAACATGGAGGCGGCACGCGTGATGCTCTGACACCGGATAACCGCCTCGACAATCTCAAAATGACGCAAAGTTATATTCATAGATAGCCCACTCACTATACGACAGACTTATAATAGTATGCAAAAATTGAATTATTACTTACGCTATTGCTCTGATATACAATTCACAGAAGTGTAACAATTGAATGTGCCATGCTAACCTTAAAAAAATCCAGCAACATCACATATTTAGATGGTCCTAACTTGGCTTTGGCCAAACATGGGCCTGCGTCCGAACCCGTCGAGCCTATCCAAGCGGGGAACGAGGAGTACACGTTGAGCCAATTCGACCAGGCAGTGTCCCATTATTATCTGCAAAAAGCAAAAGAACACGATCTAGCCTCGCTTGAGGCCGCCTCTGCGGAAGCGATAGAATCAAACGAGTTGGCGCACCGCCTTTTGATGATGCAGGTCAGCGAGCCGCGTCAGGTTCTGATGAAGCTAAATATTTTAGAGAATGAATTGGCGACCGATATGGATTTGGCAGCGCCGGTGGAGCGCAAACATCTTTTGAATTTCGCCGCTTTAAAAGCCGATATGATTGGCCTCTTGGCGCAGTTGTCAGAATGATGGAGGCCTAAGTCTAATCCTCGCTTGTGCGCGCGGCTTCGATGGCTTTGATGGTTTCAATGAATCGTATGAGCGCGGGTTGCAGCGCTTTTTCCCGCAAATAGACCAGTACGAGTTTGACATAGAACTCGGTATTTCCCGCAATGTGCAGCGCTATAAGGCTGCCCTCTTCCAATTCGCGTGCCACGCTTGAACGGGGCAAGATGGCGAGGCAATCATTGTTATGAAGAATTGTGGTTAGGAATTCCAAGGACTCGGTCGGCGAGCTCAGCGTTGGCCACCCTTCGGAAACATCTAGACGACCGAAATCGCCGGTGGTGTCGTTAAACAAGCGAAGGATCACCGGATAATTATATTGGCCCGCCAGAGGATAGGACTGGAGCTGCTCGAGGGTCAGATGGGTGTGTTTGGCCAGCGGGTGATCGGGGCGGCTTACGAAGAGCGTGCGCCATTTTCCAAGCGGTTCGATGATAATCCGGTTTGAGTTTTCGGGCAAAAGATCGGTCATCGTAACGCCGATATCGATTTCATCATTGATCAACCGCGTATAGAGCGGCAGGATTTCATGATCGATCGTTACGTCGAGCTCGGGATGGGTTTGTTTGAGACGTTCGGCGGTATGGTTGACCCAAATTTTGCAGCTGCGAATGCCGGCCGTCACCCGCAATCGTTTAAGCGGGGTGGGGGTTTTCGTTTGTTGGAGTTCAAGTTCGGTTTCGGACAGTTCCACGCGGATGGCGTCGATATGTTTCAAAAAGGGTTGCGCGAAATGGGTTGGTTGCAACCCGCGCGGCCCGCGGCGAAACAAGGTGATGTTAAGCTCGGCTTCAATGGTTTTAATGCCCTGGGTGAGGGCCGGTTGCGAAATACCCATCGCTTCCGCAGCAGCGCTGACCGAGCCTAATTTGGCGACGGCTTCCACCATCTCCAATTTACGAAAGGTGAGCGTCGATTTTACCATATTCGATCCGTTATCGAAACTGCATAGCCGGAGCTTAGGCTCTTCTTTTACATAATGCTAGCGCCTACATTGATGGGTTCAAAAGGGTATTTTCCGGCGGCTCGGTCACATCGTTAAAAAATCGCATCCGGTCCAGTTCGACGTCGCGAAGGCGCGCGATAAAATGCTGGAGATCGGAATGATTGGCATTGTCCTTGTGATAGGCGATGGCGACAGGCAATTCAGGAAAGCGGCATCGGCTGTCATTCACCGTGACCAGCGAATTGTCCTGGACGTGTGCTGCAAAAAGATCGGCCGGCAAAAGGCCCAGCGCATTGCTGCTTTTGATTTTCGAAAAAATCCGCTCCAGACTCGTCTCAAAAATAGTGGCGTTGACGTTTCCGGTGGCGTCATCTCGAACCGCAAAATGGCCAAAATTTCCCTCAAACAAGGGATGGTATTGCGGCGGCACGACATCGCCGGCAAGCGGATAGTCGCGAATATCTTTAAAATCGGGTGCTTTTATTGATAAAAGCGGATGACCTACCCGACAAAACAGTTGGTTCCGGATGAAGGAGAAGGGGCGGACAATCAGTTTATTTGTCTTTTCAAACCCAAAAGCCGGCATGATCGCCAAATCGGTTTCGAGACGCATCAGGCGGTCGCATATGCCATCGAGCGAATCCATCAGATGGATCTTGTAGGGATGGTCATCGCCCGCCAGCGCTTGCGCCTGCTCGACCCATAATTTCGCCGAACGCGGGCCGCATTGAACAACAAGGGTACGCTGTTGCCCTGAAACCTTGCCCGCTAATTCGCGCTTCACTTCCTGCAACTCGGATTGGATGGTGGTAAAATGCGCGAGAAAGGGCGCAACAAAGGCCGTAGGCTCCAACCCGCGCTGACCGCGGGTGAAGAGGATGATGTCCAGATCCGCTTCAATGGCTTTGAGCGCTTGCGTCAAGGCCGGCTGGGAGATGGCCAATTCATCGGCTGCGGCGCTAACCGTACCCCGACGCGCGACAGCCTCGATCATTTCGAGTTTACGAAAAGTAAGTTTAGGTTTTAATGCCATTACACAACCATGACCTTATCGACGCGTGTCTTGTCCAGCAAAAATGCGTCGGATATCGTCGCTAAGTTTTGTCGATAAATTATTTTCCAATATAGACCGCTGTCAACCGTTACGACAGGGCGATGATTTTTGCGCCGCAGCGCGGACCATGCGATGGTGGGGAAAATCAGTCATGTCAGGAACTTTCTATGCTTAATAAACCGGTCAAAAACGGCGACCATGTCTTTCTGGTGGATGGATCGGGCTATATTTTCCGTGCGTTTCACGCGCTTCCCGCACTCACCCGCAAATCGGACGGGCTGCCGATTGGTGCGGTCGCAGGCTTTTGCAACATGTTGTGGAAGCTGTTGCGTGATTCGGTGGCGGGCGAGCGGCCCACCCATTTGGCGGTGATTTTCGACCATTCCTCCGAGACGTTCCGCAATAGGCTTTACTCCGAATACAAAGCCAACCGCACCGAGCCGCCGGAGGATTTGCGGCCGCAATTCAAACTGATCCGCGACGCGGTGCGTGCCTTCGACATCCCCTCGATCGAGCAGAAGGATTACGAGGCGGATGATCTGATCGCCACCTATGCGAGGCTTGCCACCGAGGCGGGGGCGACCACCACCATCGTCTCGTCCGACAAGGATTTGATGCAGCTCGTGGGCAATGGCGTGACGCTCTACGACACGATGAAGGACAAGCGCATCGGGCGCGAGGAAGTGATCGAGAAATTCGGCGTGGGGCCGGAGCGCGTGATTGATGTGCAATCCTTGGCGGGCGACAGCGTGGACAATGTCCCCGGCGTGCCCGGTATCGGGATCAAGACGGCGGCGCAGCTGATTGAGGAATATGGCGATCTCGACACGCTCTTGGCGCGCGCGGGTGAAATCAAGCAGCCCAAACGCCGCGAGGCGCTGATTGAGCACGCGGACAAAGCCCGCATCTCGCGCGACCTCGTTAGGCTCGAAACCCATGTGCCGCTGGATGTGCCGCTCGAAGATTTGGGCGTGCATGATCCTGATCCCCGTCTGTTGATCGCTTTTCTCAAAGCGATGGAATTTAATTCGGTCACCCGCCGCGTTGTGGAGGCCTATGATGCCGAAGCCTCGCTGATTGAGGCCGACCCCGAGCTGGCCAAACCCGGTGCCGGAACATCTTGGCAGGGCGCAGCGACAAAACCTGTTATGGCGGATGAAAAGCCCGCGCGGGCGGATGGCGCATCGGGCGGTGCAACGGCTGCTGCTGATGCAGGCCTATGGACGCCGCAAGCGCTGGTGGCCGAACGTGCAGCCGAAGCGCTTGCGCAGAAGATTGATCGCTCGGGCTATTTGACCATAACTGATCTCGCCGCGCTGGATGCCTTTATTGCCGAGGCGCGCGAAGAGGGCATCGTCGCGGTGGATACCGAAACCAGCGCGCTTGATGCGATGGCGGCGGATTTGGTGGGCGTATCGCTGGCGGTGCGTCCGGGCCGCGCGTGCTATATTCCGCTCGGCCATCGCAGCGAAGGATCGGCGGATTTATTCGGCGGCAATGAGATGCTCGCAGGTCAAATTCCCGTTCGCGAGGCGATTGCGCGGTTAAAGCCGTTATTGGAGGATCGCTCCATCCTCAAAATCGGACAGAACCTCAAATATGATTGGAACGTGTTGAAGCGCCACGGCATTGAAGTGGCTCCTTATGACGACACAATGTTGCTTTCTTATGTGCTCGATGCCGGACGCGGCAACCATGGCATGGATGAGCTCGCGCGACGTCATTTAGGCCATGAGACCATTCCGTTTGCGGAAGTGGCAGGTTCCGGCAAAAACTTTATCGGCTTTGCGCGCGTGCCGCTCGATAAAGCCACCGCCTATGCGGCGGAAGATGCTGATGTCACTTTGCGCTTATGGCGGGTGTTGAAGCCACGCCTTGTCGCCGAACACATGACCAATGCCTATGAGACGCTGGAGCGTCCTTTGGTGGATGTGCTGGCCCGCATGGAGCGGCGCGGCATTTCGATTGATCGGCAAATTCTCTCGCGCCTTTCGGGTGAATTTGCGCAGACCATGGCGCGGCTTGAAAGCGAAATTCACGCACTTGCGGGCGAGAATTTCAACCTTGGCTCTCCCAAACAATTGGGCGATATTTTATTCGGAAAAATGGGTTTGCCAGGGGCCAAGAAAACCGCAACGGGCGCGTGGGCCACGGGCGCGCAAATTTTGGAAGACCTCGCCGACCAAGGCCATGAATTGCCACGGCAGATTTTGAATTGGCGGCAGCTTTCAAAATTGAAATCGACCTATACGGATGCGCTGCCGAATTTTGTGAACAAAGAAACCGGCCGCGTGCACACCTCGTTTTCGCTCGCGGCGACAACAACGGGACGTTTGGCTTCATCCGAGCCGAATATTCAAAACATTCCGGTGCGTACCGAGGAAGGCCGTAAAATCCGCGCGGCGTTTATTGCCACGCCCGGTCATAAGCTTATCTCGGCGGACTATTCACAAATCGAGCTTCGCGTGCTCGCGCATATGGCGCATATTCCGCAACTGACCAAAGCCTTTGCCGATGGCATTGATATTCATGCGATGACGGCGTCCGAAATGTTCGGCGTGCCGGTGGAGGGCATGGATCCGATGGTGCGGCGTCGCGCGAAGGCGATTAATTTCGGAATCATCTATGGGATATCCGCCTTCGGTTTGGCCAATCAACTCGGCATCGGGCGCGAAGAGGCGGGGGCCTATATCAAGAAATATTTTGAGCGCTTTCCGGGCATTCGCGACTATATGGAATCGACGAAAAAATTCGCGCGTGAACACGGCTATGTTGAAACCGTGTTTGGGCGGCATTGCCATTATCCGCAGATTGCTTCGTCCAACCCAAGCGAGCGGGCGTTTAATGAACGCGCGGCGATCAATGCGCCCATTCAAGGCACGGCGGCCGATATTATCCGCCGCGCGATGATGCGCATGGAAGATGCGCTAAAAGCGGCTAAACTCAAAGCCGGCATGTTGTTGCAGGTGCATGACGAATTGATTTTCGAAGTGCCAGAAGACGAGGTTGACGCGACGATAAAAGTCGTCACCCGCGTGATGGTGGATGCGCCCCATCCGGCCGTGCAACTCACCGTGCCGTTACAAGTGGATGCACGCGCGGCGCTCAATTGGGATGAGGCGCATTGAGGGAATCGTAAGAGCGCGGCGGTCGCCGTTTTTCCCTCTCCCGTCCGGGAGAGGGTGGCCCCCGAAGGGGGTCGGGTGAGGGTCCGATGGTAGCTGTTAAGAGCTGCACTGAATGAGCCCAAAAAACGACCTCCATTCCCTCATCCGTCATGCTCCGCATGACACCTTCTCCCGGACGGGAGAAGGAAACCTACCCCTAATGCTTCTCGCCTGATATCCGATCCGTCCAGGCGAGCAGCAGGCCTGAAATCACGAAGGTCATATGGATGATGACATACCACGTGAGATCGCGGTCGCTGACATTATGAATATCCATAAAGCTTTTCAAAAGCTGGATGCCAGAAATCGCCACAATGGACGAGAGAAGCTTTAGTTTCAGGCCCGAAAAATCGATCTTCGCCATCCATTCGGGCCAATCGGGATGATCGGCAATATCAATTTTGGAGACGAAATTCTCATACCCCGAAAAGATCACGATCACGATCAGCGAACCGGTCAAGGTGAGATCGACAAGGGATAGCACGGCTAAAATAACATCGGTCTCTTTTGCGTCTTTGAGAACGCCGACGAAATGGACCATTTCCTGCCCGCATTGGATGAGCAGAAACAACAGCCCCACCACCAGAAAGACATAGAAGGGCGCAAGCAGCCAACGGCTGGCAAAAAGAAAACGTTCAAGAACCTGCGAGATCATCGGCTATTCGTCCTATTCTGCCGCCACTGGCAGGCTGATCGGGCAGCTCACACCCGTGCCACCCAAGCCGCAATAGCCATTCGGGTTTTTGGCGAGGTATTGCTGGTGATAGGTTTCCGCGAAATAGAAAGTCTCGGCGGGGATGATCTCGGTCGTAATCGCGCTATAGCCCGCTTTGGTGAGCTTTTCCTGATACATGGCTTTGGAGGCCTCAGCCGCCGCCTGTTGGGCGGGCGAATAGGTGTAGATGCCCGAGCGATAGGTGGTGCCGACATCATTGCCCTGCCGCATCCCTTGGGTGGGGTCATGCGACTCCCAAAAGAGCTTTAAGAGTTCCTCATAGGTGACAACCGATGGGTCGAACACGACGAGCACGACTTCATTGTGGCCCGTGAGCCCGGTGCACGTTTCCTCATAGGTCGGGTTCGGCGTGATGCCGGCGGAATAACCGGCGGCGGTCACATAAACGCCCGGCATCTGCCAGAATTTGCGCTCAGCACCCCAAAAACAGCCCAAACCGAACAGCGCGGTCTCAAATCCCTCCGGATAAGGGCCTTTGAGCGGGTTTCCGTTCACAAAGTGCGTGGAAGCGGTGGGGAGCGGAGTGGCGCGGCCCGGCAAGGCTTCCTCAACCGAAGGCATTCGGGGCGATTTGCGAAGGCTGAACATGCGGTTTCTCCGGTTCGGGCGGGACTGTCCCCTATGTAGGCACGAATAAATCCGGTTGCCAGTCCCTATTCGAGCCGAAATGGTTGCATGACCCGCAGTCTCGTCTATAAGGGCGCAAGTTTTCCGCGGTGCTGTCAACGGCATCAAACGACGGAGGGGTGGCCGAGTGGTTTAAGGCGCACAGCGCGCCTGCGGCGCGCGTCCTTGACTAAGGCTTTGCGTGCGCCTTAATGCACCAAAAGACGGAGGGGTGGCCGAGTGGTTTAAGGCGCACGCCTGGAAAGTGTGTATACGGGAAACCGTATCGCGGGTTCGAATCCCGCCTCCTCCGCCAGTTACATAGTTACTAACTCCCAAACACCTATCGAACCGACCCGAATTACTTTTGATTTCAAAGGGGTTTAGCCCATCCATGCGAACTTCCGAGACTGGCTCATAGGGCCTAATTCAGTCTCAAAACCCCAATTGTCTCATTCCGACCGAACCTCGATACGGCTGATACGCTTGATTTTTCGGCTTGTTTTCCAGCGGTTTGAGACTGCTGCGTAGGTGGCTGGTTGTGGCGAATTCTTGGGTCCGTTCGTTCGCAAATGGCGGGGTTGGGCGTGATTATGTGTACCTATATAATCAGAATAAAGGGTTGTTAGAAGGAGATCGCAAATGAACCCCGTAGACATTGACAGGATTGCGACTTGGCCAAGTGACATAACTGCCTTCCTGAATGCCCACTCGAAGGAATTACGCATCGAGCGTGAAGCTGACCATGAGTATGCGCTTGCACCAAGCGATTTCCGCATCATGAACACGGCGCCACCGATGCCACGGTGGAACGAGGCTAAAGCTCTGATCGCAACTGCTATGGCAGATCGAGAGGTGGTGGCCTTCCATGCAACCAGGCTTGTTGACATAAACGACGTTTATAGAGACGGGCTTTTTCGGCTCAATCTCTTGCAGCAGGTCGCTCGCCTCAAGAAGCAACTTGAGGTCGCCGGTGCCTACGACGAACTTTCAGAGGTCGATATGGCATTGGCTCAGATCATGGAAGCCGACAGCACCTTCATAAAACGTGAAGGCGCCGTATGGGCGTCGCCCCAACGCGTTTCACTGCACAACGGTGGTTGCGACGTATTTTATGATCACTATGGCGGTGAAGCGATCGAACGGATGGCAGGTTACGCAAAAGGTAAGTTAGAGCACCGGCTCAAACAGATTGGTGAGCCAGCTGTGGTGATTATCCGTTACCCTGCCTACGGTTGGTGTCGATTTACCCATAGCCGGTTGCCGCAATCGATGATCGAGTTGCATCTACAGTACGAGGGACGCTGGGAGGCAATGGATCACGACTGGAATATTATGATCAAACGCGATGTTCCGGCACAGCATGTCATCGCCGTTGTCCCGCCCGGCGATCTGGCGGTGGCTGTTTAGATTGCGGACTCAGAAGATTTGTCGCCAGCAAACGGTGGCCGAGGCTATACGAACACTAGTCTAATCTGCCCTGGCTGTTCCGCCCACGGTAGGTACGTCGCTTCGATAAGTTCGTTCACCGAAACAGACGGCGGCACGCGCCAAAGCACCAACCGCTCCAATACTTCAGGCGCCAGATAAGCAAGCCGCATGGTGCGGCTGACAAACCGGTTGGTAACATTCGCCGCCGCGGCAATATCATCAATGGTCGCGGCCTTGCCGCTCTCCAGCATCCGCCGCCAAGCCCATGCCCGGCCAAGTGCGCGCAAGATATGGGGATCCTGTAACTGTGCTTCGTTTTCAGTAATTCCAGCGTTCTCCGGCGGCAAGATCTTCGGTCGCCCGTTGCGCTTGCGGATCGATAGCGGGACAATGACCCGCATTGTTTCGGGAGGTTTACTCATGCTGCTACTCCCGCAGCCTTCGGCCGCATCATGTCGCGAACGAGCGAGCCGATGCCCTCACTCTTGAGATCAATGGCTATGCCCTGACCGCCAACGGTAACACGATCAATCAGTAACCGCGTGATTCGAGCCTGCTCGATCGGGAACAAGGACGCCCATAGCGCGTCGAAGTTACCTAGCGCGGTAACAACCGCGTTCTGGTCGATGGCGTCGTCATCACGCTGGAGGTGTTCAAGAACTTTTGCGGCAATCTCGGGCGTCCGAACCATTCTCCGGATTTCTCCAACGACGGCGTCTTCTACCATACCGGCTGGTAGACGCTGCGGGCCTGCCCCCTCAGCAATAGGCCGGTTCTTGATCAAATCCATCGAGATATAATATCGGTATTGGCGGGGTCCCCTCTTGGTGTAGGTCATCGTCATGGCGGAACCGGTATCGGTGTAGATCAGCCCTTTCAGCAAAGCGTTGGCCGATATCCGTAGCTTGGAATCGCCTTCGCGAGGCTTATCTTTAATGACCGCGTGGGCCTTGTCCCAGAGCTCCTGGGTGATGATCGCTTTATGCTCGCCCTCGTAGGCTATGCCCTTGTGCACCGCCTTGCCGAGATAAACGCGGTTGGCCAGTAGCTTGTAGATGACGCCCTTGTCGATCGGACGGCCTCGCTTGTTTCGGAGGCCCTCGGCATAAACGGCCTTCGCCAGAACGGTTGCGGAGCCGTAGGCAACGAAGCGCTCGAAGACCATGCGGACGATTGCTGCCTCGGCCTCATTGACGACGAGCTTGCGGTCTTTCACATCATAGCCCATCGGGACAGTGCCACCCATCCAGATGCCGCGCTTGCGGGAGGCTGCCACCTTGTCGCGAATGCGCTCGCCAATGACCTCGCGCTCGAACTGGGCAAAGCTCAGCAGGATGTTAAGCGTCAGCCTACCCATGCTGGTCGTGGTGTTGAAGGACTGAGTCACCGAGACAAAGGTCACATTGTTCCGGTCGAAGATTTCCACGAGCTTGGCAAAATCCATCAGCGCGCGGCTGAGGCGGTCGATTTTGTAGACAACGATGATATCGACTAGCCCGTCCTCGACATCGGCA
>CANGLU010000013.1 GCA_947455025.1 Hyphomicrobiales bacterium
CTCATCCAGGGCTTCGTGGTCGCCATGGGCTTGGAAACCACCGAAGAAGACCTCATGCACACCGTCTTCCCCCATCCAACCCTATCCGAAATGATGCATGAAAGCGTACTCGACGCCTATGGGCGCGCCATCCATATATAAGGGTGTGATCGTTTTACCTCTTAAAGAACAGAGATCGTGATAAGGCGCGATGCTTAACATCGCGGCTTCTTATTTACGTCTCTAATCGATCCACCAATTCATTCACTTCGCGCGTTGCATCTTCGAGCAATGCGAGCAAGAGATGCGCCGCAGGCAATGGATCATTGGTTGGGTCACGCTCATCAAAAGTCACTTCTTCACGCAAGCGTACCAAAGCAATATTGAGTGCGGCAGCAACTGTTTCAACCGAGCGCTGAAAACTCATGGGATTGGTTAAATCAATGGGCATAGCAAACCACCTCACGGATAAAATGAGACTGGCCCCAGCGTGAGTGCCACGCTGGTGCCGGGGTGCTCAAATAGCCACGCAAAGCTGGCCGCGACGCTTTTAGTCTCGCGACTTGGACATGACGCCACCACCCCGGCGTGAGGCCGAGTTGGCTCGTTAAATATCGACAGGAGCCTGCCGCTTTGCGTGGGGTTTTTGAGTCCCCAGGGTCAGTTTTAACTGACCTTACGTCAACCATAATCCCACACCTACAAAAAAGCAAACCACCAACACTGACGAATGATACGAGCGCACTTGTTCTTGCATAGTGTTTGCAAGCAGGAGCTTAAATAAAAAGGTTGGATTTGATGGAGTGAATGATTTTCTTGAAATGAAAAAATCGACCATACGCGCAGACAATTTTCGTTCTCACTTTGAGTGCCAAAAGAGCAACAAGGCGGACGCATTTTAGCCCTAAAGGATATCACGAAACGCAAGTGAAATGCGTTGCTACAGTGACGCTACAGGAGATGAAACACGATTCTCCTCGCTCTTTACCCGCATAAGATGCAGTGCCCGCGGCTTCATTCAGCGGATCACTATCTCAAACCCCATTTTATTCACTCGAAACCCTATTTTATTTACCTCTTAATGTTTCATTCACTCGAAACCCGCGCGGGACTATCGGAAGCACTGGCCTTATTCACCTCAAACGGCCTTGGGACTATCTCAAAACAGGTCACAATCACAAAATGCGGAATCGTCTTGACTCTTCCGATGAAAGGAAAGAAAAAGAGAACATAAAGTGAACAAATATCCTACCAAGAGGCGACAATGTCCGTGACACGCGAAGCGTTTATGGCCCTGAAACAGGCGATCGAAGGGATCGGCCGGGACGGTGCGCGGCGTTTTGGCGGGGTCGAGCGGGATCGCGTTTCGGTAGGAATTCCTGAAATAGATCAGATACTTGGCGGCGGTCTCATGCATGGCGCCACGCATGATGTCATGGCTTTAACGCCACGCGATCTATCGGCAGCCTCGGGCTTTGCACTGGGCCTTGTCGGTCTTTTGAGCCCGCGCGAGATGCCTTGGGTCTGGATCCGGCAGGATGCGGCGGGCCGGGAGCTCGGCGAGCCCTATGGGCCGGGTCTGGCGGGCTACGGGCTTAACCCTGCCAAACTCTTGCTGGTCAAAGTCCCCAACGCCAAAGAAGCCTTAAGGGCAGCGGAAGAATCCCTGCGTTGCCAAGCCCTTAGCGTCGTTTTGCTGGAGCCGTGGGGCGACCCAAAACAGCTCGATCTGACGGCCACACGCAGGCTTTCTCTGGCCGCTGAAGAGAGCGGCGTGGCCCTGATTACTCTCAGAAGCGGAGGGCATTCCCCCTTGGGTTCTTCCCGCACCCGATGGGAGATTTCGGCCGCCCCCAGCCGCTCAGAAACGGAGTTTGAGGTGGGATTACCGGCCTTTTTGGGCCGTCTTGTGGTCAATCGGCAGGCCGGAGCGGGAGGCCCCGGCGGCGAATGGATAATGGAGTGGAGTCATGACAAGTGTTTGTTCCGACAGGCGAATTCTATCCTTGGTGTTTCCGCGCCTTGCAACGGATCGGCGCCAGAGACGCCGTCTCTACCCCACTTACGGTGCGCCAGCTGAGCTTCCCCTCGTTTTAACCGAGAAGGTCAAAGGCGCCCTCCTCATCGCAGCCCTTGATGAAGCCGCCAACAAAGCAGGCTTAAGCATCGGCATGACATTGGCGACCGCCCGCGCGCTCTATCCGGCCTTCACCGTCGCCGAGCATGATCCTATGGCCGATCAGGCTTGTTTAGAGCGTATCGCCGACTGGTGCGAGCGCTACACCCCTTGCGTCGGCCTTGTCGCCCCCGATGGATTGGCGCTCGATATCACCGGAGCCGCCCATCTTCTCGGCGGCGAAGAAAAACTCTTGGCCGACTGCCTTAAACGTCTGTCTTCACAAGGATTTAAGGTACGAGGCGCCATTTCGGGAACCGCCGAATCCGCCCGCGCCATAGCCCTTTTCGGGCAAGGTAGCATTATCGCGCCGGGCGAAGAAGCAAAGGCGGCACTCCCCCTGCCCCTGGCTGCTCTTGGCATCGACAACAAGCTCATCATGGCCCTCGCGCGACTGGGGTTTAAGCATATCAGCGACATTGCTGGGCAAGCCCGCGCGCCCTTCGTAGCGCGCTTTGGTGCCGACTTCATGGACCGCTTGGATCGGGTCCAAGCCCTTGTACAATCGAGCATTTCTCCGCGTCGTTCGATGGCGCCCTATGTCACGGAACGGCGATTTGCCGAACCCATCGGCCATGAAGATGATGTCCACCGCACCATCCTGACGCTCGCCGCCGACCTCGCCCGCCTCATGGAAAAGCGGGGCGAAGGGGCGCGTCATCTTGAGCTCGGCTTCTTCCGAACCGATGGGGTGATGCGGCGTCTCGAAATTGAAACCGCAAGGCCTTTGCGGGAGCCAAAAGCCATTATGCGCCTCTTCCGTGAGCGTCTTGATGCCCTGAAGGACCCACTCGATCCTGGCTTCGGCTTCGACGTCATCCGCCTTTCTGCTGCTATTACAGAGGAAATTTCGATCCATGAGCCTGATTTTGCCAGTAAAAATGATCTGGCTGAAGATTTTGCCTCACTTATCGAGCATCTTGGCGTGAGACTAACCCCAGCGCGTGTGTTGCAGTTACAATCCGAAGACACCCATTGGCCAGACCGCGCAGCCCCCTTTATCCCGGCCCGCAATGGCAATACCGCCCTCGCAGCGGATTGGGAGGTCTGGCATGAGCCTGACTATGCACCCTTACGTCCGATCCGCCTCTTAGAACCCCCAGAACCCATTGATGTAATTGCCGAAGTTCCAGATGGTGCGCCTATTCGCTTGCGCTGGCGGCGCGTCTTCCATGTCGTCATTAAAGCAGAAGGTCCAGAGCGGATTGCGCCCGAATGGTGGCGTCTCATCGGACAAGCCCCGTCACTTACGCGTGATTATTTTCGTATCGAGAATGAATATGGCATCCGTTTTTGGATTTTCCGCGAAGGGATTTTTGGCCGCGAATGCGTGCATCCCCAATGGTTTATGCATGGGCTATTCGGGTGAAAGAGCCAGCTTACGCAGAATTAGCGGTCACAACAAATTACTCTTTTCTAAAAGGCGCTTCGCACCCTGAAGAACTCATAGCCGAAGCGATGCGATTAGGGCTTTCCGGCATCGGGATTGCGGATCACAATTCGCTAGCAGGCATTGTGCGCGCCCATGTCGCTCTCAAAGAGACGGGCGCCCGCGAAGCCGGTTTACAACTTGCAGTTGGCGCTCGTCTCGTATTTGCCGATGGCACACCCGACATTCTAGCCTATCCAGAAAACCGCACAGCCTACGCGCGCTTATCAAAGCTGCTATCGCTTGGTAAAAAGCGGTCCAAAAAAGGTTCATGCATTCTTACTATTGATGATGTTCTGACCGATTGCGATGGCTTGTTATTTATTGTGATGCCGTCAGAAAAAGACAAAGCCATTACCGAGATCATGCTCAAAAAACTTTCGGCCACCTGTCCTAATGCTGTATGGTTAGGTGTTTCCATACACTATAAAGGCCATGATCTAAGTCGCATTCAAAAAATCAAAGCGATGACAAAAAAGAATCGTATAAAAATCATCGCTATTAACGATGTGCTGTACCATGACCCTGAACGCCGTCAGATTCAGGATGTTCTAAGCTGTATCCGAGAGCGCACGACAATCGATAAGGTTGGTAAAAAACTAGAACGCCATGCTGAGCGTCACCTGAAATCCGCTTCAGAAATGGCACGCTTATTTCGCAAAATGCCAGATGCCATAGAGGAAACGCTGCACTTTCTAAACAGGGCAAAATTCTCACTTGATGAGCTTCGCTATGAATATCCCGATGAACCAATACCCGAAGGTAAAACGGCACAAGCTCATTTAGCTGATTTAACATGGGAGGGAGCAGAAAGACGCTATAAAGGTAATATTCCTAGTTTGATTAAAACTGCCATTGATAAAGAACTCAACTTGATTAAAGAGCTTGATTATGCGCCCTATTTCCTAACCGTTAATGATATTGTTTCCTTTGCCCGCTCCCGACAAATCCTTTGTCAAGGACGGGGGTCTGCTGCTAATTCTGTTATATGCTTTTGCTTAGGTATTACATCGGTAGATCCAACGCAGATCAACCTGCTTTTCGAGCGGTTTATTTCTGCTGAGCGCCTTGAACCGCCTGACATCGATGTTGATTTCGAGCATGAGCGCCGAGAAGAAGTTATTCAATGGATCTATCAGCGCTATGGGCGTGAACGAGCGGGCTTGGCTGCAACCGTCATCAGTTATAGGCCGCGAAGCGCCATACGAGACGTTGGAAAGGCGCTGGGCTTAACCGAAGATGTAACAGCTGCTCTCGCCAATACCGTTTGGGGCTCCTGGGGAAGCGAAATAACAGACACCCACATCGCAGAGGCCGGGCTTGATCCGGCCAACCACATGATCCACCAAGCCGTTCGCATCGCGCTGCAAATACAAGGCTTTCCAAGGCATCTCTCTCAACATGTGGGAGGATTTGTGTTAACCCGCGGAAGGCTCGATGAAACTGTTCCCATCGGCAATGCTGCCATGGCGGAGCGGACCTTCATTGAATGGGACAAGGATGACATCTCAGCGCTCGGTCTAATGAAAGTCGATATACTTGCGCTTGGTATGTTGACTTGCATTCGAAAGGCTCTTGATCTCATTGCTCAGCATGGTGGACAGCAATACGATCTTGCAACCATACCACGCGAAGATCCTACCGTTTACGCGATGTTGCAGCGCGCCGACTCAATCGGTATTTTCCAAGTTGAAAGTCGCGCGCAAATGAACATGCTGCCGCGTATAAAACCTAAATGTTTTTATGATCTCGTCATTCAAGTTGCGATTGTTCGGCCTGGCCCTATTCAAGGCGATATGGTGCATCCCTACCTACGGCGCCGACAAGGTAAGGAGAAAGTATATTTCCCTTCCCCCTCACCTGAGCATGGAGAATCCAATGAATTGGAGCGTGTTCTAGGAAAAACGTTAGGCGTACCCCTCTTCCAAGAGCAAGCCATGCGAATAGCAATCGAGGCTGCCAAATTTACACCCGAAGAAGCCAATAAGTTACGCCGTGCCATGGCTACATTCAGAAGGGTCGGCACTATTGGTCTTTTCCAAAAAAAGATGATCGATGGGATGGTACGACGAGGTTACGAGGCAGATTTTGCCGCACGTTGCTTCAAACAAATCGAAGGATTTGGCGAGTATGGATTTCCGGAGAGCCACGCTGCATCATTTGCGTTGCTTGTTTATGCGTCGGCTTGGCTGAAATGTTACCATCCTGCTGCCTTTGCTGCAGGACTGCTTAATAGCCAGCCCATGGGCTTTTATGCCCCTGCGCAAATTGTAAGAGATGCAAGCGAGCATCATGTTGAAATTAGAGCACCTGATGTTAATATGAGCCGATGGAATGCAACTCTGGAAGAGAAACCAGACAATGAGCTAGCTCTGCGTCTTGGCTTTCGACAAATTGATGGCTTCAGGGAAAATTGGGCCGACAACATCATAACATTTCGAAATGGATTTTATCCGTCACCTGAAATGATACAAAGACGCGCCGACGTTCCTAAGGCAGCTCTTGTTCTTTTAGCTGAAGCCGATGCCATGCGTTCGATTGGTCTCGACCGACGTGAGGCCAGTTGGCATATAAGACGATTACCTGACGCTGAAACTTTGCCCCTTTTTGAGCATGCCGATGCAAAAGAATTATCGGAAGAGCCACTCATCTTAATTCCAGCCATCACTACGTCCGAACATATCGTTGCAGATTATCAGACACTCGGCCTATCTATCAAAGGCCATCCAATGATGTTTCTAAGAAACCTATATAAGTCTGGAGGGGCCGTACCCTGCAATGAAACCAAAAATTTGGTACATGGAAAGCGTGTTAAAGCCGCCGGTATTGTGTTGATCCGACAAAAACCAGGAAGCGCTAAAGGCGTGGTTTTTATGACGATCGAAGATGAAACAGGAATTGCAAATCTCGTTATTTGGCCTTCTTTGTTGGAGCGGTTTCGAAAGGTGGTCATGGGGGCAAGTCTCGTTTGGGTAGATGGAATCGTGCAAAGAAGCGACGAAGGTATTATTCATATCGTTGTTGACACTATCATTGATCGCTCATTCGATCTTCTAACCTTGTCCGATGAGCAATTACCTCCCAGCTTTGCGAGAGCCGACGAAATAAAAAGGCCAATTCCTGAAGGGCGCTCGCGCCACCCTCGCAACGTATCTATTCTGCCAAAATCTCGGGATTTTCACTAAATCCATAACCACCTTGCCCGGTAAAGTTGAGCGGGTTAAAGTACGATGGATTTGAAAAGGAAATGATCATGCTTACGAGTGCAGCCCAAGGCGTCTATCCAATCGCACCTACCCCTTTTCTAGAGGATGGAAGCCTCGATTGGAAAAGCACGGATCGAATGATTGATCATTATATTGCATCTGGCGCAACGGGCGTAACCATTCTTGGCATCATGGGAGAAGCCCCAAAGCTCGACCAATCAGAGGCCGTAGCCTTTGCCGAGCGCACAATTAAACGTGCACCCCATTTGCCATTTATTGTCGGAGTATCTGCGCCAGGCTTCGCCGCCATGCGATCGCTTGCACATGAAGTCATGATCAAAGGTGCCGCAGGTGTCATGATTGCTCCGCCGCCATCACTACGCACGGATGATCAAATCGTTACCTATTATGCCCAGGCTATTGAAGCCATCGGAAAAGATATTCCGTTTGTCATTCAAGATTACCCACTCACATTAAGTGTCATTATGACACCGCATGTTATCCGCCGCATCATTACGGATAACCCATCCTGCGTGATGCTTAAACATGAAGACTGGCCAGGGCTAGAAAAGATTTCGACGCTTCGTAAGTTTGAAGCTGACGGCAGTTTGCGCCACGTATCAATCTTAACAGGCAATGGCGGATTGTTTCTTGATTTTGAGATGGAGCGTGGCGTCGATGGCGCCATGACCGGTTACGCGTTTCCGGAACTTCTTGTCGATGTCGTATCTTTACAAAAGGCCGGAAAGCGCGATGAAGCCCACAATATATTTGACGCTCATCTTCCTTTGATGCGCTACGAACAGCAACAAGGTATTGGTCTCGCTGTTAGAAAATATACGCTTATGCGGCGTGGGATATTGGGATCCGATGCACAAAGAAAACCGGGCGCTGGACTAAGTGCCGTGGCAAAAGCTGAAGTCGAATATCTTCTACACCGACTTTCTGCCCATGACCCTCGCGCCGCTCAATTGGTATAATTAGCGGCGTTTTAATCCTCCCACTTTTTCAATAAAATCGGCAACGATTTCGACACCCGTTCCATCGCGGACATTTGTAAAGACAAAGGGCTTTTCCTTACGCATCAATTTCGCATCGTGCTCCATCACGTCTAGGCTTGCGCCAACAAAGGGGGCTAGATCAATCTTATTGATCACGAGAATATCCGAACGTGTAATACCCGGGCCACCTTTACGGGGAATTTTTTCGCCGCCCGAAACGTCAATCACATAAACGGTCAAGTCAGCGAGCTCTGGTGAAAAAGTAGCCGCCAAATTATCACCGCCCGACTCGATTAAAATAAGATCCAGATTTGGAAACTTTCGATTCATCGTGTCGATCGCGGCCAAATTCAACGAACAATCTTCGCGAATAGCCGTATGAGGACAGCCACCTGTCTCGACACCCATAATACGATCTTCGGGCAACGCGCCGGAAACCGTTAACAATCGCGCGTCTTCTTTTGTGTAGATGTCATTGGTAATGGCACATAAATCATACACATCACGAAAGCGTTTACAGAGAGCCTCTGTCAAGGCCGTTTTACCGGAGCCGACAGGTCCACCGATTCCGACGCGTAATGGTCCATGAGAAGATCGTGTCATGAGCGAAATAACCTTGTATATTGGGTTTCATGTCGAAGGGATGCGATATCGGATCTGAAGGCAGAGTTGCCAATATCGCCTAGATTGAAGTGTATAGCTTCTTGCGCAACTCGGCATACCAAATGCAGCAAATGCGCTATTACTTTTTGGCCCTTGGTTTGTCCTAAAGGCCCTAACCGAATAACGGAAGAAACTAAATTCGTAACAAAGGCGAGAAGAAACGATTCAAGCGTATTTTGTAACGGAATCTTGAACCCTGCAGCGGCTACCCCAACAGCGACAGGATAGGCAATATCACCCGTAACTTGTTGCCTTAAGAACGCTAAGTTTTCGCTTGGCCATGAAGCAGTCGATGCTGTTATAAAGGCGTTACCTTGTGTTACTGTTTCAAGATAACGCTCAGCTGATGGCTGTAAGGCCAACGCCAATTCCGCCAATTCCTGGAGCGCGCTTTCGTCCTTCTTCATTGCCGCCTGCCATGCTTGCGCAAGTAGGATGGAATCCGTCCGACCAGATCCATACTCCAATAGATCAGCTATCCAAGCCTTGCAGCTTTCAAAATCAGAAACATCGCCCGCCTCAACGGCCCATTCTAGTGCATGCGAATAGGCAAATGCGCCCACCGGAAAGGAGGGCGAAAGCCATACAAGCAAGGGAAGTGCATTTCCCTCAATCATGCTTGTGCGAATGCGAATGTCCGTGATCGTGACCATGATCATGATCGCAGTTCTCATTGTGGACATGCGTATCTTGATGACCATGAGCCTCATGATGGCCATGAGAGTGGCTATGAGAGTGATCATGTTTGTGATCATGGTGATCGTGGTGATCGTGGGAATGACCATGATGTCCATGCGCATGCCCATGATCATCATAGGCGCCGCGTTCTGGTTGGAATGGGCGTGATACGATTGAGGTCGAACACCCTAAGCCGCGAATCATTTCTGCAAGAACGTGATCATCTTCGAGATACAAAGCATCCGCCGTGATTTCACACGGCGTATGACGGTTGCCGATATGCCATGCTGTTTTTAAAAGCCGTAACGGATTTTCAGCACGCACCTCTAAAAGCGTTTGTGGTGCAGCTTTGATTAAGACAAGAGAACCATCTTCAAGCTTGACGGCATCGCCATCGTTCAACACCGCTGCTTTGTCTAAATCGAGCAAAAATTCAAGGCCCTTTTCACCCTTTAAAACGATCCGGCGGCGATGCCGTCCTTCGTGGTCGAGGCTGACGGAATCGACAATTTTTTCGGCCTTAACGGCTGCTTTTCGAGTAATAGAACTGGCTGTTTGCATAATGGCGGAGCACTTTCAGGTGAATAAGGACAGTGGTTGAGATAAATCGAACGATAAATGATACATAAAAGTGGGTTTGAGGTGAATAACGATAAATCAATAAAGGAAATAGCGCTGAGCCATGGGCAACTCGGTCGCCGGCTCACAGACTAGAAGCTCGCCGTTGGCAGTCACCGTATAAGTTTCCGGATCGACCCGAATGTCAGGCGTTGCATCATTGTGAATCATGGATGCTTTCGAAATGCCACCCCGCACATTTTCTACCGCTACCATGTCCTTCACGGTTCCCAATTTACCACGAAGATTATTCGCGATCGCCGCCTTAGAAACGAAAACGACCGAGGTTGACGTTAGTGCTTTTCCAAATGCGCCAAACATAGGACGATAGTGAACGGGTTGCGGCGTTGGAATGGATGCATTCGGATCACCCATCTGTGCCGCGATGATGGCGCCGCCTTTGATTACCATATCGGGCTTTACGCCAAAAAAAGCTGGCGACCACAAAACAAGATCAGCCAGCTTTCCAACGGCAACCGAACCAATATGGTTTGATACACCATGGGCTATCGCTGGGTTGATTGTATATTTCGCGATGTAACGTTTAACACGATGATTATCGGCGCGCCCATCACCCGATAATGAACCGCGCTGTTTTTTCATCTTATCCGCCGTTTGCCAAGTGCGTGTGATCACTTCTGCCAAACGCCCCATGGCTTGGCTATCGGATGACATCATGGATAGAGCGCCGATATCGTGCAAAATATCTTCTGCTGCAATCGTTTCTTTGCGAATACGGCTTTCGGCAAAGGCTAAATCTTCGGGAATGCTGCTGTCCAAATGATGGCACACCATCAACATGTCCAAATGCTCGTCAAGCGTATTAACCGTAAAGGGACGGGTTGGATTGGTTGACGACGGCAAAACGTTTTTCAAGCCTGCAACTTTAATAATATCAGGCGCGTGACCACCACCCGCACCTTCCGTGTGGAAAGCGTGAATCGTACGATTTTTAAAGGCTTTTACGGTGTCTTCGACAAAGCCTGATTCATTCAACGTGTCCGTGTGAATCATCACTTGAATATCGTAATCATCGGCAACCGCAAGGCAGTTATCGATCGCAGCCGGTGTCGTACCCCAATCCTCATGCAGCTTTAAAGCACAGGCTCCTGCTTCAATCATTTCAACGAGCGAGCCCGGTAGCGCTGCGTTACCTTTGCCTGAAAAGCCAACATTGACGGGGAAGGCATCAGCCGCTTCGATCATACGTGCCATATGCCATGGTCCCGGTGTGCATGTTGTTGCATTGGTGCCGGATGACGGCCCTGTTCCACCACCGAGAAGCGATGTCACGCCCGACATTAAAGCGTGTTCAATCTGCTGCGGAGCAATGAAATGAATATGGGTATCAAAGCCGCCAGCGGTTAAAATTTTACCCTCGCCCGCAATCACATCTGTTCCGGGGCCGATGATGATCGTGACACCCGGTTGAATATCGGGATTGCCTGCTTTGCCGATGGCCGAGATGCGGCCATTCTTCAAACCCACATCAGCTTTCACAATACCCCAGTGATCGACGATCAAGGCATTTGTAATAACGGTATCAACCGCACCGTCTTTATTCGTGACCTGGCTTTGACCCATCCCATCACGGATAACTTTTCCACCGCCAAATTTTACTTCTTCGCCATAGATCGTGAAATCCTTTTCGACTTCGATGAACAGCGATGTATCAGCAAGTCGAACACGGTCGCCGGTGGTGGGCCCGAACATATCGGCATAGGCAGCGCGGGAAAGAGTAGTGGTCATTGTCGTTGTCCTTTATCGATCGCTGCTTACAGTTTGCCCATTACATCTTGACGGAAGCCATAGACTTCCCGCTTGCCCGCCAACGCCACCAAGCGCACCTCGCGGCTTTGGCCCGGCTCAAAGCGCACCGCTGTTCCGGCGGGAATATCAAGCCGCATACCGCGCGCGGTTGCGCGATCAAAAGACAAGGCCGGATTGGTCTCAAAGAAATGATAATGACTGCCGACTTGAATAGGTCTGTCCCCCGTATTGGAGACGGATAGTGTCGCGGTCTCGCGTCCCTCATTCATCAGAATATCGCCCGGCTCAGTCAGCACTTCGCCCGGGATGACCGCACCATGACCGCCGCGGATCGGGTTATGCACGGTGACGAGCTTGGTTCCATCGGGGAATGTGGCTTCAACTTGGACATCATGGATCATATCGGCAATGCCATCCATCACTTGATCGGCCGTGATCACATGGGCACCGGCCTGCATCAATTCGGCAACCGAGCGACCATCCCGCGCACCTTCAATCACAAAATCTGTGATGAGAGCAATCGCCTCGGGATGGTTGAGCTTTACGCCCCGCTCGAGCCTGTTTCGCGCCACCATGGCCGCAAGCGAGACGAGAAGCTTATCCTTTTCACGGGGCGATAAAATCATCTGAAGAGTCCTTTGTTATCGATCAGCATTGCCAAACGCGCGGAACGGCAACCGCGCGGAATTGGTTTAAAAAACGGATTGCCGATTGACGGAGTGTTTCGGGATCAACCGCGGCAAACCTTACAACCAACATTCCATTCCAAGCGCTCGCACCACACTCGCATGAGGAAGTTTCAAGCGCTGCTCTTGCTTCGTCAAGCCGTGCCTCCGCATCGGGAGCAAGATGTAAAAAAGTTGCAATGGCCCGCGCTCCCGCCCCGATCGCGGGTCTATCAAGACGCGCGGCCATATCGCCTTCTAACGCAATCTCATCGGCAAAGACGAGCTTTTGATTGCGCCTGATCCGCCAACTGTCGCGGAAGGACCCTTCCGTAATCCGTTCGCCCATTGCGCCGCGCCCAAAGATGACGCCTTCGAACACAGTGAGCGTTGCATCGGCGGCCATATCCGCCCGAAATTGCCGATGGAGCTTTGCGCCCGAGAACAACAACGTTTCTTGGGGCAGCCACGCCAAATGGGATTGTTCAGCCAGTGTGAGGTGAATAGACGCCGAAGATGGTTCGCTCTGTGCCCGATAGATTTTTTCTGCAGACTGGGTGGAAACCACAGCTTTGGCATCGGCATCGAGCGAAATCTCAACGCTGAGAGAATCGCCCCCCGCCATGCCGCCGCCCGTATTGATGATAACCCCTTCACAAAGAGCACCTTTGGGGAATTTCATCCGATAGCCGCCGGCCTCATAGAGTTCCGACGCCTCGGTTCGCCGGGGATTGGCGGCGAATCTACATTGGACGCTCCCCTTCGCCCGGATCATTCCGGGGAGAATGGCATCCGCGCGCGGTCGCTCTGAAAATATCGAAACCGCAGCCGTCATCCGCCGAAAACCCGCTTTCTACCGAAAAATACCATGCCTCATAGATAGGCGGGAGCGCCGCGCGTTCAAAGCTGAAAATTTGGGCAGACGCCGCTCTTTTGATCAGGTCCGGCGATAGGGCGCGAACCATCCAAGCCCTGCAACCGTTCCGGCCTTCGGGTTATATTCGCAGCCGACAAAACCTTGATAGCCAAGCCGATCTAGCTCGTCGAACAAGAAGGGATAATTCAATTCCTCGCCCGACGGCTCGTGCCGCGACGGGACGCTGGCAATCTGGACATGGCCCGATATCGGCAGTAGCGCGCGCATTCGCATCGTCACATCGCCATGGAGGATCTGGCAGTGATAGATATCGAATTGTAATTTAAGATTAGGGAGGTTCATTCCTGAAATAATCTCAGCCGCGCGATCAAAACTATTCAGCCCATAGCCCGGCATATTGCGGCCATTGATCGGCTCAAGCAGTAGATCGAGCCCTTTAGCGGCAAGCGCCTCAGCGGCGTAAGCGATATTCGCGCGGTAGGTGGTCATGGCTTTTGCGTCTTTAAGGTCGGTCATGCCCGCCATCATATGCAGACGTTTAACACCCGTGGCTTCGGCATAGCGTAGCGCCGTTGTGACTCCATCGCGAAATTCTTGCTCGCGGCCCGGAAGGCCTGCGACACCGCGCTCGCCTTTCGCCCAATCACCGGGCGGCATGTTGAACAGCGCTTGCGTCAGATTATTGCCTGCCAATTGTTTGGCGATCGCATCGGGAGAATGTTCATAGGGAAAAAGATATTCCACCGCTGCAAAGCCTTGGTCTGCCGCCACCGTAAACCGGTCGAGAAAAGCGTGCTCGGTGAACATCATCGTCAAATTGGCAGCAAAATGGGGCATAACTTTTCCTTTGGCATCTTTATTTTGTCCATGAGCCAACATGGATTGTTGCGTTTTGTCAAAGCCTTGAAAGCAGAGCTGCGTTGCGCGAGCTCCCTATCAAGTGGAAAAAGGCAGGCGGCGTTGTTATATTCCTAGCCATGAACCAGCCAGCCCCGACCTCTTTCCCTTCACCATCAGTTTCACTGGCCATTGATGGTATGACCTGCGCCTCTTGTGTTACCCGCGTTGAAAAAGCGCTGTTATCGGTACCGGGGGTTAATTCGGCATCGGTCAATCTAGCGACAAAAAGTGCGCGGATTGAAGGCAATGCTGGTCCAGAAAGCCTGATCATGGCGGTTGACGATATCGGGTATGGCGCCAGTCTGATCCTTGAAAACAATCAGGCCGAGGAAACCAAGCGCTCAGCCGAACGGGAGAAAAAGGCACGCATGGCGGCACTGTTGGCCTTTGTTATCGTAAGCCCTTTTATCCTTGGGATGGCGGGCATGCTTTTTGGCATCGACCTGATGCCGCCACCCGCCGCACAATTTTCCTTGGCGACCCTCGTGCAGTTCGGCCTTGGCTGGCGATTTTATACATCAGCATGGAAAGCCCTTCGGAACGGCGTCGCGACGATGGATCTGCTGGTAGCCCTTGGCACCAGCGCGGCCTATGGCATCAGTCTCTATTTGTGGCTGCGACCTTCGATGTCGATGTCGATGGACCATCTCTATTTTGAATCGTCTTCGATTGTGATCGCGTTTGTTTTGCTCGGTAAATGGCTCGAAGAACGCGCCACTGCAGAGACGGCATCGGCTATAGCAGCGCTCGGACGGCTTCGGCCGGCCTCCGCGAGAAAGATTGACAACGGCCTTGAGACAGAAGTTCCACTTGAAGCCATTCGGGTTGGTGATCGTGTTCTCGTACGCGCAGGCGAAACCATTCCTGTTGACGGCGTCATCACGGACGGCGCGGCCAGCATTGATGAATCCATGGTAACGGGCGAAAGCCTTCCCGTTACAAAGGCGAAAGAGTCGATCGTCATTGGCGGCACGACAAACCTTGATGGCCGGCTTATCATTGAAACACGCGCGATTGGCGCTGAAACCATGCTGTCCCGCATCATTCGATTGGTCGCTAACGCGCAAGCCTCAAAAGCACCTGTGCAAGCGCTGGTTGATCGGATAAGTGCGATCTTCGTACCCGCTGTTTTGATTATTGCAGCAGCCACCGGAACAGGTTGGTTTCTCTCTGGTGCAGGGTATGAGACTTCCTTGATCAATGCGGTTTCCGTGCTTGTGATTGCCTGTCCTTGCGCGCTTGGCCTTGCTACGCCGACAGCCATTCTCGCGGGAACAGGCGTTGCGGCCAAACACGGCATTTTAATCCGCGACGCGTCAGCTTTAGAACGTGCCGCGCATATCACGCTCATGGCCTTTGATAAGACAGGGACGCTGACCACCGGACAGCCTGTTATTCGGGCTGTTGAAGGTGGCGATCCTGCAATGGTGCTGGCGATTGCGGCAGCGCTTGAATCAGGAAGCTCTCACCCGCTGGCGCGCGCCATTCGCGATGAGGCGCAATTGCGTGGCATGGCGGCCTTGCCGACGGTATCGGGGTTTGAATTAATTTCCGGCGGTATCATAGGCATGATTAGCGGCGAACGATTTTTATTCGGTAATGCCGCTGCGCTCCTTCAATCTGGCATTGATCTTACAAGCATGAAAGCGCGTGCGGATCAGCTTAATGCAGAGGGATGCGGCCTAAGCTACCTGGCCGATACCGATCGAAAACGCCTGATTGGTCTTTTGGCGTTTGCCGATCCGGCGCGCGATACAAGTGCTGCGGCGATCCAGATGTTGAAGAATTTGGGAATCGGATCCGTTATGGTGACGGGCGACAGCAAAGGTGCTGCAGAACGCATTGCCGGTGAACTTGGAATTCAGACGGTGCATGCCGAGGTAAAGCCCGAAGGCAAATCCGATATCATTGCCGCCTTGAAGGCCAACGGTGCCCTTGTCGGAATGGTCGGGGATGGTGTGAACGATGCACATGCGCTTGCTATGGCCGATCTTGGTATCGCCATGGGCAGCGGAACAGATGTTGCCCTAGAAACAGCTGGCATCGCCTTAATGCGTTCCGATCCGCGCCTTGCCGCCGCGGCTGTAGCCTTAGCGCGACGCGCAGTATTCACAATACGCTCGGGCCTTTTTTGGGCTTTTGCTTATAATGTGGTGGGGATACCGCTTGCTGCATTCGGATATCTTTCCCCTGTCTTTGCTGGCGCGGCTATGGCGCTCTCTAGCGTGAGTGTGGTGATGAACGCGCTGACGCTCAAACTGTGGCGGCCAAAATTTTTATCCTAAAGCCATCTTGCTCAATGGCTCGACACCGGCCAGACTATTGGCATGACACACGCACATCACCACGACCATGACCATGGCTCTGAATTATCAGAAGCCGCGTTGCGCGTTCGTGCGCTTGAAACGATCCTGACGCAAAAAGGCTATATCGACCCCGCCGCGTTGGATGCCATCATCGAGACATATGAGACGAAGATCGGACCACGGAATGGCGCACGCGTTGTGGCCAAAGCCTGGACAGACCCTGCCTATAAAGCGCGCCTTATGAGCAATGCGACATCCGCCATTGCCGAGCTTGGCTATAGTGGACGGCAAGGCGAGCATATGCGTGTGGTTGAGAACACAAGCGAGCTGCATAATATTGTCGTTTGTACATTATGTTCTTGCTATCCGTGGCCCGTGCTTGGGCTGCCACCTGTTTGGTATAAATCGACCCCCTATCGCTCGCGCGCGGTGATGGATCCTCGTGGTGTACTCAACGATTTTGGCGTCGAGCTACCCGCAACGACAAAAATTCGTGTGTGGGATTCAACAGCCGAAATGCGTTACCTTGTTCTGCCCATGCGACCTGAAGGTACCGAAACTTTAAGCGAAGACGCCCTTGCCGATCTCATTACCCGCGACAGCATGATCGGCACAGGATTGCCCCTAAAGAAGGGACAAGCGCGATGAATGGCGCGCAGGATCTGGGCGGGATGATGGGTTTTGGTCCTGTTCGTCCAGAGCCAGAAAAACCCGTCTTCCATGCGGAATGGGAAAAGCGCGCACTGGCAATAACGCTTGCCTGCGGAGCCCTTGGGCAATGGCCGGGCGATCGCGGTAGATATTTCCGCGAAACGCTGCCGCCGATCTAATATCTAACGTCGTCCTATTATGAAATCTGGACCAAGGCACTGCTCAAACTCTTGCTCACCGAAACGATGATAACGCCGGAGGAATTCGCGACAGGACAGGCTATGTCACCTGCCTTACCAACGAAGCGGCCACCATTAACCGCGGAGCGGGTTGCTCCTTTGCTCGCGGCCGGAACACCCTATAACCGCACGCCAATTTCGCCTGCTAAGTTTAAAGTCGGGGATGAGGTGCACACGATCGTCGCTCATCCGACAACCCATACCCGTTTGCCGCGATATGCGAGGGGTAAAACGGGAGTAATTACCGAAATCCACGATGTATTTGTGTTTCCCGATAGTCTCGCGCATGGCAAAGGCGAGGATCCACAATGGTGCTATGGCGTGCGGTTTGACGGTCGGAAACTGTGGGGGCCGGACAGCGACCCTCACCTTGAAATCATTATCGATCTGTTTGAACCCTATTTGATGCCGGCCGCATGATCAGTGACCTATTGATAGCCCTGCCGACCATTCCACGTGATGGCGATGGCCCGGTTTTTCAAGAGCCTTGGGAGGCGCAAGCCTTTGCCATGGTTGTGGCCTTGCATGGCAAAGGGCTTTTCACGTGGGGCGAATGGGTTGAGACGCTCGCTCAGACCATTCAATCCGCCGATGATCCCAATGACGCCTATTACCACCACTGGCTTAATGCCCTCGAACAGATCGTGATTGCCAAGAACGTCACCTCGCCGGAAAACCTGCACGCGATAGAAGACGCTTGGGACCGTGCCGCGCGGGCGACACCGCATGGTCAACCGATTGAATTGACAAATGATCCTGCGTTAATCGTGACAAAGGCTTGAGCCTCATCCCTGCTTCGCTTAATCTCTGCCTATGACAAAACTATCTCCGACCTCACTGGGCGCACGCGCCTGGAACCGCCTTGAAGCGCTTCGCCTGTTCACCGATGAACCCGGCAAGATCACTCGACTTTATCTTTCGCCCTCCCATCGGCAGGCGGTGGATGCAACGGTAGCCATGATGCGGGAGGCCGGCTGCGACCACGTATCTGTCGATGCGCTTGGTAGTGTGATCGGCCGTTATGAAGGAAAGACGACAGGCCTGCCTGCTCTGCTGATCGGTTCGCATATCGACACGGTTGTTGATGGCGGTGCTTATGATGGCGCGCTTGGCGTTATTGCCGGAATTGGCGTTGTCGAAGCGCTGCGTGATGCGGGTGAACGTCTCGATTTCGCGGTCGAAGTTTTGGCCTTCGGCGATGAAGAGAATGTTCGCTTCACGTCGAACCTGACCTCCTCCCGAGCACTCGCCGGAACGCTTGATGCCGCAGGGCTTGAGGCCAAAGATGAAAATGGCATTTCTATTCAACGGGCGCTTCTGGATTTTGGATGCGATCCTTCCGAATGGGCTTCGCTAAAACGTGATCCGGCCTCGGTGATCGGCTATGTTGAAGTGCATATTGAACAAGGCCCCGTGCTTGAGGCGGAAAATCTGGCGATTGGTATCGTAACCGCAATTAACGGTGCCTCGCGGTGGACGCTGACGGTTTCTGGTGAAGCGGGCCATGCCGGAACGGTGCCCATGGCGTTGCGCCATGATGCATTGACGGCTGCTTCAGAAATGGCGCTCGCGATTGAACGGCTTGGCGCAGTTGATGCCAATACGGTTGCAACCGTCGGACGCTTTCAGGTCGAGCCCGGCGCGGTGAATGTGATTCCGGCCAAAGTGCGCTTTACGCTGGATGCGCGCTCACCCGATGATGCGACTCGTGCGCATATGGTTGCGGAGATCGCCTCGGCCTGCAAAGCGATTGCAGCGAAGCGTGGCGTAGCATTGACGATTGATCGGTTCTTTGAATCGAAAGCCACACCGATGGCTGCTTCTTTTGTGAAAGGGCTTTCCGACGCCGTCTCTCGCCACCAGATCACGCCTCGGCTTCTGCCTTCTGGCGCAGGGCATGATGCCATGGCCATGGCCGAGCTTTGCCCGGCCGGGATGCTCTTCGTCCGCTGCAAAGGCGGCATCAGCCACTCCCCGCATGAGGCGATGACGGCCGAAGATTGTGATGTTGCGATTGGAGTAATGCTGGATTTTGTGCGGAATTTTAAATCCGCTCCTTAATCCAACTTGCCCACCACCGCTTCAACAGCTTCCACAACTGCACCCGAACGCACATGCTGATGCGCGAGGTTCATCTCGGTTGCATACCACCGATCACCGTCAAGCGCCGGATCAACCACCGAGCGCAACGAGGCAAGAGCTGCTTCAGAACCTTTGCCGATCGGATGGTCTTTTGCCAGATCGGAAATGAGCGTGAGCGCTTGTCCCGCCATCAAGATTTCCATCGCAACAATGAATTCGACATTGCCGACAATGGTGCGGGCTTTGCGGGCGCACCAAGTGGAATTGGAAACATGATCTTCCGCATTGCTTTTGCCTGGAATGGAATCAACCGAGCCTGGCATTGAGAGGGTGCGGTTTTCCATCACCAAAGCCGACATAGAGCACTGCACCGTAGCAAAGCCGGTATTCAATCCGCGCTTGCCGGCCAAGAGATTGCGCGGCAGGCCATAGCTCATGGTTGGGTCGATCAGACGGGCTAAACGCCGTTCGCAAATGGAGCCGAGATCGGCCATCACCATCGCCACAAGATCCATGGCTTGCGCAACATATTGGCCATGAAAATGTCCACCCGAAATAATCACCGATGATCCGTCATCATTCTCGAAGATTAAAGGATTATCGGTGGCGGAATTAATCTCGGTTGCGATGATTTTTGTGGCGTACTCAAGCGCTTCCAAAACAGGGCCATGCACCTGCGGCGTGCACCGCAAGGAATAAACGTCCTGTACCCGGGGAGGTGGCGATTTTCCAGCGGCGCGCGCTTCATCCGGATAAAGCGTTTCACGGGCTTCAGCGGAACACCGTTTTGAGCCTTGGGTGATCTTGCGAATATTGCCTGCGATTTTGCGCTGACCTTCATGCGGGCGGGCTTTGTGCACGCGTGCATCAAAGGCTGCTAATTCACCGCGCATCGCTTCGAGCGAGAGCGACATGCCAATATCGGCAGCTTTACGAATGCGGCGCGCATCATAGAGCGCTAACACGGCAATCGCGAGGGATACGGTTGAGCCGTTGATGAGGGCTGATGCGTCTTTTGCATGCAACACAAAATCAACTTCCAGACCTGCTTTCTTAATCGCATCGCGCGCGGGCATGCGTTTGCCCTTGTAGATAATCTCCGCTTCCGGAAAACCGCACAATGCGCCTGACATATGGGCTAAGGGCGCAAGATCGCCTGATGCGCCTACAGATCCTTTGGCCGGAATGACAGGCACCAAGCCTTTGTTGAGAAAATCGAGCAGGCGATCAACAACCTCAACACGCGGGCCGGAATAATTTGATGCGAAGGCATTCGCGCGCAACAACATGGTGGCGCGCACGACGTCTTCATCGAGCGGCTCGCCAATGCCTGTCGCGTGGGCATAGATGGATTTCGTCTGATAGGCTGCCATATCAGACATAAGGACGCGCTGGTCTTTAAAAAGGCCCACGCCGGTATTGAAAGAATACATCAAAGGTGCATCGTCATGCATCCAGTTTTGATCGATAAAGGCGCGGGTCGTAGAAATTTTTTCACGCGCTTTTGCCGAAAGGACCGCCTTTTCATAGCGACCATTGGCACCAAGGCGCGCCACCCGCACAACACCTTCAATTGTGAGTTTCACACCATCAATCGTTACCGTCATAGAAAAGCCCCTGCGATGTCTGTCCGATTTCCAGATGCTCTACCACGCATCCTTTTGTCCCGAAATATGGTTTTCAATTCTATTTTAAAGCCTCGGCCCGACGAGCGGCCGCTGCATTGATATCGGCTGCTGCATCGTCGGCGCTGATATAACGATCGTCGAGATTACGATAGGCTTGGATAAGGCTCTGCCAAAAATCTTCGTCCGGCTTGCCCTTGAGCAGGCCATTTTTCGAAGCGAACCGATAAAGACGCTTGGCACCTGCCTCACGGGTCAATCCGCCTTGGCTGATCAACTGATCGACCTGCGCTTTTTCAGCTGCCATCCCTTGAGCACGGCTATCATTGTCCGCTAAAGGTGGCACAACGATCCCGCCGGAAACGGCTGTCGCATCCGTATGCAGAACGGGTAACGGCACAGGCGGCGGGGCCTCTACCACCGGCTGGGTGGCCGGTTGGGCGGCAGTTTTCGCCGCTGGCTTCGTTGGTGATGCCGTCGCATCGGCCACGGGTTTTGACGCGGCGCTGGCGTTTTCAAGCCCGGGGAAGCCTTGGCATCCCGCGAGCACGAGGCCGAACATCAAAACCAAGCCAATTTTACCCATCACACTACTCTCCCGAGACTTCCAACACGGCTATAAGGCCGCCCAATCCCTTAAATTGCAAGGAATACCTAGCGATTAGACGATAATGCTCCGCGAGGCTAAATATTTCGTCCGCGGGACCGTTATTTGAGTACAGATCGTTCCACTCGAAGATAGGCCAAATCTCATGACCGCGACCATTGTTGAGCTGAAGCAATTTCGTCAGATCCGCGAAGAAAAGGCCGAGCAAGATTTGGAAAACCGCTTGCGTCGCGAAGTGGCGGGCTTCAACGAATCGCTTCAGGTCGCGATGGAGCGGTTCAACCTCAATATGCCAATGATCGCCACTCTGTTGATGGCAAAGGCTGTCGAAGCTCTGGAAGCCGACCAGCCGCGCAACCGGACCGAAGGCGAAGAATTTGCCTCGGCCAATCAGCTGGTCCAGTCGATCGTCAAGGCACGGGCGCGGGCCAATGAACGGGCGATGGCCGATGCCGTTCGTTTCAGCACGGCGCCAACCGGCGCTTAATTAGGCGGGTGATCAGTTAAGCCAATCGATCATACCGGCGGCGGCCGCAACACTTGTTGAAAAACAGGCCTGCAAGAGATAGCCGCCCGTCGGCGCTTCCCAATCGAGCATCTCGCCCGCGACAAACACGCCAGGCCGATTGATCAGCATCAGGTGATCATCCAGTTGAGACAGCGCGATACCGCCCGCTGTCGAAATCGCCCGCTCAAGTCCCGCTATTCCGTGAATATGGATTGGGAGATTTTTTAGAAGTTTCGCCATCTCAACGGGATCGTCGAAGGGCGCTTTAGTTCCCGTTGCGCGCTCTTCCCGAAAAAGTGCAATGGCAGCAGGCGCGAGCCCCGCCGCTTTATGGAGCCATGTCGAGACCGACATTTTACCGCGCGGTTTGGAAAGCCGTTCGGTCAGAATATGCAAAGGCAGATCGCGTCTGAGATCGAGATGAATGAGCGCTCTACCATCGACCTCGATTTGGCGACGAATATCAGGGCCAAGGCTGTAAATCACGCCGCCCTCGAACCCCTTCTCAGTAATGATGGCCTCGCCTTTCGCTTGGCTTTGACCACAGGTTGCAACGACACGCTTGATCGCTGCGCCCGCAAAGCGGGTTTTCATCAAGTCAGACCATTCCACCAAGACGCCGGCATTGGCCGCTTGAAGCGGCGTCACGGCAATACCGCTTTGCTCGAGTATTCGTGTCCACCCACCATCGGCACCGAGCTTCGGCCAACTGGCGCCGCCAAGCGCCAAAAGCGTGACATCCGGCTTGATAAGAACCTCTTGCCCATCGGCGAGGCGAAACATTAAGGCACCGGAGTTATCCCACCCATGCCAATCATGGCGCGCGCAGAAGGTAACGCCTAGGGCGTCAAGCCGCCTGAGCCACGCCCGCAACAATGGTGAGGCTTTGAAGCTTTTGGGAAAGACGCGTCCGCTGCTGCCCGCAAAACTCTCTTCGCCGAGACCATCGCACCAGTCGCGTAATTCATCGGGTGAAAATTGTTCGATATAGGGCCATAACCATTCAGACGCCTCGCGGTATTGGGCCATAAACTCATCCGGCTCGTCCGTGTGGGTTAAATTGAGACCGCCGCGCCCTGCCAAAAGAAATTTGCGTCCGGGGCTCGCCATCCGGTCATAAACAGTGACGCGATAGCCCTTTTCAGCCAATTTTTCGGCGGCCATCAAACCCGAAGGGCCCGCACCGATAATCGCGCATGTCTTGATCAATTGGGTCACTCAAACCGTCCTGCGGGAAAAGAAGAGTGCTTATCGCGCGGTCGCAACCGCGTGGTCAAGCGCGGGGAATCACATCTGTTTGGCGAGAATGCTTGCTATGCCTCGCCCAATCCGCCATATGCCAAGTCAAATTGATTGGAATGTCTGTCGCCAATGGCCCCGCCGCTTCTGTTTCTTAAAGATATTCGCCTGACCTTTGGCGGCACACCTCTGCTTGAGGGAGCCGATATTTCGGTTTCGGCAGGTGATCGCCTTTGCCTTGTGGGCCGAAACGGGTCAGGTAAATCGACGCTTCTGAAAATTGCTGCTGGCTTGATTGAAAGCGATCACGGTGAGCGCTTTGTGCAACCCGGAGCGACGGTTCGCTATTTACCGCAAGAGCCGGATCTTTCAGGCTTTGCAACCACGCTTGCTTATGTCGAAGCCGGACTAGCGCCCGGTGATGATCTGTGGCGCGCGCGATATCTGCTTGAGGCGCTCGGGCTAACGGGGGATGAAAATCCCACTACCCTTTCAGGCGGTGAAGCAAGGCGTGCCGCACTTGCGCGGGTTATCGCACCCGAGCCCGATATTTTGATGCTTGACGAGCCAACGAACCATCTCGACCTGCCCGCGATTGAATGGCTTGAAAGCGAGTTAAAAGGCTTAAAATCAGCGCTTGTGCTGATCAGCCATGACCGCCGATTTTTGGAAAATCTGTCGCGTGCAACCTTGTGGTTGGATCGTGGCGTAACACGACGGCTTGAACAAGGGTTTTCAGCCTTTGAAGCCTGGCGGGATACCGTGCTCGAAGAAGAAGAGCGTGACCGCCATAAGCTTGATCGGCAAATTGTACGTGAAGAACATTGGGTGCGTTACGGCGTTACCGCGCGGCGCAAACGCAATGTTAGACGCATGTCCGAGCTTGCAGGCCTTCGCCAAAAACGGCGTGATGCACGCGGGCCAACCGGAACGGTTAAACTCGAAGCAGCCGAGGCCGATATTTCCGGCAAGCTTGTTATTGAAGTCAAACGCATTGCAAAAAGCTTTGGCGAGCGAACCATCGTATCCGATCTTTCCTTGCGCCTGTTGCGCGGCGATCGGCTTGGCATTGTGGGTGCCAATGGTGCAGGCAAGACGACGTTGATCAATCTGATGACCTCACGATTGCCGCCAGATTCCGGCAGCGTACGGTTAGGCGTCAATCTCGCCATGACGACATTGGAACAAAAGCGCGATAGCCTCGATCCCAATGCGACCTTGGCGGAAACGCTTACCGGCGGTAGTGGCGACAAAGTGATCGTCAACGGCGAAAGCCGTCATGTAATCTCGTATATGAAAGACTTTCTATTTCCGCCTGAGCAGGCCCGCACACCCGTATCGGTGCTGTCCGGCGGAGAACGTGCGCGGTTATTGCTGGCGGTTGCGTTAGCTTCGCCGTCGAATCTTTTAGTGCTCGATGAGCCAACCAATGATCTTGATTTGGAAACGCTCGATTTATTGGAAGAAATGCTCGCCGATTATCCTGGCACGCTGATTGTTGTCAGCCATGACCGTGACTTTCTGGATCGCGTAGCGACTTCCATTTTAGTCTCGGAAGGCGATGGCGAATGGTTGGAATATGCCGGCGGTTATTCCGACATGATCGCCCAACGCGGACAAGGCGTTGATGCCCGTAAAGCGGCCGAACGGGCTCGCGAAGAAAAGTCGAATACGGTCTCGAATGCTTCACCTGCATCATTTCCGGGCAAACGAAAATTATCGTTCAATGAAAAGCATTTGCTAGAAACGCTTCCACAGCGCGTGGCAGCGCTTGGACGCGACATTGAGAAATTACGCCTGGTTCTCGCCGATCCAGCACTTTACACCAAAGATCGGCCACGCTTTGATAAAGCAAGCGAATTGCTCTCCCGCGCAGAAGCCGATCTTGCGGCATCGGAAGAACAATGGTTAGCGCTTGAAATGCTGAGAGAAGAGGTTGAAGGCTAAGCCGCCAACCCCGTTTCAACAAGCTTCGCCCAATAGCTCACCCCAATCGGAATAACGCTGTCGTCGAAATCATAGGCGGGATGATGCAGGCCTGCGCTGTTACCATTGCCGACAAAGATGAAGCAGCCGGGGCGCTCATTGAGCATATAGGAAAAATCCTCGGCACCCATCATCGGAGCAATAGAGCGATTAACCCGATCGGAGCCTGCAATGTCGCTTGCGATTTTGGACGCGAAATCCGTTTGATCGGGATGATTGACGGTCACCGGATAACCATACGAAAAATCAAAATGAATATTTGCGCCATGCATGGCCGCGATCGAATCAATCACCGTTTGCATGCGCTTAACAACGAGTTCCTGTATCACCGGATTAAAGGTGCGAACCGTTCCCGTTAGCACCGCCTCTTGCGGGATGACGTTGGACGCATCGCCGGCGTGAAAAGTCGTTACCGATAAAACAGCGCTTTCAAGTGGATCGACATTGCGCGACACGATGCTTTGCAACGCGACGATCAATTGGCTTGCGACATAGACCGTATCAATGGACAGATGCGGCATAGCGGCGTGGGAGCCACGACCTGTTACGGTAATCGTAAATTGATCGGCAGCCGCCATGATGGGGCCTGAGCGTACACCGAATTGGCCTACGGGCATGCCGGGCAGATTGTGCATGCCATAGACTTCATTGACGTTAAAGCGCGTCATCATACCATCATCGACCATGGCTTTACCGCCGCCGCCGCCCTCTTCCGCTGGTTGGAAAATGACGACCACCGAGCCCGCAAAATTCCGCGTCTCGGCCAGATATTTCGCAGCGCCCAAAAGCATGGCGGTGTGGCCATCATGGCCGCACGCGTGCATTTTACCTGCAACCGTTGAGGCGTATGGTTTTCCCGTTACCTCGGCAATCGGCAAAGCATCCATATCGGCGCGCAGGCCAATCGTCTTATCGCCCGGCAAGCGTCCCTTGATGACACCAACTACGCCCGTCCGCCCGATGCCGGTAACGACTTCATCGCAGCCAAAGGCGCGCAATTTATCCGCTACGATTCCGGCCGTGCGGTGAACATCATAATTGAGTTCAGGGTGCTGATGCAGGTCACGTCGCCAAGCGACAACTTCATCGGCAAATTCGGCGATCCGGTTGATAACGGGCATTTCGAAGGGTTCCTGAATGTGGGCAGCCAAGGAAACTAAGCAATGAGTATCCGCTAAGCGCCCACAAAATCCAAGCCCGAATAGCTAAATTACGGCAATAAGACGCATAAATAAGAGACAGGTGGCTGACTTTTCATAATGCCCCATGATAGGAAGCGTATCTGTTTCTTTTCATTCTCCAACCCAATGGCCGCTCAATGACCAGTAAGCTCGATCAACTCAAAGCCTTCACCACTGTTGTTGCCGATACAGGCGATATGGACGCGATCCGGACGTTCAAGCCAACGGATTGCACCACAAACCCGACTTTGGTGCTGAAAGCTGCGGCCCTACCCGCTTATGAGGGCGTTATTGTGGATGCCATTTCATGGGGCAAAAAGCAGGCGGGCAACCGCGAGGCCGTGATCGGCGCTGTCGCTGACCGTTTGGCCGTGGCCTTTGGCAGCGAATTGGCCCGCTTGGTACCCGGACGGGTTTCAACGGAAGTCGATGCGGACCTTTCCTTCGATACCGCCAAAAGCGTTGAAAAGGCGCATGATATTATCAAGGCCTATCAAGCCAACGGCATTTCACGCGACAAAGTGTTGATCAAGCTGGCCTCCACTTGGGAAGGTATTCGGGCGGCGGAAATTCTTCAGAAAGATGGGATTGATTGCAATCTGACGCTGTTGTTTTCGCTCGTTCAGGCTGCGGCCTGCGCGGAGGCTGGTGCGTTTTTAATCTCGCCTTTTGTCGGGCGTATTTTGGACTGGTATGTGAAAAACGAAGGCAAGAGCTACACGGCGGAAACGGATCCCGGTGTGCTCTCTGTCCGTCAGATTTACGCCTATTACAAGCGCCATGGGTATAACACCGTCGTGATGGGCGCGAGCTTCCGCAATTTGGGCGAGATCGAAGCCTTGGCCGGATGTGATCGTCTCACCATTGCACCTGCATTGCTCGATCAGCTCGCCAAGGATGAAGGCGCATTGCTTCGCCAACTTGATCCGTCAACTGCAGGTAAGACGGGTGTTGATCGTCTCAAGGTGGATGAAGCCAGTTTCCGCTTCCTGCTGAACGAAGATGCAATGGCCACCGAAAAACTCGCCGAAGGCATCCGCGCGTTTGCGAAGGACCTCGGCGTGCTGAAGGATATGGTGGCGGCGAAGCTCGCCGCTTAAGGCGATACCGCCCAGTCTTTTGGTTTCTGCGCGGTTTCGCGAAGTTTGGTGAGCGTCGTTGCCGGCGTAATGGCTTCGGGATCCAAAAAGCAATGGATGATCGCAGGCTTGCCGGATGCGACAGCGCGCTCAAAGGCGGGCGCAAATTCTTCCGTTGTTTTAACCGTCTCGCCATGTCCGCCGAACGCGCGGGCATAGGCCGCGAAATCGGGATTTTTTAGCTGCGTAGCTGAAACGCGCCCCGGATATTCGCGCTCTTGATGCATGCGGATGGTGCCATACATGCCGTTATCGACAACGATGACGATGATGCCGAGATCATATTGCACGGCGGTGGCAAATTCCTGACCATTCATCAAGAAACAGCCATCACCCGCAAAGGCAATGACCATGCGATCAGGGTAGGCGCGTTTCGCACCAACGGCTGCTGGAACGCCAAAGCCCATCGAGCCTGAATTTGGCGCAACCTGCGTCCCAAATTCTCTGAAGCGCAAATAACGCTGCGGCCAAATCGCATAATTGCCTGCGCCATTCGTGATGACCGTATCATGCGGGATGCGGTCGCGGAGCCAACGCATTGCTTCGGCAATTTGAAACGTGCCCGGCACTTTTGGAATCGTATCCGTCCAAGCGAGATAGTCTTCACGCGCCACTTCGCGTGCACCTGCCCATGGAATTGTATTCGGCGGTTGTAATGTTTCAAGCGCTGCCGCAAAGGCCTTTGGGCTTGCGTGAATACCAAGCGTCGGATGATAGACGCGGCCCAATTCTTCCGCATCCGCATGGACATGCACGAAGGTCTGTTTCGGCACGGGAATATCAAACAGTGTGTAGGCTTGGCTCGGCATTTCGGCCATTCGGCCACCGATCAACAGCACAAGATCAGCGCCTTCAATACGGGCCTTCAGTTTCGGATTGGGGCCAATGCCAATCTCGCCGGCATAATTCGGATGATCGCCTGAAAACAACATCGCACGGCGAAAGGAAGTCGCGACCGGAAGTTCGAACCGCTCGGCAAAACGCGTGACCGATGCGCGGGCTTTTTCCGACCATCCAGAACCGCCCAAAATCGCAATCGGACGCTTCGCAGCCCAGAGCATTTTTTGGAGCTCCGCCATTTGCGTCTGGCCCGGCCATGTCTCGATCGCCTCGACACGCGGGATTGGTTGAACCTCGGCAACAGAAATCAACATATCCTCGGGCAAGGAAATCACCACCGGACCGGGGCGGCCTTGCATCGCGACATGAAAGGCGCGCGAGATGGTTTCAGGCACGCGGGCAGGATCTGTGATTTCGGTCACCCATTTGGCCGTCGAACCAAAAAAGGCTTTATAGTCCATTTCTTGGAACGCGCCGCGCTCCTTCATGCCGCTTTCGATTTGGCCGACAAATAAAATCAACGGCACCGAATCATGTTCAGCGATGTGAATACCGGGCGAGGCATTGGTGGCACCCGGCCCGCGCGTGACCATGGCAATGCCTGGCCGACCTGTGAGGCGTGCGGTGGCATCGGCCATCATGGTGGCGCCACCCTCTTGGCGGCACACGGTGACGTTGATCGAAGCATCATGCAGCGCATCGAGAACCGCGAGATAGCTTTCTCCCGGCACGCAAAACACATGTTCGACGCCTTGGGCTGCGAGCGCATCAACGATCAATTGACCGCCTGTTCGGGATGAGTTGGTTGTCATCGGTTTCGTGCTCCTATCCGCCCCATGCTTTGTCGTGCAATACCGCTTCCGTATCCGCGCCTAGACGCGGCGATGGGCGCGAGGCCACCATGGCTTCGCCATTGATCATGATTGGCGAGCGTACACTAGGCACGCTGCCCGCTGCTGCATCGGCGTTCGCGAGTTCAACCCGCATACCGCGTGCAACCACTTGCGCATCCTGAAAGACATCCGCCACCCTGTTGATAGGCCCTGCCGGAACGCCTGCCTTTTCAAGCCCCGAGAGCAACGCATCACGCGTAAAGTTGACGGTCAAATCCGCCAATCTCGCGCAGAGCGGTGCACGGTGTTTTACGCGCAAAGGATTGGTTGCATAATCGGGATTATCCGCCAACATTGGCTCACCCAACACTTGGCAGAATTTGCGGAACTGTCCGTCATTACCAACCGCAACAACCACATGTCCATCGGCCACCGGAAACACTTGATAAGGCACAATATTGGGATGCGCATTGCCAAGCCGGCGCGGCACGTTGCCTGATACGAGATAATTCAAGGCTTGATTGGCGAGTACGCTGACTTGCGTATCGAGCAAAGCCATATCGACATGCGCGCCCTCGCCTGTGAGATCGCGCTGCCGTAATGCCGCTTGAATGCCGATCACGCCATAGACACCCGTGAAAATATCGGCAAAAGCCACACCGATTTTTTGGGGCTCGCCATCGGGTGCACCCGTTAAATCCATGATGCCGCCCATCGCCTGAATCATGAAATCATAACCGGCGCGTTCGGCATAGGGGCCATTCTGGCCAAAGCCCGTGACGGAACAATAGACGAGACGCGGATTAACCGCTTTCAGACTTTCATAATCGAGGCCGTATTTTTTCAAGCCACCGACTTTGAAATTCTCAATCAGCACATCGGCATGGCTTGCGAGTTTGCGGATGATCGCTTGACCGTCAGGCGTTTCAAAATCAATCGCAATTGAGCGCTTACCGCGATTGCAGGCGTGGAAATAGGCGGCGGATAAATCACCGCCATCAGCCGCTTCCACAAAAGGTGGTCCCCATGTACGCGTGTCATCGCCCGCACCGGGGCGCTCGACCTTAACAACATCGGCCCCGAGATCAGCGAGCGTTTGCCCGATCCAAGGCCCCGCGAGAATACGCGCGAGTTCTAAAACGCGAATACCGGAAAGGGGTTTGGGTGCGGACATCGATTTAAACCATTCGAAAACATATCCGTCATTGCGAGCGTTAGCGAAGCAAACCAGTTGATGGATGTTATGAGAGTGCAGCTTTTAACCTACACTTTATCCTGAAATATCAACTGGGTTGCTTCGCTTATCGCTCGCAATGACGGTTGAAGAATTAGAAAAACGCCTGCAGCCCCGTAATCGCACGACCAAGAATGAGCGCATGCACATCATGCGTGCCTTCATAGGTGTTGACGGTTTCAAGATTCTGCGCGTGCCGCATGACGTGGTATTCTTGGCTGATGCCATTGCCGCCATGCATGTCGCGCGCGGCGCGGGCAATATCGAGCGCCTTGCCGCAATTGTTGCGCTTGACGATGGAGATCATCTCGGGTGCGAACGTGCCTCGATCCATCAAGCGGCCGACTTGCAGCGAACCTTGTAGCCCGAGCGAAATTTCTGTCATGGCATCGGCGAGCTTCTTTTGAATGAGCTGCGTCTGCGCCAAAGGCTTGCCGAATTGCACACGATCGAGCGTATATTGACGCGCGCGCTGCATGCAATCTTCTGCCGCACCCATGACGCCCCAAGAAATGCCATAGCGTGCGCGGTTCAAACAGCCAAACGGGCCTTTGAGACCTGATACATTCGGCAATAAATGATCCTCGGAGACGACCACGCCATCCATCACGATTTCACCCGTGATCGACGCGCGCAAAGAGAGCTTGCCTTCGATCTTCGGAGCCGACAATCCCTTCATGCCTTTTTCAAGCACGAAGCCGCGGATCTCATTGTCATGCGCAGCCGACTTCGCCCACACAACGAACACATCGGCAATCGGTGAATTCGAGATCCACATTTTCGAGCCGGTGATTTTATACCCATCCGCCACTTTCTCGACGCGGGTTTTCATACCAGCAGGATCAGACCCTGCATTAGGCTCGGTGAGGCCAAAGCAACCAACCCATTCGCCTGAAGCGAGTTTCGGCAAATATTTTTTGCGCTGCGCTTCCGAACCATAGGCATAGATCGGATACATCACGAGTGACGATTGCACACTCATCATCGAGCGATAGCCTGAATCAACGCGCTCCACTTCCCGCGCAACAAGCCCATAGGACACATAGCTCGCATGCGCGCAGCCATACTCTTCCGGCAGCGTAACACCCAACAAACCAAGCGCGCCCATCTCGTTGAAGATTTCGCGCTCGGTTGTTTCATTCGCATAAGCTTTGACGATACGCGGCAGAAGTTTTTCCTGCGCATAGTCACGTGCCGTGTCGCGGATCATCCGCTCATCTTCGGTAAGTTGGTCGTTCAGTAGAAATGGATCTTCCCACTGAAACTTTGGTGCGTGTGAAGCGTTTGCCATGGTCTCTTCCTTAACCGATATCGAAGCTCACGCCCTGGGCGAGCGGAAGCGTGGTTCCGTAATTAATGGTGTTGGTGGCGCGGCGCATATAGGCCTTCCAGGCATCCGAGCCTGCTTCGCGGCCGCCGCCTGTTTCCTTTTCGCCACCAAAGGCTCCACCGATTTCAGCGCCTGACGGGCCGATATTGACGTTCGCAATTCCGCAGTCTGAGCCTTCGTCGGAAACAAAGCGCTCAGCCTCGCGCATATCGAGCGTAAAGAGCGAAGAGGAGAGGCCTGCGCCCACCGCGTTCTGCATGGCAACTGCTTCTTCAAACGTCTTGTATTTCATAACATAAAGGATCGGCGCAAAGGTCTCGCGTGTCACCGGGTCAACATGAGCTGGCATTTCAACCAGCGCTGGGGCCGCGTAATAAGCCTCCGCATGACCGCCAACAGAAACGCGCGCGCCGCCTGTGACTTTTCCGCCAGCGGCCTTTGCTTCGATCAACGCTTTTTCCATGCCATCAAACGCGGCCTTGTCGACAAGGGGACCAACCAGGACACCCGCTTCCCGTGGATCGCCGACTTTCACGCTGCCATAGACAGAGCGAAGCTTGGCAACAAAGCCTTCATAGATGCTTTCATGCACGATCAGACGACGCAAGGTCGTGCAGCGTTGGCCGGCGGTGCCCATCGCAGCAAAGGCGATACCGCGAAGCGCCAAATCAAGATCGGCAGAAGGCGCAACGATAGCCGCGTTGTTGCCGCCAAGTTCCAAAATTGCTCTCGCAAAACGCGCAGCCAATTTAGGGCCAACGAGTTTACCCATTGCGGTCGAGCCTGTCGCTGAAACAACCGGCACGCGATGATCGGAGACAAGCGCATCGCCCACTTCGCGGCCACCCACGAGCACTTCCAAAAGACCATCCGGCACACCACCAAAGCGATCTGCCGCGCGCTTCAAAATGGCTTGCGTTGCAAGTGCGGTGAGCACTGATTTTTCGGACGGCTTCCACACCACGCTATCGCCACACACAAAAGCGAGTGCGGCATTCCAAGACCAAACAGCGACAGGAAAATTAAACGCCGAAATCACACCGCACACGCCGAGCGGATGCCATGTTTCCATCATGCGATGAGCAGGACGCTCGGTTGCAATCGTCAAGCCAAAGAGTTGGCGCGAAAGGCCAACCGCATAATCGCAGATGTCGATCATTTCTTGAACTTCGCCCAAGCCTTCCGACGTCACCTTGCCAACTTCAAGCGTTACCAAGCGACCGAGATCGTCCTTCGCGGCGCGCAACTCTTCGCCGAGCAGGCGGACCAATTCGCCACGACGCGGGGCTGGCACTTTGCGCCATTCCTTAAAGGCTGCGTCCGCCCGTCCGACGGCCGAGGTTGCATCGGCTGCGGAGTGTGCGGCCAATTCCACAATGACCTCACCGGTAATCGGTGACCGGGCCGGCATGCCGCCTTTTTTAAAGGCTGATGACGGAACACCCAAACGGGTTAAAATGGCCAGCGCTTCAGCGCCTACGGACTGCGTCATAACGTCTTAACTCCAGACAATCGGTAAATTTGACCCATTCGGGCCCATGTTCAGACCATACACCGCAATGTTCGGCAATATCCAGTTGATCCCTCGGCTAATGGTCCAGTTACTCAGCGCATTCAGAGGATTATTTTGGAAATCGACCAATTTCCATATTCATGGCGGCCAAAAGCGCCAAGAAAGCTTCCGATTGCAGAAATTCAAATTCGATATCGCGGGCCTTGGTAACGGGATCGAGGGCAGCGAGCGCCGCGTCACTATGGCCCGGATGGCACATCACGAGATGCCTATCGCCGGAAACGAGCAAATAGCGACGAAAATCACCGGCAAAATCGCCTTTCGGGTCGAAATCGCTCACACCAGAAAAGCTATTATTGACCAAAAAACCGCGTTTTTTGGCCGAAGCCGCGAATCCTTGGGCCAAAAAGGCAATAAAAAGCGATTTTCCGACCGAAACGCCGCGCGCCATGATAGCGCCCAGATGATCCGCGGGGTTTCTGAGCCATGGCCGCCAGCCGGGTCGATACTGTTCGATAGCTTCCCATAAAGCCGACCGAATCGTTGGTAGAATATGGACATGCTGATGCCCATCGATAAAATCCGGCAAACGTCCGGTTTGTGCCTCGAATTCGGCCAATTGCCGCATAATCTCGGCTGAAATCTCCCGTTTTGAGAGCTTTCCGAACAAAGATGCCTGCAAAATCCGGCCAAGCGTGGGGAGCTCGCCCTCGGGCGCAAGGAGAGGCATCGGCCCGAGCGGACGGCCCAAGGTCAGGGTTAAATGAAGCCCGAGCTCGGCCTTGCCGTGGTAGGGGGCAAGCGCCTTGGCAAGTTTTGGCCAGCCGCTTTGATTGGTCATACAGCCCGTACCCGAGAGCCTGCCTGATGCCAAAAGGGCAAGAATGGCGCGGCTCACCCCCTCGGTTAAGCCATAATCGTCGGCAATGAGAATGAAAGGAACGGGTGGCATGATCGGAAAAGCACCTGTATGAAGGAACAAAACCACTGAGATCACGGCCTCGCCGAAAGCCAGACCGTTACCAGGGAACAATGACGTGCCGTTCTTAACACAGACTTCTGATCGCGAAATCGAAAATCCCTGCGAATTGTCGCTTGTTATCCCCGCTTTCAATGAAGGCCGCAATTTGGGCCCGCTGATTGATCGCGTCATTCCGGTATTGGATGGCATTTCGGAGGATTGGGAATTGATTTTCGTCGATGACGGCTCGTCCGATGATACGCTGGCTTGGATGATGGCCGCGCATCAAAAGGATAAACGGGTCCGCGGCGTATCGTTCAGCCGTAATTTCGGCAAAGAAATCGCGATTGCCGCCGGCCTTGATGCCGCGCGTGGCGACGCGGTGGTGATCATGGATGCCGATTTGCAGCATCCCCCCGAAATGATCGGGCGGTTTATGGCGTTATGGCGCGAAGGCTATGAGGTGATTTACGGTCAACGCGTGGACCGTCACACGGATGGCTTGGCGCGTCGTTTATTCACTTATGTCTTCTACCACGCTTTTGCCGCTTTTGGTGAAACGCCTTTGCCCGATGGTGCGGGCGATTTTCGCCTTCTCGACCGCAATGCAGTGAATGCCCTTCGGTCCATGGGGGAGCGGGCGCGCTTTTCAAAAGGGCTTTATGCGTGGATTGGTTTCAAATCGATCGGTGTGCCGTTTGACGTCGCTGATCGGGCGCAGGGCTCTTCAAAATTCAGCACGCGCCGCCTTTTGAGCTTTGCGCTGGATGGCATCACATCCTTTTCAACCGTGCCTCTACGGCTTTGGACTTATATTGGTGCTTTTGTTTCAGGCTTGGCGCTTCTCATGGCGTTGCAAGTTGTTGTGAGCACCTTGGTCTATGGATCCGATGTTCCGGGCTATGCGACGCTTCTGGTCTCGATCACGTTTTTTGCCGGTATCCAATTGCTCTCGCTCGGCATTATCGGCGAATATATTGGGCGTATTTTTGCCGAGGTGAAGCGCCGCCCGCTCTATATCGTCGGACAAACCATCGGCTTTGAAGTTTCAAAGCCCAAAAGGGCTTCATCACGCCAACCCAAACCGGCAAGCAAGGCCTGATGTTTCGAAAATTTGCTTCCGTTAGCGGCTTTACCCTTCTCTCGCGGTTAACGGGGTTTTTGCGCGATGTGGCCATCGCCTCCATGCTCGGTTCTGGCTTGGCAGCCGATGCTTATTTCGTCGCGCAACGCTTGCCCAATCATTTTCGTGCCATCTTTGGCGAGGGCGCGTTTAACTCGGCCTTTGTGCCCTCTTATGCGCGTGAAATCAGCGAGGCTGACCGTTCGGCGGCGGTGCGTTTCTCCGGTCGTATTCTGACGCTGCTGACAGCCGTCTTGGTGCCACTTTGCGCGATTGCGATGTGGCAAATGCCTATGGTGATTGATGTATTGGCACCCGGCTTTTCTGATGAACCGGAAAAATATGCGCTCGCGGTTACGCTAACACGCATTACCTTTCCCTATCTTTTATTCATTTCCATCGTCACTTTGTTTTCAGGCATTTTAAACGCGCATAACCGATTTGCGATTGCTGCAGGCGCGCCTGTTTTGCTTAATCTTGCGATTTTAGCGGCCCTCTATTTGGCCTTTATGTTCCCTTCAGCTTCGCATGCGGCGGCATGGGGCATTACGGTTTCAGGTGTTTTGCAGTTGGTGCTCGTGGGGTATGAGGCGCATAAATATAATCTGTTGCCGCGCTTTGAATGGCCAACGCTGACGCCCGCTATGGGACGGTTTTTCCGCGCGCTAGGCCCTGCCGTTATCGGGTCTGCTGGTGTTCAGATCGCGATTTTTGCGGATACGATTATCGCCTCTTTACTGCCAACCGGATCTGTATCGGCAATTTCCTATGCTGACCGGCTTTATCAACTGCCCGTTGGATTGATCGGCATTGCAGCCGGAACGGTTCTCTTGCCCGAAATGAGCAAACATCTCGCCAATCAAGCGCATGAGAAAGCGCATTCGGCGCAAAGCCGCTCGATGTCGCTCTCGCTGATGCTAACGGCACCGTTTCTGGTCGCCTTCTTGATGATCCCCAGCGAGATAATGCAAGGCGTTTTCATGCGGGGTCATTTTACCCTCGCCGATGCTAGTGCATCCGCTTCCGTTCTTGCAGCCTATGCTGTTGGTATCTTGCCAATTGTTATGATCCGCTCCTTTGTCTCAAGCTTTCATGCGCGTCAGGATACAATGACGCCATTGATCGCCGCCTTCCTCGGGATCGGCGTGAATGTCGCGCTCAAATTGGCGCTATACCGCCATTACGGCGCACCGGGTCTGGCCTTTGCAACCGCCATTGGGGCGTGGATCAATGGCGGTATTCTTGTCTTTTTGGCCGTTCGGAAGGGCTGGATGGTTTTCGATCAAGGATTTTTCCGGAATGCAGTGGTGGTGGCCGTTGCATCGCTTGGTTTGGCCGCAGCAACCCCCTTTCTCATGCCGCCAGCGCATATTCTCACCCTGCCCTTGGGCGCTTTGGCACCTGCGCTCTATGTCGCCGTTTTGGGCCTTTTCGGGGGCTCACTCTACACGATTGTTTTGTTTGCCGGATTAAGGCTAAGCCGCGCGGTTCATTGACCTAGATCATCGCCCGCTGCGGGAGAACGTGGTCGTTTGATCGGGCTCGCCATTTGAGCGGGCGGATAAGAAAAGGAGCATGCTCCATGAATACCAATATTGGTCCCCTTGATCGCGCCATACGAGCCCTGATTGGCATCGCGCTCATTGCTTATGCGATCCCATTCGGATTCCCTGAAACGGGTTGGAACTGGGTTGGTTGGATTGGCATCGTGCCACTGGCAACGGCAGCTGTCGGATTTTGCCCTCTCTACCGCTTAATTGGGACATCAACCGTGCAACACCCACACCCGCAATAAAGCAGGCATCAAAAAGGCCGGACGAACACGATGTTCATCCGGCCTTGTTGGGTTGTATGAATGATCAGAACGTTTTATCGCCGCGCACTAAGACGTAATAGGCATAAAGCGATGTCGTGCCGCAGATATAAAGTCGGTTGCGCGCTGGCCCACCGAAGCAAACATTGGCGACCACTTCAGGCACATGCACCTTGGCAATCAAGGTGCCATCCGGATCGTAAACATGGACGCCATCGCCCGCCGATGTCCAAATGCGACCGTCTTCGTCAATTCGGAAGCCATCGAACAAGCCGTGGGTGCAGGTTGCAAACAACCGGCCATTCTTCAGCTTATCGCCATCCACATCGAACACGCGAATATGGCGCGGGCCATTTTCAACATGGGTTGCGCCGGTATCCGCAATGTACAGTTTCTTTTCATCGGGTGAAAAAGCGAGCCCGTTCGGACGCTCAAAATCATCCGCCACACGGGTAATTTTCCCAGACTTTCCGTCGATCCGGTAAACATGGCATCCGCCGATCTCGCTTTTCGAACGGTGGCCTTCATAATCCCAGTCGATGCCATAGGCGGGATCGGTAAACCAAATCGACTCATCCGATTTGACGACAAGGTCGTTTGGAGAATTGAAGCGCTTGCCTTCAAACGTATCGGCTAAGGTTGTTACGGTTCCATCAAACTCGGTACGTGAAACGCGGCGGCCACCATGCTCGCAGCTGACCAAACGACCCTGACGATCAACCGTATGGCCATTGGTATATTGCGAGGGCGAACGGAAAACCGAAACGCTGCCATCGGTTTCGTCATACCGCATCATGCGGTTATTCGGGATATCTGACCAGACCAAATAGCGGCCAGCGGGGAAATAGGCAGGACCTTCCGCCCAACGGCAGCCGCCGACATACAGGCGATCCAGCTTGGCCGTGCCATTGAAAAGCCCGGCACCGCGTGGGTCCAAGACTTCAAAAGGCGTTGGCAGAATATCGTCATAAGGTTTGCTCATTTCTTCCTCCCAAGTGCGTTATAATTGCGAGCTGTCATGCCTGCTTGTTGTGATACTCGCAAGGCTAAACGCTTGCGGTCAAGCCACCATCAACCATGAGAATATGGCCATTGACAAAATTCGAGGCCTGTGAGGACAGGAAAATGGCCGCACCGACCAGCTCTTCGACATCGCCCCATCGGCCTGCAGGCGTGCGCTTGCACAGCCAGTCCGAGAACTCCGGGTTCTCTACGAGCGCTTTGTTGAGCTCGGTCACAAAATAACCCGGCGCGATCGCATTGACCTGAATATTGTGCTTGGCCCACTCGGTTGCGAGCCCCTTGGTCATCATCTTCACCGCACCCTTGGTCGCCGTATAAGGCACGATCGTCGGCCTACCCAATTCGCTTTGGACCGACCCAATATTGATAATCTTGCCGCGTTTACGCTCGATCATGCGCCGGCCAACGGAGCGGGCCGCGAAGAAGGTGCTCTCGACATTGGTGCGGAAAAGATCCCGCCAATGCTCATCTTCAAAGGTTTCAGCGGGGCCACGGTGCTGCTTGCCCGCATTGTTGATCAAGATGTCGATGGGGCCCGTCTTGGCCTCGATATCGGCAATGGCCGCCTCAACGGCGGCTGAATCGGTCACATCAAACGCGCTTTCGGAGACCGGCATACCCTCCGCCCTCAGCGCATCCGCCGCCTTGGTGAGCTTGCCTTGATCGCGCCCGTTCAGAACGATATGAGCGCCTGCGCGCGCCATGCCCGCCGCCATCGCAAGGCCAATGCCCTGGCTAGAGCCGGTAACAAGGGCGATGCGGCCCGAAAGGTCGAAAAGGGATAAAGACATGATCGGATTATTCCAAAACGTGGGTGGTTAAGAACACGCTACACTTTCACCTTAATGCGGTGATCGTGCAAGGGTCGGACGGGTACCAATTCTGGCGGCGGTATAAAACAGATTGAAATATAGCCATTGAATGGCTATAAACACTCTATGGCAGCTTTCAGTATAGCGGAAACGCGCAATAATCTTTCGGAAGTGATCGACCGTGCGCTTGCGGGCGAGGAAGTTATTGTCACGCGGCATGGTCAGCCGGTGGTTGAAATTAAACCACTCCAAAAGCCTCTAAAGCGGATAACCCGTGATAGTATCGAATGGCTAAAGAGTGGTCGTGTGGGCCGTATCATGCCCACTTTAGATGCCGCAACTGTGGTAAGCCAATTACGGGACGAAAATGAGCGTCACTGAGGTTTACCTTGACGCTAATGTTATCATCGGCCTCATAACCACTGATCCCTTATCGGACCGTGCTGAAGCCGTGTTGTCGATCGATCCATTATTGGTTTTTGTGAGCGATTTGGCCTTAGCCGAATGTGCTTCGGTTATTGCGCGGCGCGTGCGCATGTTGGAATTGACGAAAGAAGAGGCCCAACAAGCGTTTAATCGGCTGGATGAATGGACGATGCAATTTGCCAATCTTATGACAATACAATCAGCCGACATTACTGACGCCGCCCGTTTTATCCGTCGCCTTGACTTAAACCTGCGCCTGCAAGACGCTATTCATATTGCGGCTGCCATGCGGATCGGCACGACCCTTGCGACCTTTGATGTAAAAATGGCCGAAAGCGCAACTGAATTAGGCTGCCCCCTCATAAACATCAAACAAAATTAGCCATGCCAGATATTGACGCGATAATCATCGGAGCGGGCGTTGTAGGCCTTGCCATTGCCAGTGCCGTGGCACGGACTGGCCGTTCGGTCATTGTGCTCGAAGCAGCCGAAGGCATCGGCACCGAAACGTCCTCGCGCAATTCCGAAGTGATCCACGCGGGCATATATTACTCTGAAGGCAGCCTCAAAGCCGCGCTTTGCGTCGAGGGCCGGCACGCGCTTTATGCTTGGTGCGACAGCCACAATGTGCCCTATCGCCGGTGCGGCAAACTGATCGTTGCATGCGATGAGGCGGAGCTCAACGCAATTGCAGCCCTTGAGAAAAAAGGGCGCGCCAACGGGGTCGACGATCTTGTTATGATTTCAGCGGAGGAAGCCAAGCGGCTTGAGCCCGCGCTTGCAACGGTTGGCGCATTGATTTCACCCTCCACGGGAATTCTGGATAGCCATGCCTTCATGTTGTCCTTGCAAGGCGATGCCGAGGCCCATGGTGCAGCCTTTGCCTTTCATACGCCGTTTGTGCGAGCCGAGCTTGGCGGCAATGCGATCTTTGTCGAGGCGGGCGGCGCCGATCCGGTTCGGCTATCAACCTCGATCTTGATCAATGCCGCAGGTTTACATGCGTCCCACGCGGCCAAGGCCATGGAGGGGCTCGCTTCCGCGCATGTTCCGGAAACGCTCTATGCGAAGGGCAATTATTTTTCTCTGCGCGGGCGTGCGCCATTTTCGCATCTGATTTATCCGGCACCGCATACGCATGGGTTGGGCGTGCATTTGACGCTTGACCTTGGTGGACAAGCGCGGTTCGGCCCTGATGTCGAATGGGTTGAGACGCTCGATTACGAAGTGGACCCCGCGCGTAGCGAAGGCTTTGACGAAGCCATCAAACGCTATTGGCCGGGCTTGCCGGAACATTCCCTCATTCCGGCCTATTCGGGCATCCGTCCCAAAATTTCAGGCCCGAATGATCCGGCCCCCGATTTCCGGATTGATGGACCCGAAGCCCATGGCGTACCGGGGCTCATCAATTTATTCGGGATTGAAAGTCCGGGGCTTACCTCATCGCTGGCGATCGCCAATCGTGTTTTAAACAAGCTCGCGTAACAGCGAATAGGATATAACCGCCATGACGCAGGTTTCCGACGCTGATTTTGCCGCTTTTGCCAAACAGGCCGCGGATTTGATCGGAAGCCAGCATGTGTTGTCCGGTGCCGATATGGCGCCTTTTGAAATTGATTTCTGGAAACAATATTCGGGCAAAGCGGCCCTTGTCGTTAAGCCTGCAACAACGGCTGAAGTCGCAAACCTCGTTTCGCTTGCTGCACGCTTTGGCATTGCCATCGTTCCGCAAGGTGGCAATACGGGTCTTGTGAATGGCGGCATCCCCGACGGCTCGGGGCAAGAAGTGGTTTTGTCGTTGCAGCGGTTAAACCGCATCCGCGCGATTGATGAAGCGGGCGATTATATTACGGTTGAAGCAGGCGTCATTTTGGCCGATGTACAAAAGGCCGCCGAAGAGATGGATCGATTGTTTCCGCTTGTCCTTGGTGCGGAAGGATCGTGCCGCATCGGCGGCAATATTGCGACCAATGCCGGCGGCGTGAATGTATTGCGATATGGCATGACGCGCGATCTCGTTTTAGGCCTTGAAGTCGTGCTACCCGATGGCCAAATGCTCGATCTCCTAAAGCCGCTCCGCAAAGATAATACGGGCTATGATTTAAAGCAGCTTTTCATCGGTTCCGAAGGCACGCTTGGTATCGTGACCGCCGCAACGCTGAGGTTGGTCGCGCCCGCCCGTGAGCGCGTGACGTTATGGCTTGCGGTTGATCGCACGGAAGATGCCGTTTCCTTGTTCCGCCATTTACGCGGCGTCTTCGGCGATCTGATCTCATCCTTCGAGCTGGTTAGCTCTTATGGCGTTGAAGCCGCCTGTAACCATCTTCCGGGTGTAAGGCGTCCCGTCGACAAGCCCTATCCTTGGCATGTACTGATTGAAATCGCCTGGACCTTTACCGAAGGTCTGCGGGAGCGAGCCGAGGCCGCGATCGCGACGCTGTTTGAAGAAGGTCGTGTTTTGGACGGCACCATTGCCGAGAACGAAACCCAGCGCCAGATGATGTGGCGAATCCGTGAAGGCCAAAGCGAAGCCACCAGCAAAATCGGCTATGTGGTTCGAAGCGATGTGACGGTGGCCATTGCCGATATTCCGGCACTTGTCGCGCGGTGTGAAGCATGGACGCCAGACTATGGGGCAGATGTTGCCCTTCTTCCCTTCGGCCATATTGGCGATGGCAATCTGCACATGAATTTTGTTGTGCCGCGCGAGAAGGCCAAGGAGCTTTCCCCGCTTCTGTTTGAACGCCTATTCGCCGAGGTGGACGCGCTGAACGGTTCGATCAGCGCGGAACATGGTGTGGGCCGTGCCAAACGGGACGCGATCCTTTCCCGAAAGCCCGAAACGGCGATGATGATCATGCGGCGGCTCAAGGCCATGATGGACCCAAAAGCCACCATGAACCCTGGCGTTGTTGTGGCGAGCGAGCCTCAAGCCCCACCCATCATTCCATAGTGGGCATTTGCTTTTCATCCACTCTATGCCTAAATGCCTCAAAATCAGGCACTAACCTCTTCTAACTGGATCAATTAGCAATGGTTTTGCGGTATTTCTTAAGCACCCTTATCGCCTTGGTCGGGCTCGTCGCAAGCGATCTGAGAATGGCCCATGCAGCCCCTCGTACCGACTTGAATATTGGCGTCCGGTTGGAGCCCCCGCATCTCGATCCGACAGCAGGTGCCGCCGCCGCAATTGGTGAAATCGGCTATGCCAATATTTTTGAAGGCCTGACGCGCATTGACCGCTCGGGCAAGGTGCAACCGGCACTGGCTTCCAGCTGGGAGATTTCAGAGGATGGCAAAGTATATACTTTCCATCTCCATAAGGGCGTCCAGTATCACGATGGTTCGCCATTTAACGCGTTTACCGCCAAAGCATCGCTTGACCGTGCGCGGGGGCCAGACAGCGTCAACCCGCAAAAGGGGCTTTTTGAGCCTATCGAGACGATCACGATCCCTGACGCATTAACGCTCGTGATTATGCTCAAGCGTTCGACGGGTGCTTTCCTTTTCAATCTCGGCTGGCCTGCGGCTGTGATGGTGGCCCCTTCCTCAGCAGAGGCGAATAAAACCAATCCGATTGGAACGGGACCGTTTAAATTTTCATCGTGGATGAAAGGTTCAAGCCTCGAGCTTGTTCGGAATGAGGCCTATTGGGGCACGCCTGTTAAACTGGAGAAGGTGACATTTAAATTTGTAAGCGACCCTTCAGCAGCTTATGCCGGATTGCTCGCCAATGATATCGATGCCTTCCCGATTTATCCGGCCCCTGAAAACCTCGATCAGTTCCGCGCCGATAAACGTTTCTCGGTGGTTATTGGTAACACCGAGGGCAAAACGATTATGGCCATCAACAATGGTAAGAAGCCCTTTGATGATGTGCGTGTCCGGCAAGCGCTGGCCTATGCCGTTGATCGCAAAGCGGTGATTGATGGCGCGATGTTTGGCATTGGCCAACCCATCGGCTCTCATTACGCGCCGACCGATCCCGGCTATGTCGATCTGACAGGACAATATGCGTATGATCCCTATCACTCCAAAGCGCTGCTGCGCGAAGCAGGCGTGACGGACCTCAAATTGCGCTTGGTATTGCCACCGCCTGAATATGCCCGCCGTGGCGGCGAAATTATCGCGCAGCAATTAAAGGCGATTGGGGTTACCGTTGAGATTGTGCCCGTTGAATGGGCGCAATGGCTGTCAGATGTCTTCAAAGCCAAAAATTATGATCTCACCATCATCTCGCATGTCGAGCCGATGGATCTCGATATTTATGCGCGGGATGATTATTATTTCGATTATCACAGCGACGCGTATAAGGCTGTCATCACGGAATTGGCTGCAACCTCTGACGAAACCAAACGTCTGGAGTTGATCGGCAAAGCGCAAAAGATTTTGGCAGATGATTGCGTTAACGTGTTTCTCTTTCTGTTGCCCAAAAGCGGCGTATGGAATGCCAAGCTTAAAGGCTTGTGGGAGAATGCACCGATCCCCGTCAATGATCTGACGCAAGTCGAATGGGCTGAGCAGGATTAATGGCCGACCCGCACCACCCTTTTGTGACGGATAACGCCTTTCGTGGCACTCTCTTGGGTGGCGCGGCAGAGCCAACCTTTTCGGGGGCATTGTCCTTCATGCGCCGCCGCTATTCACGCGACCTTCAAGGCGTTGATGCTGTCGTGTGGGGCGTGCCTTTCGATTGCGCGACATCAAACCGTCCGGGCGCGCGGTTTGGCGCGCAGGCCATTCGTCGTGCGTCGGCAATCTTTGATGGCGATCCACAATATCCGTCGGGTAAAGATCCGTTCGAAAAACTAACCGTTATCGATTGGGGCGATTGCGCGATCAATCATGCGCGGCTTGACCTTGTGCCGGGCGCAATTGAGGCAGACGCTAAAACCATTATCGCATCGGGTGCGCATCTCATAACGATGGGCGGCGATCATTTTATTACGCTGCCATTGTTGCGCGCTCATGTGGCCAAACACGGCCCGCTCGCTTTGGTGCAATTCGATGCGCATCAAGACACGTGGCATGATGATGGTGTTGCCTTATCGCATGGTAATTTTGTTACCCGCGCGGTTAAAGAAGGGCTGATCGATACGACTCATTCCATTCAGATCGGCATTCGAACGATTGCGCCGGAGACGTGCGGGATTGAAATTATTGATTCCTATACGGCCATTGAAATGGGGCCGAAGGCAATCGCCGATGCCATTCATCGTCGCGTGGGAGATAAAGCGGCCTATCTCACCGTCGATATTGATGTGCTGGATCCTGCTTTTGCGCCCGGTACTGGAACACCCGTCTCGGGTGGCCTATCCTCGGCGCAAGTGCTGATGACGATCGACAAGATCGCAACTCTCGATTGGCGCGGCATGGATGTTGTGGAAGTCGCACCGGCCTATGATCATGCGGATATTACGGCGATTTCCGCTTCGACCGTGATCCAGCATTATTTGCAGGGATTGGCGGCTAAGAAATCCCGATCTTTTTAATCACAACCTGTCCCGCAAGGCATACCACGTCATCGCCAGCACCATAGACGGGTAGCGCAAGAGCGTGCCGCCCGGAAATGCCGAAGCCGGTAGGCGCGCGAACACGTCAAATCGGTCTTGTTCGCCGCAAATGGCCTCGGCCAATAATGTTCCAGACATCGTCGCTGTACCGACACCCTGCCCCGAATAGCCGCCGGACGTATAAAGGCCTGGTCGCAAGCGGCGCATAAAGGGCAAGCGTTTGACGGTTACGGCCAATGTGCCGCCCCAGCCATAATCGATGCGCACATCGGAAAGCTGCGGGTAAAGCTTTAAGAGATGCTTGCGCACAAAGCCTTTGATGTCCGATGGAAAATGACGGCCATAGGTTTCGCCACCACCAAAGATCATTCGGTTATCAGCGGAGAGGCGCCAATAATAAACGACGAAGCGTGAATCAGCCGCGGCTTCGCGACCGGGTATCAATTTAGTTGCCTTATCCCCTAACGGCTCGGTTGCGAGAATAAAATTATGTAGCGGCATCACTCGGGCTTCTGTCGTGGGATCTAGCCCGTGCATATAGCCGTTACAGGCCAGAATAATGCTATCCGCCGTAATCGTTCCGGTTGCTGTTTCAACACGTGGCTTAGCGCCCTCGGTAATGCGAAGGGCGCGGGTGCCTTCATACAGCTTGGCACCAGCTGCTTTTGCGGCGCGTGCTAATCCCAGGGCATAATTAAGGGGATGCAGATGGCCCGCCGATTGTTCCCGCCAGCCGCCATAATAGCCCGACGTGCCAAGGCTTGCTGTAATCTCGTCGCGCGATAAAACTGTGATGTCGTCGACGCCATAATCCTTACGAAGCAGCTCGACCTCTTGCCGCATATCGTCGAGATAACGCTCTTTATGGATCGCGTGGATCAAGCCATTTTGCCAATCGCACGATATCGCGTGTTTCTCGATCAAGCTTTTGACCAAACCCTTCGCTTCTTCGCCGAGATCAAACAGGCGATGCGCGTCGGATTTGCCAAACCAGCTTTCGAGCGTTGATTGTTCACGCCGTTGTGCCGAGTGAAGCTGACCACCGTTTCGCCCCGAGGCACCCCACCCGATGCGATTGGCTTCAATCAGAATGACAGAACGCCCACGCTCGGAAAGATGCAGCGCGGCAGATAACCCCGTATAGCCGCCACCGATGATACAGACATCCGCTGTCGCATCGCCATCTAACCGCGGAAAGGCTTCAAGGCTATGCGCGGTCGCGGCATAATAGGAGGGCGCATGGCCTTCTGGCTTTAGCATTGGATCAGTGAACCCTGCCGTCCTTTTTAAGCGCGCTATAGGTCTCATCCAATGTCTTGGTGGCCCGCTTGATCAGCTCATCGGCTTCGGCGTGCGTGATCACCAAAGGTGGTGAAATGATCATGCTGTCGCGAGTCGCGCGCATGATGAGGCCATTGTTGAAGGATATATCGCGGCAGAGCGTTCCGACATTGCCTGTATTGGCGAATTTTTCCGACCGCGACGGCTTATTCGGCACCAATTCTAAGGCACCAATAAGCCCCACCATTCGAGCTTCGCCGACAAGCGGATGCTCACCAAGCGCCAACCACTGCTTTTGGAAATAGGGCCCGATATCATCGGCAACCCGATCAACGAGACCTTGCTCCTCGATGATTTTTAAATTCGCAAGTGCAGCCGCCGCGCAGCTCGGGTGACCCGAATAGGTATAGCCGTGATAGAACTCTTCACCGATCCCGATAATAACATCGGCCACGCGATCCGATACCATCACACCGCCCATTGGCAGATAGCCGGAGGTAAGTCCCTTCGCGATTGACATCAGATCAGGCTTGATGCCGTAATAGTCAGAACCGAACCAGCGGCCCGTCCGTCCGAAGCCACAAATCACTTCGTCGGCTACGAGCAAAATATCGTATTTTTCGCAAATGCGTTTGATTTCCGGCCAATAGGTTTCGGGCGGAATAATCACGCCACCTGCGCCCTGAATAGGCTCGGCGATGAAAGCGGCAACGCGGTTCTCGCCAAGCTCTTCGATTTTCTTTTCCAATTGTTGGGCGGCCCATACGCCAAATTCGGCAGGGGTCATATCGCCACCTTCACCAAACCAATAGGGTTGCGGAATATGGACAATGCCCGGAATTGGCATACCGCCTTGGCTGTGCATCGGCTTCATTCCGCCTAGCGAGGCACCCGCCATCGTCGAGCCGTGATAGGCATTGTGCCGCGCGATGATGATGTCTTTTGTGGGCTTGCCCTTGAGCGCCCAATAATGCCGCACCAATCGCACGACCGTGTCATTGGCTTCCGATCCCGAGCCGCAAAAAAAGACATGATTGACATGCGCGGGCGCAAGCTGTGCGAGTTTCTCGGCCAGACGAATGGCAGGCGCATTGGAGGTTTTAAAAAAGGAATTATAAAAGGCCAATTCCTTCATCTGCTCATGCACGGCATCGGCAATGGCGGTTTGGCCATACCCGACATTGGTGCACCAAAGTCCCGCCATGCCGTCAAGATAGCGATTACCATCCGAATCCTCGATCCAAACACCCTCGCCCCGCACCATCACCCGACTACCCTCGGCAGCGAGCGCTTTAAAATCGGTGAATGGATGCAAATAATGCCGCGAATCTGCCGCGCGCAATTCAGCCGTTGGATAGAGATTGGATGAAGCCATGATGATCCCTGCGTGTGATGAAATGTGATTAAACGTTCAAGAGCAGATATTCCCGCTCCCACGGGCTGATGACGCCCATATAGGTTTCAAATTCGGCACGCTTAATAGCGCCATAGGTGGCCACGAAGCCTTTGCCAAAAATATCAGCGAGTTCTTCGCAGTCCTCGAAGAGCTGCACCGCTTCCAACAGGCCGCGCGGCAGGCCGAAAGGTAAATCATAGGCCGACCCCTCAATCGGTTCGGACGGCGCAAGCCCCTCGGTCATGCCGAGATAGCCGCATGCCAATGATGCGGCGATGGCGAGATAGGGATTGGCGTCCGATGACGGGATCCGGTTTTCAACGCGGCGCGCTTCTGGTCCGGAATTGGGCACGCGCAAGCCGACGGTGCGGTTATCATAGCCCCAATGGACATTGATGGGCGCCACGGATTTACGCACCAAGCGGCGATAGGAATTTACATAAGGCGCCATGATGCACATGACATGCGGCAAATAGCGTTGCTGCCCGGCGATGAAGGAAAAGAATTCCGGCGTCGGTTTGCCTTCTTTATCGGAGAAAATATTTTTCCCCGTCTTGGTATCCACAATCGACTGGTGAATATGCATCGCCGAACCCGGCTCATTGGCAATGGGCTTCGCCATAAAGGTCGCATACATATTATGCTTGAGTGCGGCTTCACGGATGGTGCGCTTGAACAAAAACACTTGGTCAGCGAGCGCCAAAGGATCGCCATGGCGCAAATTGATTTCCATTTGCGCCGCACCCTCTTCATGGATCAGCGTATCGATCTCAAGGCCTTGGGCTTCGGAAAAATCATAAATATCGTCGAACAAATCATCGAATTCGTTGACGGCGGCCATGGAATAGGATTGCCGCCCCGTCTCGGCCCGACCAGAACGCCCAACGGGCGGCTTTAGCGGATAATCCGGATCCTGGTTACGCTCGACAAAGTAGAACTCAAGCTCTGGTGCAACCGTCGCCTTCCATCCCTTGTGGCGATAAAGGTCGATAATGCGGCGGAGCAATTGGCGCGGCGCTATTTCAACCGGACGCCCGTCTTGCTGGAAGGCATCATGGATCACTTGCGCGGTAGGATCTGACGCCCAAGGCACGACCGAAAGGGTCGAAAAATCAGGCTCGAGATGGATATCACCATCGGCTGCATCATAGGGAAATTCCTCGTCATCGGAGGGATAATCGCCCGTAATCGTCTGAAGAAAAATGGAGCCGGGCAAGGACATCCGTGGCGCATCGACAAATTTGGAGGCGGGCATCATTTTGCCGCGTGCAACGCCTGCCATATCGGGGACGATGCATTCAATATCCTCTAACCCTCTCGACTCAAGCCATTGAGAGGCTGTCGCCATATTATCGGCCCCGCGTACGGGGGATTTTGAAACTTTCTTTTTCGCCATAATCCATTCCAACCATCGCGTCTTAACCCAATTTATGGGCTAAAGAGGCGACCCTATTATCCATTCACGGCTTAATATGCCGCTATAATTCATCCAGTATGACAGATTTCGCCATTTGGCACAGCCCCACATCGAAACGAATACGGCCCACCGCCGGGCAAGCCTGCCTCAAATTACATCGTGTATGGGGCTTTTCAGATGGGGCAATCGTGCTTTAACACTTGAAGCCTGCATTGGTGAAATGCTTTAAAAAACAAGAGCGGCGCACTTCTGCCCTCGGTTGACGACGGAGAAATCGGATGAAACAGACATATAAAATCGGATTGTGGACAATGGCCGCCGCCGTATTGGGCGCGCTTTCATTGCCGGCCATGGCCGAAAACCGAGTGGTTAATGTGTATAATTGGTCGGATTACATCGACCCCGCCATTTTGGAGGATTTTACCAAAGAAACCGGCATTACGGTTAAATACGACGTGTTCGACTCCAATGAATTGCTGGAAACCAAATTATTGGCGGGCAAGACGGGCTATGATGTCGTTGTGCCGTCGTCCAATTTCCTTGGGCGGCAGATTGGGGCGGGCGTTTTCATCAAGCTCGATAAATCTAAACTGCCAAACCTGACACATGTCTGGCCAGAAGTAGCAACCAGGCTCGCAAGCTTCGACCCGGGCAATCAATATGCCGTCAATTATATGTGGGGCACCACGGGCATCGGCTACAATGTGGCCAAGATTAAAGAACGCATGCCGGATGCTCCCCTGGATAGCTGGAAGCTTGTGTTTGATCCCGATGTGATTTCCAAATTCAAGGATTGCGGTGTCATGTTCCTTGATGCGCCAGATGAAATCATTCCGGCAGCACTCAACTATCTGGGCAAGGATCCGAACTCCCGCAATCCCGATGATTTCACCGCCGCCGAAGAGCTTCTTAAAAAGGTTCGTCCTTTTGTGAAGAAGTTCCATTCGTCCGAATATATCAATGCGCTCGCCAATGGCGATGTTTGCTTGGTGATCGGCTGGTCGGGCGATATCAAACAGGCGGCAAGCCGCGCGGCAGAGAAAAACAAGACGCAGAAAGACCCTAAGAAGAAGGTCGAAATTGGTTATAGCATTCCCAAAGAAGGCGCTGGTACGTTTTATGACAATCTCGCCATTCCAAAAGATGCCAAGAACCTTGAGGAGGCCTACGCCTTCATCAACTACCTCTTGCGTCCAGAAGTAATTGCTAAAGCGTCCAATGCCATTTCCTACGCCAATGGCAATATCGACTCGCAGCAATTTATCGACAAAGCGATCTTGGATGACAAAAGTGTTTTCCCCGATGCGGATACAATGAAAAAGCTCTTCACCGTTCTACCACTTGATCAAAAGTCACAACGTGACTCGACCAAGGTCTGGCGCGAAATCAAGCGCAAGTGATTTAAAGTGAAGGCCCGGCGGTTAACTCTGCCGGGCCTTTTTCATACATGATAAACGTCAGAAAGTCCCATCCATGTCTGCCAAAGCCCTTGGACCTGTTCGTCGGAAATTTGCGCCTTGGAACGATTCATCTGCCGTTCCGCTCATCCAAATAAGAGATGTATCGAAGGCCTTCGGCAGTTTTACCGCTGTTAATAGCGTCTCTCTTGATATTTATGAGCGGGAGTTCTTTGCGCTGCTTGGCCCATCGGGCTGCGGCAAGACAACCTTGATGCGCATGTTGGCGGGCTTTGAAACACCGTCTGCCGGTTCAATCTCTATCGCGGGTGAAGATTTAGCAGGCATCCCGCCCCATAAACGCCCCGTTAATATGATGTTTCAATCTTACGCGCTTTTCCCGCATATGAGTGTCGAAAAAAACATCGCGTTCGGGCTTGAAATGGACCGGTTGCCGAAGGGTGAAATTGCAGCGCGGGTTGAGGAGATGTTAAAGCTCGTCAAGCTCGAAGAATTTGCCAAGCGCAAACCCCATCAACTCTCGGGCGGCCAGAGACAGCGCGTGGCGCTTGCGCGCTCGATTGCCAAACGGCCGAAAGTTTTATTGCTGGATGAACCTTTGGGCGCGCTCGATAAAAAGCTGCGTGAAGAAACACAGTTTGAATTGCTCGATCTGCAAATGGCGCTGGGCATGACCTTTGTGATCGTGACGCATGATCAAGACGAAGCCATGACCATGGCCGACCGGATTGCGGTGATGAACCACGGGCAATTCGTTCAAATCTCGCCGCCCGCCGAGCTTTATGAACAACCGGTTTCCAAATATGTGGCCGACTTTATCGGCGATATAAATCTCCTCGAAGGACGCGTTACGAAAAACGAGCGGGGCCATATCGTCCTTGGAAGCGAAGTCACAGGCGGTCGCATCGAGGCATCGGGCGAAACGGTGGCAGGGCTTGGGGACAAAGCTTGGTTTGCCGTGCGCCCTGAAAAAGTATCAATCGACCTGCAGCCGCCAAATGACCCGACGGTGAATACCGCCTCCGGAACCGTTTGGGATATCGGTTATGTCGGCGATATTTCCGTCTACCATGTCAAGCTCGACAATGGCGGTACCATGCGCGCTTCCATTGCCAATACCCGCCGTGTCGTGGAGCGCCCGATCAGTTGGGAAGATAAAGTGTTCCTAACCTGGGCGCCCGATTCCGGCATTGTATTGACAAAGTAAGGCGCACCCATGGCCAACCCCTTTCAAGCACAAAACAGACGCTGGATGGTGACCGCCATTCCTTATCTATGGATGGTCGTCTTTTTTCTGGTGCCGTTTTTCATCGTTCTTAAAATTTCTTTTTCGAACTCTGAAATTGCTCAACCGCCCTATTCACCTGTCTTCGATTTCCTGATCGATGGTTGGGATGAAACACTTGATAAATTGGCCTCGCTCACGACGGATAATTATCTCCGTCTCATTCAGGATTCGATCTATTCAAGTTCGTATCTCTCCAGTCTTTGGATTGCCGGCTCATCGACCGCGATGATGCTGTTTATCGCCTATCCGATTGCTTACGGCATGGCACGGGCACCAAAATCATGGCGGCCAACGCTGGTGATGATGGTGATCCTGCCCTTTTGGACCAGCTTTCTCATCCGCGTGTATGCGTGGATTGCCATTCTCTCGGAAGAGGGACTTTTAAATTCAGCGCTCACCTGGCTTGGCGTGATTGACGAGCCCATCCAAATCCTCTCGACCAATACCGCCGTTTATATTGGCATCCTTTATTCTTATCTTCCCTTCATGGTGTTGCCGCTTTATTCCAATTTGGAAAAAATGGATGATAGCCTGATTGAAGCTGCGAAGGATTTGGGCTGCACGCAGATTGGTGCCTTTTGGCGCGTGACGTTTCCGCTTTCGCTTCCCGGCGTCATTGCCGGATGTTTTTTGGTGTTTATTCCAGCCGTGGGCGAATTTGTGATCCCGGATCTCCTCGGCGGATCGGATACGATCATGATCGGCAAAACCATGTGGGAAGAGTTTTTCAACAACCGCGATTGGCCTGCAGCATCGGGGGTTGCCATTGCCCTTCTGATTATTTTGATGATCCCTATCATGATCTTCCAAACCAATGAAGCGCGGCAGCAGGAGGCGGGTCGATGAAGCGGCTAAGCCTCTTTAATGTCGTATCGCTCACCCTTGGTTTTACATTTCTGTATTTGCCGATTGTTTTATTGGTGATCTACTCGTTCAATGCTGGGAGGTCGGTTGCGGTTTGGGGGGGATGGTCCACCAAATGGTACGGCTCGGTGTTTGAAAGCCAGCAATTACTGGATGCGGCATGGATTACGTTGGAGGTTGGCGTTTTATCGGCGAGCGTTGCGACTATTCTCGGCACGATGGCGGCCATCGCGCTCGCTAGGCACGGTCGCTTTCATGGCCGGACCTTGTTTTCAGCCATGGTCTACGCACCCCTTGTTATGCCGGAAGTGATCACCGGTCTCTCGCTGCTCTTGTTGTTCGTAGCGTTGAATATGGATCGCGGGTTCTGGACCATTGTGCTTTCCCATATCACCTTCACCATGTGTTTTGTGGCGGTTGTTGTGCAATCACGACTGTCGAGCTTTGATCGCTCGATTGAAGAAGCAGCGCTTGATTTAGGCTGTACGCCCTTTATGACTTTTTTCCGCATTACATTGCCGATTATTCTTCCGGCTGTCATTTCGGCATGGATGTTGGCTTTTACGCTTTCGTTGGATGATCTTGTGATCGCGAGCTTCACAACGGGACCGGGTGCCACCACGCTGCCAATGAAAATCTATTCGGATGTGCGGTTAGGCGTTAAGCCTGAAATCAACGCCATATGCTCGCTGATGGTGGCAGTTGTGACCATTGCGGTTGTCATCGCATCGGTGCTTACAAAACATCAGGAAGTCGAACGCGAGCGCGCTGAGCGATTGGCGGCCAACGCGCCCTAACCCTTACGAGATGATCGATGACGACTGCACCCTTTAATCTAGCGCTCGAAACCCCTATCGACGCTGTTGAGCCTATCGCGCGCGAACGCGTCGTTAAGGGTACCCCCATGACGGGCAGTCTGGTGGCTCTTACCAATGACGAACAAGGCTTCCATGTCGGCCAATGGGTCTCGGAAGTCGGAGCCTTGCGGGTCAATTACAGCGAAGATGAATTATGCGTTATCCTTGCCGGAAGCGGACGGCTCATCGGTGATGACGGCTCCGAACTTGCCTTTCAAACAGGCAGCACCTTTGTTATTCCGCGCGGCTTTCAAGGCCTTTGGGAAACAACTGAGCGGGTGCGTAAAATCTATGCGATTGCGGAATAGCGCATCTAAAGTGTAATATTATCGTTATAATGGCCTCATCAATCCTCTTGGAGCTTTAAAAAATGGCATTCGAAGCAAAGGCACCCCACACGGAGTGGGAAGAATTTCTGCGTGGACACCCTGAAACCCGTTTCATCGATACGTTTATGATCGGCGCTTCGAGCCAAGTCTATGGCAAGCGCGAACCGGCCAAAGATTTGGACCGTGTGTTTTTTTCCGGTGTTACATTTTCAGCCTGTGCTGCCCTTCTTGATGTGCATGGCCACGGGCATAATGCGGCGGGCCTCGGTTCAACCGATGGCGACCCCGATGCGGTGGGCTTTCCCATTCCGGGCACATTGGTGCCGGTGCCATGGGCCTCTTCACCAACGGCGCAATGTTTGCTCGACATGCGCGATGCCAAAACCAATGAGCCGCTTTGGTTTGATCCGCGCAAAATTCTCGGCGATGTTGTAGCCGGCCTTCACGCGCAGGGGCTCTACCCTGTTGTAGCCTGTGAGCTTGAATTTTACCTGATTGATTCCGAGCGCACCGAGAAGGGGGGCATTCGTCCTTCGCGCTTAAAGCGAACTTCTGCACCGCCCCATTCACCGCAGAATCTCGGACTGGATGCGGTTGAAGAATACGCCGATTTTATTTCAGCGATCGAACGCGCCGCCGCCCTGCAACATATCCCCGCAACAACAGCGGTTGCCGAATATGGCCTAGGCCAATTTGAAATCAATCTACAACATGGCAATGACCCCGTTCTTGCAGCGGATCAGGCCGTCTTATTGAAACGGCTGATCCGTGGCGTGGCGCGTTCTCAAGGCCATGATGTGACCTTTATGGGCAAGCCCTATATGGACCAGCCCGGCAACGGCCTTCATGTCCATGTCAGCCTGTGCGACAAAGACGGGCGTAATCTCTTTGGTAGCAAAGAAGGCGAGCCGCTCTTGTATCACGCGATAGCCGGCATGCAGGCAATGCTCGCGGAATCGCTTGCACTGTTCGCGCCTAATATTGCATCGTTCCGTCGGTTCAAGCCGCATAATTTTGTGCCCGTTAATGCGCATTGGGGACACAATAACCGATCGGTCGCCCTGCGTGTGCCCTTAGGCGAAGGGCAGGCGAAGCGGATTGAACATCGCGCATCATCGGCAGACGCATCGCCGCATTTAGTATTGGCCGCGATTTTATCGGCGTTGCATTACGGCATTCAAAACAGGCTGACGGCAACTGCGCCTGTCGATCTCAAGCGCGCCGATGAAATGGCACCTCCACCCGGAGCCAATAAAATGGCCAAGCATTTTCTGGCCGCAATTGATGATTTGGCTAAGGCCAAAAAACTATCAGGCTTTATTCCAGCCCGTTTCTTGAAAGCCTATTGCGAGATGAAAATCGGCGAATATAACGAGCTCTTCGCCGAGCCATCGGAACGCGAATTCAATTATTATTTGTGAGCGTTTGAAAACAATACGATATGGCCGTTAGCGGCCATATCGTTTCTCAAGCAATTCAAAGACGAGACGAGCGGCTTGCGGATCGCCGCCTTCAGGCCTGCCATTCTTGGCCGCAGGCACCCAGCAGAACACATCGAAATGCGCCCATGCCTTCGCCTTCTCGACAAAGCGCTGAAGGAAGAGAGCGGCTGTTACCGAACCCGCAAATCCGCCCGATGTGATGTGGTTTATATCGGCGATTTTGGATTGAAGGCCTTTGGCATAGGGCTTCCAGAGTGGCATACGCCAGACGGGATCATTCACCCGCTCGCCCGCATGCGCAATATCACGCGCGAGCGCATCATCATCCGTATAAAAGGGCGGAAGGTCAGGGCCAAGGGCCACCCGCGCTGCACCCGTAAGCGTTGCAAAATCCAAAATCAGATCGGGCGTTTCCTCATCGGCCAACGCCAAAGCATCGCCTAAAATTAAACGGCCTTCGGCATCCGTATTGCCGATTTCGACGCTGATGCCCTTGCGGCTTGCAAGCACATCGCCCGGTCGGAAGGCCGAACCCGAAATCGAATTTTCAACGGCGGCAACAATCAAACGAAGCCTGATCTTCAACCCAAACGCCATGACCATGCGCGCGGCCGCAATTGCGACAGCGGCACCACCCATATCCTTCTTCATCAAGAGCATGGAATTATCAGGCTTGATGTTGAGACCACCCGTATCGAAAGCCACACCTTTTCCAACCAGCGTGATTTTGGGATGTTTCTCATCGCCCCACACCATATCGATGATACGCGGCGCACGAGGGGAAGCGCGGCCGACCGCGTGCACCATCGGGTAATTCTGCGTGAGTAGATCGTCGCCAACGATAGAATGGATCTTGGCGCCGAACTGATCGGCCAAAGAGCGGATGGCAAATTCAATTTCTTGGGGGCCGAGATCATTGGCGGGCGTATTGATAAGGTCGCGCCCCTCGGCAATCGCTTCCGCCATGAGAGAGACCCGATTAGCATCGACATTGGCGGGGGGCACGAGTTTTGTCGTGACGCCCTTTGGCTTGGCTTTGTAGCGTTCATACCGATAGGTTCCGAGCACAAAGGCCAAAGTGGCCAGCGTTGCATCGCCAAAATCGCCTTCAAGCCGATAAATGCCGGCCGGCAAGACACTCGCCAATTTGCCCGCGAGGAACGGATCGCGATCGGTCGCTTTAGGCTTTTCAACCCCGAACAAGACCGCCTTTACGGGCGCCGCTAGGCCCGGAATGAGCACATGCGCCCCCGCTTCGCCGTCAAATCCACTCGCTTTGACAAATTCCGAGGCTTCTGGCGCGACATCGGAAACCACCGCACGCCAATTATCGGCGTGAACGGCATAAATCGGCACAGAGGAATCATAAGCGGCGGATAAAGCAGCGTGCATGAGCGGCATCCTGAGGTTTTTTCTCTAATTTCCTGCACTATGGCGGACAGAGAGGATGCGCCGCAAGAGAGGCCTATCAAGAACTTAACGATCGCTCCGCCGAAAAGCCCCCTTGCGCCGGACGCGCCGATCCCTATAGTCCGCCGCCATTCAGAACTTTTCAGCCGAGAGCCGCTGCCATGTCCAAGAAATCAGTCAAAAAAGTCGTCCTCGCCTATTCCGGCGGTCTTGATACCTCCATTATCCTCAAATGGTTGCAGACGACCTATGGCTGTGAAGTGGTCACTTTTACGGCCGATCTCGGTCAAGGCGAGGAATTGGGACCGGCGCGCGACAAGGCGTTGCTCTTGGGCATCAAGCCGGAAAACATCTTCATCGAAGACCTACGCGAGGAATTTGTCCGGGATTACGTGTTCCCGATGTTCCGCGCCAATGCCGTCTATGAAGGCGTCTATTTGCTCGGCACCTCGATTGCGCGTCCGCTGATTGCCAAAAAGCAAATCGAGATTGCCGAGAAGGTTGGGGCCGATGCCGTCTCCCATGGGGCGACCGGTAAAGGCAATGATCAGGTCCGCTTCGAGCTTGGCTATTACGCCTTGAACCCGAACATCACCATCATCGCGCCATGGCGCGAATGGGATTTGCGCTCGCGCGAACAGCTGATCGCGTTCGCCGAGCAACATCAAATTCCAATCGCCAAAGACAAACGCGGCGAAGCGCCCTTCTCGGTTGATGCGAATCTTTTGCACGCGTCATCCGAAGGCAAAGTGCTGGAAGATCCGGCGGTTGAAGTGCCGGATTACGTGTATTCCCGCACCATCGGCCCCGAGGCTGCACCCGACAAGGTCACCACGATCACCGTGGATTTTGTCAAAGGCGATGCCACTGCCATTAATGGCGAGAAGCTGTCACCCGCAAGCCTGCTCGCCAAGCTCAATGCGCTCGGTAAAGAGAACGGTATTGGTCGCTTGGACCTTGTCGAAAACCGCTTTGTCGGCATGAAATCACGCGGCATGTATGAAACTCCCGGCGGCACAATTTTGCTCACCGCCCATCGTGCCATTGAATCGATCACGCTCGACCGCGGCGCGGCGCATCTCAAAGACGAGTTGATGCCGAAATATGCCGAGCTTATCTATAATGGCTTCTGGTTCTCGCCCGAACGCGAAATGCTGCAGGCCTTAATCGATAAGAGCCAGGAAGCGGTAACGGGTCGCGTGACGCTGAAGCTTTATAAAGGCAATGTCATCGTGATCGGTCGCGAGAGCCCCTATTCGCTCTATGACCAAGACCTCGTGACGTTTGAAGAAGGCGCTGTGGCCTATGACCACCGTGATGCCGCGGGCTTTATCAAGCTGAATGCGCTGCGCCTGCGGACACTTGGCATGCGGAAGAAGAAGCACGGGATGTGAGACTATTCGACACCGCCGCTCTCATCCTCAAAGAGGGCGGCGATGTCTCTGCCACCGTAAAGTATTCGTGCAATTAGAACAGTTTCTTCGCTCACCGTGAAGGCAATCGTAACGCGGCGTTCAAATCCAACGAGGCGAAGCCCGGCGCGGATATCATCGCGTTGCATTCCCCGATGCGGGAATTGAGCAAAGCCTTGGCAATATACGTTAATCCGCCGAATAAAATTGACGGCGTTGCTCGGTGATTTCTGTTCATCCCTAATAAATGCATAGAGCGAACGTAGGTCTTCTCGTGCGGAAGGCTGGAGGATAACCCTATAGCGCACGGGCCTGAAGCTCCAGATCGTGCTCGTAGCGAGCCTCTATTTCAGCCATTACCTCCTCCAAAGGAATTGGCGGGCGCGGATCGTCAAACGCCGCGTTAATCTCAGCCTTTAATCGCTCAAAATTCTGCTTCCGCTCAGCCTCGCGATCCTCCAGCAGGCGCAGGCCCGCGCGCACCACTTCGCTGGCGTTCTGATAGCGGCCCTCGCGGATGACTTCCGCGATGAAATTTTCAAATCGTTCACCCAAATGAACATTGGCCATAAGCAAAACTCCCTAGACTGAACTGAATATGTCAATAGATATCAAATTTAGACATAAGCTTCAAGCTTCGTCGACGCTCTAGCGCGTTTGTTGCTTTTTCATCGAGCGGGCGCCCGGCGGGCAACCTTCCCTTTCCGCTTCCCTTATCCGCTCAAATCGGGTATGTGCAGCGCAATAAGACACCTACCCTGCCCGGCCTCCTGATCGATGCCGGGCTTTGCCGTTAAAAAGAACCCCTAAAAACCGTTCGTTTCGCTCAAAATTAGCCCTATCCGAGAAAGCACCACCATGGATCTCCGCAATATCGCCATCATCGCGCACGTCGACCACGGCAAAACCACGCTTGTTGATAAGCTGCTCGCCCAGTCCGGTACGTTCCGCGAGAACCAGAAGGTGGCTGAACGC